>NZ_JAWDKL010000007.1:0-122204 GCF_032464675.1 Roseobacter sp. HKCCA0434
GCGCGAGCGGGCCTCGGCCGGGACCGCGCCTGCCGGCGTCACGCGCATCGCGATGCTGGGCGTGGCGGCTTTGGTCGTCGGCGGCGGGCTTGGCACTTACGCGCTGATCGGTGGGAACGGGCGCCCCGACCTGCCCTTGGCCGGACGAGAGGCGCCGCAGATGCGCCCGTCGCAAGAGGTCGCTGAGCGCTTCGTCGCCGCCGAGACCCCGCCGCCCGAGCTGTCCGACCGCGACGCGGAACTGCTCGGCCGCCTGCGCGAGATCATCGAGGAGCGCCCGACCGACCTGCAGGGCCGCCGCCTGCTCGCACAGAGCTACATGCAGATCGGCGTCTTCGCCGAGGGTCGCGCCATCCAGCAGGAGGTCGTGGAACTCCAGTCAAATCCGGCGGGCGAGGATCTCGCCGCGCTGGGCGAGTTCATGGTGGTCGCCGCGGGCGGCTATGTCTCGCCCGAGGCGGAGGTCGTCCTCGGCCGCGCGGTCGAGGCGCTGCCCGGCGACGTGTGGTCGGCCTACTACCTCGCCCGTGCGCTGGCGCAGCAGGACCGGTTGGCGGAGGCCGAGGCCGCTTTCGACGAGTTGGCCGCCCGCGACCTGCCGCAGGACCTGGCGTTGGCCGTGTCGGAGGATCGCAGCCGTCTCGCCATCGCCGCGGCCCCGGAAGCCGAACAGCAGGCGCGCATCGCCGACATGGTGGCGGGGCTCGCCGCACGGCTCGAGGCGGAAGGCGGCACGCTGGAGGAATGGCTGCGCCTGATCCGCGCCTACGAAGTGCAGGGCCAGCGCGGACAAGCCGACGCCGCGCGTACCGCGGCCTCCGCCGCTTTCGCGAACGCCCCGGATGCGCTCGCCCGGATCGGCGGTGCGCCGTGAGCGTCTCGGACACGCCCCAGGCGCTGGTCGCCGCCCTGCCCCGGTCGGGCGCGCTGATGGGGCTCGACCTGGGCACCAAGACGATCGGCGTCGCGCTGTCGGACGGGCTGCGCATGGTCGCGACGCCGCAAATGGTGGTGCGACGCAAAAAGTTCACGCTCGACGCCGCCGCTCTGATCGAGTTCGCCGCCAGCCGTGACGTCGCTGGCATCGTGCTGGGCCTGCCGCGCAACATGGACGGCTCCGAGGGACCGCGCGCGCAATCGACACGTGCCTTCGCGCGCAACCTCTCTGGCATCACGGACCTGCCTATCGGGTTCTGGGACGAGCGGCTGTCGACCGTAGCCGCCGAGCGGGCCTTGCTGGAGGCGGACACGTCGCGCGCCAAGCGGGCCGAGAAGATCGACGCGGTCGCGGCCTCCTATATCCTGCAGGGCTTTCTCGACCGGCTGCGGCACATGGGGGCGGGATGAGCGACGAGGTGTGGAAGCGCGACGAGATCGAGAGCCCTTGCGTCAAGATCTGCGTGATCGACCCGGCCTCGCGCCTGTGCGTAGGCTGTCACCGCACGATCGATGAGATCGGCGGCTGGTCGCGACTCAATCCGGCGGAGCGGCGGCGGATCATGGGAGAGTTGCCGGAGCGGGCGGCGCGCCACGCGCCCAAACGCCGTGGCGGGCGCGCCACGCGCCTGCGGGACTGATCGAAATTCATCGCGAATTAACTTGGCCTTAAGATGCCGATGGCGCAATGTGGTCCGAAGATCACGCGGATTTGGGGATACGCGAGATATGTTCTGGCCGATCACATTGCTGTTCGCGGTCGTCTTCAGCGGCCTTGTCGTGTCCGGCGCGCTCGACGCGCTGTCGCCGGTGACGCAGTTCGCGATGACCGTCTGCATCTGCACCGCCGCCGCCTGCATCGCGGTGACGCGCGGTTTCATGCACAACGGTCGGATGCCCGTGCTGCCCATCGTCTGGGCCTGTACGGCGATCATCCTCGTGGGCACGTACAGCTTCCGCAACCAGGGGGAGCTGCTGGCCCTGTCGATCCTGCAGCAGCCGGTGGAGGAGCAGACCCAGCCCGCCAGCCTGCGGCCCGAGGTCATGCTGATGCGCGCCTGGGACGGCCATTTCCGGGCCGTGGCCGATATCGACGATACCGCCGTCGGCCTGCTGATCGACACCGGCGCGTCGCTGGTGCTGCTGCGCTATGACGATGCGCGGCGAATCGGGCTGGGGGATGCGGATCTCGACTTCACCCGCCCCGTGACGACGGCGAACGGGCGCAGCTTCGTCGCACCCGTCACCTTCGACGAGATTCGCATCGGCGGCGTCGTGGTGCGCGATGTGGAGGGAGCGGTGGCCCAGCCGAACCAGCTGCATACCAGCCTGCTCGGCATGTCCTTCATCGAACAGCTGAGCGAAGCCTCGATCCGTCAGGACCGCATCATCCTGCGCAACTGAGGCCACGTGGCGAAGAACGGTCGTGTCCGGCGCGCATGGCCAGAGCGGCTGGTCCTTTCACCCGTGGCATGGCCGAGCGCTAGATCAGCTCGGCCCTTTGCGTGGCAAAACTATGCACGGGTTGCGGGAAGCTGTGGCCGCGCGGATACTTCAGCAATCGGTGTTTTCGGGACCCGCAGGACCGGTCAGATCTGCTCGTTCGTGTGAAACCGATCGCCCTGCGATTTTGCCGACAGACCGCACCGACGGCCCGGGCTTGTGAGAGCATATTCTGCGCCCGCCGGTTCGCACCTCCACCTGCGGGCGACGTAGTCAGCGGCGGGCGGCCCCGATGAATGGCGACGACTCCGAGTACACTGTACCGACCCAGCCGAGTCCGATCGCCTCGCCGCAGGGCCGACAGGTTATACCCAAGTAGGCTTACCCGAAGAACCCTATGCCCCTCCCCGCCCCCCTCGGCTTCACCGGCGGGGGAGGCAATCACCGGCCGGCGATCCGGCAGAGAAGAGAAGTGTGAGATATCCGCTGCCGAGCCCGTGTTGCCCCGATGATACCGATCAGCCTGCCTTTTTCCCAGCCGACCGCCCTCACGGCATCGCGCGAGTAAGACCGACCTGCCGCCGTTCCACCTCGCGGCCTTACCCGACAACGCCGTCGTCACCAGCGGGCGATCCCGATGGGAGGTGCAAGTCATGCGGCACCGACCGCCGACTGTCTTGCCGAGGGCAATACCGATCGCCCTGCCCCGTACCGGCAGGTCACGCCCACAGCATTTCGCCTCCGAGACCAGATACCCGCCCAGTGTCTCGCCGCTACATCGATGACCAATGCGATGACCGGCAGGCGATCCCGAGAGAGAGCGCAAGGCCTCTGGAGCAGTGCGCCTACTTCCCGAGCAAGGTTCGCGCCGCCCGGACGATCGCATCGCGTGACGGCAGCGTCGAGGCATAGGCGGGACCGGTCGCGATGAAGCTGTCCTCCGCCGTCACACGCGCCATCGGACCGTTTCTCCGTTCGGCGAAGAGGGCCATCAGCGCCTCCGCCTGACCTCCGGTGCGGCGGCACTCGTCGACGATCAGGACGGCGGCGCAATCCGCGATCGCGGCGAGGAGGCTCTTCTCCGGCATGGGGGCGAGCCAGCGCAGATCGACGATGCGCGCGT
Source organism: Roseobacter sp. HKCCA0434 (assembly GCF_032464675.1). Lineage (NCBI taxonomy): Bacteria > Pseudomonadati > Pseudomonadota > Alphaproteobacteria > Rhodobacterales > Roseobacteraceae > Roseobacter > Roseobacter sp. HKCCA0434. The sequence continues at coordinate 3,503 of NZ_JAWDKL010000007.1, forward strand.
CGATCCCGGCCTCGGCGAGGTCGGCCTGCGCCTGTGTCGAGAGGTAGCGTCCGTTCCCGTAGGTCACGATGGCGAGGTCCGTCCCCTCCCCGTGCACCCCGACCTCGCCCAGCGGCAGGCGTCGGTCCGGCGCGGGATAGGTCCGCATCCAGCCTCCGTCGCCCTCCGCCATGAGATCGCGCATGGGATAGAGCGCGATGGGCTCGACGAAGACGACGACGCGGTTCTCTTCGCGAGCCAAGCGCACGCTCTCGCGCAGCATCATCGCGGCCTCCGCCCCGTCCGAGGGGCAGGCGATCACGATACCGGGAATATCGCGCAGCACGGCGAGCGAGTTGTCGTTGTGGAAATGCCCGCCGAACCCCTTCTGGTAGCCCAGCCCCGCGATGCGCAGCACCATCGGATTCGCGAACTGGCCGTTGGAGAAGAACGGCAGGGTCGCCGCCTCGCCGCGCAGCTGGTCCTCGGCATTGTGGAGGTAGGCGAGGAACTGGATCTCGGGCATCGGGACGAACCCGTTATGCGCGAGGCCGAGGGCAAGGCCGAGGATGCTCTGCTCGTCGAGGAGCGTGTCGACCACGCGGTCCGCGCCAAAGCGTTTCTGCAGGCGCTGCGTGACGCCGTAGACCCCGCCCTTGCGGCCCACATCCTCGCCCATCACGACGATCTCGTCATGGGTCAGCATCAGGTCGGTCAGCGCCCAGTTGATGAGGCGCGACATGGGCTGGGGTGTGTCGAGATTGCGGGCATCCGCGCCGAAGGTCGCAATCCGTTGGTCGGCCTCCGGGCCGTTCACCCGCGGTGCGGGCCGCGCGGGGGGCAAGATGCTGGACATGACCGCGGCGGCGCCTTGCAGGGGCGGGTGGGCGGCCACCTCCTCCGACAGGGCGGAGATGCGGACGCGGGTCTCATCGTAGAGGGCGAGCGCGTCGCGCGCACTCATCACCCCCGCGTCGCGCAGGAGACGAGCCGAGTGCAGCAGCGGATCGCGCGCCTCCTCCGCCTCGACCTGCGCGAGCGGCAGGTAGCTGGTGGCGAGGTCGGCCCCGGCATGACCGTAGAGGCGGACGGTCGAGAGGTGCAGCACCGCGGGCCGACGCTGGCTACGCACATAATCCGCGGCCGCGCGCGCCACCGCGAAGGTCGCGTAAAGATCGCAGCCATCGGCGGAGAAGTACCGCAGGCCGGGCCGCGCGCGCAGGGTATCGGCGACCCAGCCCTTCGGGGTGGGGGTCGAGATGCCGATGCCGTTATCCTCGCACACGAACAGCAGCGGCAGCGGCGCCGCCTGGCGGGCGGTCCAGCAGGCGGCGTTGATCGTGCCTTGCGCCGTGGAATGGTTCAGCGAGGCGTCGCCGAAGGAACACATCACGATCCCGTCCTCGGCAAGCTGACGCAGCGCGGGCGCGCGCCGGCGGGCGAGGCCGATGGAATAGGCGGCGCCCATCGCCTTGGGCAGGTGGCTGGCGATCGTCGAGGTCTGCGGCGGGATGGCGAGCGCCTTGGAGCCGAGCACCTTGTGCCGCCCGCCCGATATCGGATCATCCGCCGCGCAGGCGAAGCTGAGCAGCATGTCGCGCACGGCGTCGATGCCGTCGACGCGCTCGGCGCGGGCAAGCTGGAACGCCGCGTCCCTGTAATGAAGGAAGGCCATGTCGTCAGTGCGCAGCGCCTCGGCCACCGCCGCCATCCCCTCGTGCCCGCTCGATCCGATGGTGTAGAAGCCCCGCCCGGCCTTCTGCATGTCGCGCGCGGTCAGGTCGAGCGCGCGGCTCTGGCATTGCGCCGCGAACAGGGCGCGGGCGCGATCCGGGCGCAGCCCGTCGACCGGCGTGGGTCCGGCTGGCAGGTCGTCGGCTTCGAGCCGGTTGCGGAACTGCGTCTCGACGATGCTGGTACGATCCACTCTGTGTCCTTCGCATAGTGGGGGGCGGGAAGTGACGAATGGGCTCAGCGCCCGCGATAGGGCTCCGACAGGAAGCCGAGGGAGCCGCGCAAGCCGCCCCATCCGGCGAAGAGCTTTTCCCACGCCTGATGGATGCGGCACGGCGCCGTCTCGCGGCTCCAGATCGTCGACTTGGCCAGCGACATAGGTACGGCCGCCAGGCGCGAGTGTCGCTTAGACAGGATATAGACGCGGCTTTCCGCCCGCCGTAGCGCCCGCCGCAGGTGGAACATTCGCGTCAGGCGCGCGGCGGTCCAGAACTCATCCGCGACCATCTCGTCGCACCAGACGAACCGGACACCGGCAGCCCTCGCACGCCCGAAGAGGTCGCTGTCCTCTCCCCCGACGAAACGCAACCGCGGATCGAACCGCAGCGCCAGCCCGTCCGCATCGAACAGATGCCGCCGGCAGACCGTTTTTCCTGCTTCAATGGTCTTGGAGACCGCGCCGGTCGGTTTGCGGTTCTCGTCGAAGGGTGAATACCAGGCAGACGGCGACGTCTCGTAGGCGCGGGTTACCGGCCCGGTGATCACATCTGCGCGGTCGCGACGGATCTCGGCCGTCAGCGCCTCGACCCACCCCGGCTCGGCCTGCTCGTCATCGTCGATGAAACCGATCCAGTCGCAGTCCATGTCGAGGGCGGTCTCGATGGCCCTGTTGCGCGCCGAACTGAGACCCGGTTCGGGTTCCTGCACGTAGATCACGCGCGGGCCAAGGCTGTCGCACAAGGCTTTCGCCTTCGGTTGGTCGTCGTTCTCGCAGACGATCAGGTCGCGACGAACGCGGTCGGGCACCTTCTGCCGGAGCAGCGAACGAAGACAAGCCTCCAGCAATTCAGGCCGGTGACGGGTGCATATCGTGAGCGTGATGTGCAGGTCGAAGATCACGAGCATTCACTCAGCAAGTCTGTGAGCAAGGAACCGCGTCCGAAGCCAGGTCGCCTGCCATCCGACGAATTGGGACACCGTCGGCATGTGCGAGGGTGTGGGGCCATCATGCGGCGCTGCCATCAGCGAGCGCCCCGTAAAGCTTCCCGAACGCGACCGGTCATCGCGTTCGCGTAGCCGGAAATCTGCCACGCCTTTCAAGCGCCGCTCAAAAGTCGGCGACGGCCAAGGTGGCGATCGAAGGGAAACGTGATCGTGCCCAGAACGGTCGCGGACGATGCGATCCGCGACGCGAAATTCCGCACGGTCTTGCGCCTCGATTTCGATTCGCCGACCTGGCGGACGAGGCGGTCGTACTTGTTTTCCGCAAGCCGCTGGGCGCGTCTCAGCTGACCTTTCACGGCCGCCCGCTCGGCCGGCCACCACTCCACCGCCGCCATCTCCTCACACCATACGAATCCCATTCCTGCCGATCGCGCACGCAAAAACAGCTCGGAGTCGGAACCGCCCCTGAACCGCAGAGCGTGGTCGAACCGAAGGCCGAGACCGTCCACGGCGAAGAGAGAGCGGCGACAGACGGTATCGTTCGTTCCTGCAGACGAGATGGTGGTTCCCGTCGGCTTCGGCTCGCGCTCCTCGGACAGGACCCATTGCGGGATCGGCGGATCGGAATAGGGGAATGCCGGGCCGGTGATTACATCCGCGCGGTCGCGGCGGATCTCGACGACCATCGCGTCGGCCCAGCCCGGCTCGGCCTCTTCGTCATCATCGAAGAATCCGATCCAGTCGCATCCGGTTTCGAGCGCCCGTTCGACGGAAGTGTTGCGCGCGGGGCTGAGACCGGGCTCGGGCTCCTGCACGTAGATCACGCGGGAGCCGAGGCTGTCGCAAAGCGGCTTGGACTTCGGCTCGGTATCGTTTTCGCAGACGACGAAGTCGAGGCGGACACCGTCCGGGACCGGCTGGTCGATGAGCGATGTGAGGCATTTTTCCAGCAGGTCGAGCCGGTTGCGTGTGCAGATCGTGAACGTGATGTGGAGCGGCTGCGCTGTCATCTCGGGGTTCAGCCCTTCGCATCCAGCGCCGCGCGGAACTCCCGCCACTCGCCCGGCGACATGCCGCTGTGGGCTTGCTCTACCGTCTCTCCGGCCAGCATCCGGCGCAGGCAGTCCAAGCCGCGGGCCGAGAACTGCGCGCCGCCGAGCCGGTAATCCTCGAAGGCGGCATAGGCGTGCGGCACCCAGTCGGCGACGATGCGGCAGATCGCGTCGGCATAGACGCGGATCTCGTATTGCGCATGGGCGTCGGCGCGCAGGCGCAGGAAGTGGAAGAGGTTGTGCAGGTCCACCTTCCAGTACCACTGCGTGTAGACATTCGCGGGAAGGTTCATGCGGGCGAGCTCGCGGGCCAGACCCTCCTGCCCCTCTTGGCTGAGCATGGCCTCGTAATTGTCGTAGGACCGGGTCGAATCCGCGCGCAGGATGTCGAGGACGCGGGCGGCCTCCTCACCCTCCAGTACCGCGCCGCGGCCCTGGTTGTTGACGCTCGACTGCGCGGCGAGCTGCTCGGGCGCGGGGATGTAGAACTCCCGGTCGAGGATCGAGTAGCGCGCGGAGTATTCGTTGACGTTGGCGGTGCGGTGCCGGATCCACTGGCGCGCGACGAAAACAGGCAGCTTCACATGCAGCTTGATCTCGCACATCTCGAAGGGCGTGGAGTGCCAGTGGCGCATGAGGTAGCGGATCAGGCCCGCATCGTTCTGCACCGCCTTCGTGCCCTTGCCGTAGGAGACGCGGGCCGCCTGCACGATGGCGCTGTCGTCGCCCATGTAGTCGATGACCCGGACGAAACCGTGATCGAGCACTTCATGCGCGCGGTAGAGATGCGCCTCCATCCCCGGCACGGTGGCGCGCAGGGTCATGCTCTCGCCGCTGCGGGCCGCCTCGATCTCGGCCTGTTGGTCGGGGGTCAGGGGCATGGGGCTCTCCGCCTTGTTCCGGGGTGCGAAATCGGGTCTTTCATCCCGAACGGTATAGGGGGCCAGAGGGATGGGGAACAACCCTTCGCAGCTCGCCATCGAGCGGCGGCTGGGCGACTGGATGCGCCCGCGCCTGCCCGACAGGTTCGCGGAATTCGTGATGTTCGGGCTGAAGCAGGGCTGGGCCTGCCTGTTCGGCGGGCTGATGCTGGCGCTGCTGATCGGCACGCATCTGGTCTGGCGGGATGCGTGGGGACTGAGCCGCTACGATTTCCTCGTGACCGCGGCGGTGGCGATTCAGGTCCTGTTCCTCGCCACCGGGCTCGAATCGTGGCGAGAGGCGGGTGTGATCGTGCTGTTCCACGTCTCGGGCACGATCATGGAGGTCTTCAAGCTGCGCATGGGCTCGTGGGACTATCCCGATACCGGCGTGCTGGAGATCGCGGGCGTGCCGCTGTTCAGCGGGTTCATGTATGCCTCGGTCGGGTCCTACATGGCGCGGGTGATCCGGCTGTTCGACATGCGCTTCGCGCCCTATCCGCCTGAGTGGCTGGGGTGGCTGCTAGGGCTCGCGATCTACCTCAACTTCTTCTGGCACCATTTCGGCCCGGACCTGCGCTACCTGCTGATGGGCGCGACTGTGCTTGTCTTCGGGCGGACATGGGTCGAGTACACCGTCACGCGGCGGCACCGGATGCCGCTGGTGCTGGCGGCGGGGCTGTCCACCATCTTCCTGTGGCTGGCGGAGAGCGTGGGCACCGCGACGGGCACCTGGGTCTATGCCGGGCAGGCCGATTTCGGCCTCGCGCCGATCGCGAAGGCTGGATCGTGGTATCTCCTTCTCTATGTGAGTTTCGTGCAAGTGGCGATCGTCTACCGCGACCGCCTGCAAACCAGGGAGAATGCCGGATGAGCATCGAGTACCTCCACACGATGGTCCGCGTGCGCGACATCGAGGAATCCAAGAAGTTCTATTGCGACCTGCTGGGCCTGAAGGAGCGGCGGCGCATGGACAACGAGGGCGGGCGCTTCACGCTGGTCTTCCTCTGCCCGCCGGGTCAGGACGACGGCACCGCCGATGTCGAGCTGACCCACAACTGGGACGGCGACGATGCGCTGCCCGACGACAGCCGCCATTTCGGACATCTCGCCTACCGGGTCGACGACATCTACGAGACCTGCCAGCGGCTGATGGATGCGGGCGTGACGATCAACCGCCCGCCGCGCGACGGGCACATGGCCTTTGTCCGTTCGCCCGACAACATCTCGATCGAGCTGTTGCAAAAGGGCGATGCGAAGGAGCCGCAGGAGCCCTGGGCCTCGATGGGCAATACCGGGCACTGGTAAGCGCATCCGGGCGCTTGAAACGGCGCCCGGCCACCGCTACATTTGTCGGGTTCCTTCGGGGACTATGGCGATAAACGCGCATGTAATAAGCGGCTCGGACCCGGGGGCGGTACCCGGCGGCTCCACCAATCGCGGCCTTGGCCGTGCAACCCGTCATTTGCGGGACGATGGGGCCGAAACAGTATCGACGGACGTCTAAAGATGTAGCTTTCGCTCGGTGAGATACCACCGTTATCGGTTCAAACAGTATAGTTGCAAATGACAACCATGCTCCGGTGGCAGTCGCCGCGTAAGCGGTGCCTAATACCGAAACTTAAGTCTTAGCGCCTTGCAGCGTTGAGCGGGGTTCGCAGGCACCTGGCAACAGAAGCCTGCACTTTCTCCTCCTATCCCGCCACCGCCCAGCCATAGGCGAGGCCCGCGATCGTCGCGCCCGTCATGCCGAGGCCGAGATAGAGCGCGAAGACGCGGGGTTTGATGAGGCTCCACACCGCGGCCATCGCCGGGACCGAACTGATTGCACCGCCGATCATGAAGGCCATCGCGGCGGCGGCCGACATCCCCTCCTGCATCAATCCGCCGACCAGCGCGGGCGCGGCGTAGGAGTTCAGGTAGGCGGGCATCCCGAGCAGCGCGGACAAGGCGACCGTCGGGATCCCGTCCTCGCCGACGAGGCCGGCGATCGCCCCTGCGGGCAGGTAGCGGACCATCAGCGCCTCGATCAGATAGGCCAGGGTCAGCCATTTCAGCAGGAACACGGCGTTCTCCGTCAACTCGCGGCGGAAAGTCTCGCGCCGCTTGGCTTCCTCCCAGAACCGCCAGTGCGGGCGACCGTCGAAGCGGGGGCCGCAGCCGCATCCGGGCGTGCTGCGCGGGCGCAGGGGGTCGGAGATGCCCTCCTGGAACAGGCGCATCGCGAACCCGCCGAAGAGACCGAGCGCCACGGCGGCCAGCGCCTTGGCCACCGCGAAATGCCAGCCGAGCTCGCCCGCCGTGATCATCAGGCTGGGCGGATCGATCAATGGCGAGGCGAGCCAGAACGCCATGACCGGCGCGAGCGGCACACCGACCGCCAGCAGCCCCGTGATGAAGGGGATCACCTCGCACGAGCAGAACGGCGCCAGCCCGCCCATCAGTGCGGCGAGCACGATGGCGCGGCTCTGACGCCCCTCGAAGGCACCGCGGATGGCGCATTCGGCCCCGGTCGCCTTCAACGCCGCGATCATCAGCACGGCGACCGCGATGAACGGCAAGGTGCCCATCAACGCGCGGACCGCGAAGGCGAGCGTATCGGGCAAGGCCGTCGGGTCGAGCAGCGCCACACCGAGCGGTATGGCGGCGATCAGCCACCATGCACTCGGGCGCAGGGCCTGGCGGGTTGCGAGAGACATGTCAGACATCGGTCGTCTCCTCGGTGCGGGCCGTGTCCTCGACGCAGCATTCGTTCAGGACGAACCGGGCGAGTGCCTCCAGCCTGTCGAACCGGGCGCGGTTGCGCACGGTGCGCCCCTCCCGCGTCTGCTCGACCAGATCGGCCGCCGTCAGGAAACGCAGGTGATGGGCGAGGGTCGACGGCGCGATGCCCGTGCGGACCTGGATGTCGCCGACGGTCAATCCGCCCTGCCCCGCCCGCACCAGTGCGGTCACGACCTCCAGCCGGGCCTCGGATCCCAGCGCGGCGAATCCTTGTGCGGCGATTTCGGTCTGCATGACACCCCATTATTCGATAAAACTAGTTTTATAGTTATATTTTTACGACCGCGTTTGCAATCCCCCCTGTCGTGCCCGGTCGAATCGGCTATGGTCGAACAAGCCGATGACGGGGGTTCGATGAGCGCGCAGATCAATTACGGCCACATGATGCACCGCGCCTTGCAAGGGTTGCTGCGCGACGTGTTGCAGCGCGTCGCGGATGAGGGACTGCCCGGCGCGCATCATTTCTTCATCACCTTCGACACCACCCATCCGGGCGTCGACCTCGCCGACTGGCTGCGGGAGCGGTATCCGGAGGAGATGACGATCGTCATGCAGGAGTGGTTCGACAACCTCGCCGTCATGGACGATCGCTTCGCCGTCACGCTGAATTTCGGCAACTCGCCCGAGCCGATGGTGGTGCCTTTCGATGCGGTAAAGACCTTCGTCGATCCATCGGTCGAGTTCGGCCTGCGCTTCGAGCCGCAGGACGGCCCGCCGCCTGCCGATGCGGAACCCGACCCCGTTGCCGAGGAACCGGTCGAGGAAAGCCCGCCAGACCGCAGCGCCGATGTCGTGAGCCTCGACAGCTTCCGCAAGAGCTGACGCCCGCGTTGCCGTGGCCCGCGCCTGCCGCTAAGACGGGCGCCGAGCACAACCGGCAAGAGGCATTCCCATGACCCAGACCCGTACCGAGACCGACAGCTTCGGACCGCTGGAGGTCCCCGCCGACAAGTACTGGGGCGCGCAGACGCAGCGCTCCATCCTCAACTTCCCCATCGGTTGGGAGAAGCAGCCCGTGGCCCTGGTCCGCGCGCTGGGCGCGATCAAGCAGGCGGCGGCGCAGGCCAACATGGCGCAGGGCAGCCTCGATCGGAAGATCGGCGATGCCATCGTCGAGGCGGCGTCCGAGGTCTGGGCGGGCAAGCTCGACGACAACTTCCCGCTGGTGGTCTGGCAGACCGGGTCGGGCACGCAGTCGAACATGAACGCCAACGAGGTCATCGCCAATCGCGCGATCGAGATCCTGGGCGGTGAGATCGGGTCGAAGGACCCGGTACACCCGAACGATCACTGCAACATGTCGCAAAGCTCCAACGACACCTTCCCTACGGCCATGCACATCGCCGCCGCGACCACCGCGACCGACGTGCTGATGCCGGGACTGGAGAAACTGCACGGCGCGCTGGACGAGAAGGCCAAGGCCTTCGCCGACATCATCAAGATCGGGCGCACCCACACGCAAGACGCGACGCCGCTGACGCTGGGCCAGGAATTCGGCGGCTATGCCTACCAGGTCGAGCAGGGCATCGCGCGCGTCCGCCAGGCGCTCAAGAACATCTATCCGCTGGCCCAAGGCGGCACGGCGGTCGGCACCGGGCTGAACACCAAGGAAGGCTTCGCCGAGACGGTCGCGGCGAATATCGCCGAGATCACCGGCCTGCCCTTCGTCACCGCGCCCAACAAGTTTGAGGCGCTGGCCGCCCACGACGCGGTGGTGGAGATGTCGGGCGCGCTCAAGACCGTCGCCGCTTCGCTCTTCAAGATCGCCAACGACATCCGACTGCTCGGCTCCGGGCCCCGTTGCGGCCTGGGCGAGCTGATGCTGCCCGAGAACGAGCCGGGCTCCTCGATCATGCCGGGCAAGGTGAACCCCACCCAGTGCGAGGCGCTGACGCAGGTTTGCGCGCACGTAATGGGCAACGACGCGGCCATCGGCTTCGCCGGGTCGCAGGGTCATTTCGAGCTGAACGTCTACAAGCCGATGATGATCTACAACCTGCTGCAATCCATGCAGCTGCTCGGCGATGCGGCGGTGGCCTTCACCGACAACTGCGTGAGCGGGATCGAGGCGGACGAGGAGCGGATCTCGAAGCTGATGTGGGAAAGCCTGATGCTGGTCACGGCGCTGGCGCCAGAGATCGGCTACGACAACGCCACCAAGGTCGCCAAGACAGCGCACAAGAACCGCACGACGCTGAAGGAAGAGGCGATTGCGCTGGGCTTCGTCGATGCCGAGACCTTCGACCGGGTGGTGCAGCCCAAGGACATGCTCGGCCCGAAATAGACCGGATACCCCCTCCCCCGCCCTGCGGGGGAGGATCGGGCTGGGGGCTTGCGCCGCTCACGCGCACAGGCGACATTCGCGCCATGAGCAACGTCACCAACCTCAATCGCTTCCGCAAGGCGGCGGCCCGCACCGAGAAGAAGGTACAGGCCGACCGCAATGCTGCGTTCCACGGCATGACGAAGGCGGAGAAGGATCGCGCGCGGACCGAGGCCGCACGCGCAGCCCGCGATCACGACGGCAAGAAGCGGTGATCCGGCCTGCAACGCCTAATGATCTGGCGGAGGCGACGCGGATCTCGCACGCCGCCTATGACCGATATGTCGCCGAGCTGGGTGAAGATCTGCCGCCGCGCGTGCAGGACTTTGCGCCCGAGATCGAGGCCGCGCATCTGTGGGTCTGCGATGGCGGGCTGATCTGTGCGAGACCCCATGATGGCGACTGGCTGATCGAGAACGTCGCCGTCGAGCCCGCGCGGCAGCGCGAGGGGATCGGCCGCAACCTGATCGCGGCGATGGAGGCGGAAGGGCGCAGGCGCGACTTTACGCGCGTCGTGCTCTACACCAACGAGAGGATGGTCGAGAACCTCGCCCTCTATCCCCGGCTGGGCTACGCGGAAACCCATCGCGCGGTCGAGGACGGGCGGCCCCGCGTGTGGTTCGCGAAGGACCTGTGAGCGGGCCTGAGAAACATTCGGTGACGCTGCGCGGCCATCGGACCTCGATCAGCCTGGAGCCGGAGTTCTGGCAGGCGTTCCGCGCGATCGCCGCGCGGCGCGGGCTGTCGCTGAATGCGCTGGTCAGCGAGGTGGACGAAAGCCGGGACATGGAGACCGGCCTCGCCTCCGCCATCCGGGTCCATGTGCTACGCGACGCGCTCGGTGAACCGCAGCCGGATGCCGTCGGCGGAACGGACGGTAAGGTGAGCGACGGGTCGCGGTAGGTCGCCCTCGATCGGCTCGACGCGCCATTTCTGCACGATCATGGCGAGGAACAGCACGCCCTCAGCGGTGGCGAAGCCCGCGCCAGGGCAGATGCGCGGGCCTGCCGAGAAAGGAAACCACGCCTCGGACGGGACGGCGCGCGACCAGCGGTCGGGGTCGAAGGCGTGTGGATCGTCCCACACCCGCTCGCTGCGGCCCGTATGCCAGGGCGACAGGATGACCGGATCGCCGGGACGCACGGGGCGGTCGCGCAGGCTGGTGGACGCGGCACTCTCGCGCGGCAGCATCGGCACGGGCGGGTAGAGGCGCAGCACCTCCCGCCAGACGTCGCGGGTGAAGGGAAGCTGGCGGAAATCGGGGATCTCGCCCGTCCCGACCTCGGCCACGACGCGGTCTTGGGTGGCAGGGTCGAGGGCGAGGCATAAGAGCGCCCAACTGAGCGCGCTGGCCGAGGTCTCGTGCCCCGCCAGCAGGAACATTACCGCGTTGTCGAGCAGCGCCTCGGGCGACAGCGCGCCGAGGCGGGCGATCATGTCCTCCTCGTCGCCGGTGCGCGCCGCCAGCATGCGAGCCATGACCTGCCGAAGCCGTGCCGCCTCGCGCTGCCCGCGGCGGCGCCTCGGCAACCAGTCGGGCAGGCGCATCACGTCAATCGGCGAGGCGAGCGGTTGCACGCGCTGGTAAGCGCGGAAGGTCTCGAACACCTCGCCCGCCAGCGCATCGTCGATCGGGCGGGAGAACATGGCCCGCAGGATCACGTCGGCGGTGACGCGGGCGGTCAGTTCCTCAACCTCCACCACACCGGGCGCGATCCCCTGAAGCATCCGCTCCCCCGCCTCCCGCATGCGCGGCAACATCTGGCGCACGCGTCCGCCGGAAAAGGCGGGGTCGATGATCGCACGGCCACGTGCCCATTCCGGGCCGTTGGTCACGAAGACCGAGCGCCCCAGCAGCGGCGCGAGCGTGCGGGCGAGGACCCGGCTCTTGGGAAAGGCGTCCGCTTCCGCCAGCACGTGCCGTGCCACCTCAGGCTGGACCACAGTGAAGCTGCGATAGCGCGGGGCGCGCAGTTCTGCCATCTGCGCACGATAGAGGCGCTCGGGCTGGCTGGCGAAGATGTCGCGTCGAAACCTGCGCCAGCGCGCGAGGATCGAGATCCCCGGCGGGCGGCTGTCGGGCATGGGAGGGATCACGCTCACGAAGTCGACTTGTAGCGGCTGGTGGGTCGCGTCCGGCGGCTGGCGCTCGACCCGCGCCAGCCAAAGCGGTCGCGCAAGGTCATCGCGCCCGCCGTGATGCGGAAGTAATCGTAGTCGCCCGGTCGGTCGAAGGCGCACATGTACTGCACATGCTTGCGGAAGAAGCGGAAGCGCTTGCGGCCGAGCTGCGTGTCGGACAGCGTCTCGGTATAGGCGGCGGAGATCACGGTGGGATTGGCGTCGCCCTCGCGCGCCACGCCCGACACGGCCACCGGATCGCACAGCGCGAAACAGGCGCCGTCCGCGGGGGCGGTCACGTCGAGCCAATAGATGGCCTCGTTTCGCGCGACCTCGGCCAGATCGCGGCGCAGGTCGGTGGCGGTCGGCAGGAAACTGACCATCGGCACGGCATGTCCGAGCGTGAGCAGCGACAACTCGCCCTGCCCCCGGCGCGCGAGTTCGGCCGCGACGTGGACGGCAAGCGCAGCGCCCGAGGAATGGCCGATCAGCAGGATCTCGTCTGCGCCGGCTTCCGCCTCGACGATATCCGCCCAGTCTGAGATGCGTGCGGCTAGGCCCATTGGCATCCGGCCGCCATGCCGTGCGGCATAGGCGAAATCGCTCATCAGGTAATTGCCGAGAAACCGGTCCGCGTCGAGCTTCCACAACAGGCGCATCAGGCCCACGAACACCACCAGTCCGACCACGAAGTCGATGCCGGGCGGGCACAGCCGATGCACCACCACCGACGTGAAGAAGGCGATGTTGAAATAGGTCATCAGCATGAAGATCGGATAGATGGCGAGCAGCATCGGTTGATAGCGCAACGCGACCAACCGGAAGAAGGCGCCAGAGAAGATGTAGATCGCCGCCGTGCGCCACATCAGCCAGTATGCATGCAGGATGCTGTCGCTCATCGCGTCGCGCACGAGGTCGGACCAGCCCAGAAAGCGCAGCGCGCCCTCGCTGTCCTGGCCGTCTTCGGTCAGGCGCGCGCGCCAGCCATAGGCGTCGCCCGGCCAAGGGGTGCCGTCGACATACAGATCGTAGCCCGAAATCGCCGCCTGCTGACGCCCCTGATCCCGATAGAGCTCGCGATAGCGGCGCGCTCCGCTCGGGTCGAAGCCGGGGATGAAGAAGGCCGCACGGCGGCGGACGGGACGGGCAGGCTCGCTCATGACCTCCGGGATAGCCCGCGTGCCTTGAGCCGGAAAGGGATAATTCAGCCGAAACTGGCGAGCGCCGGGAAGCGTTCGAGCAGCCAGAAGCTGAGATCGGTGAACGCCCCCGTCAACATCATCACGCCGACGATCAGCAGCAGCACGCCCATCGCCTTCTCGATCGCGCCCATGTACGGGCGAATGCGGGTCATCGCCGACATGAACCGGCGCAGGAAGATCGCGGCCAGCAGGAATGGGATACCGAGGCCTGCGGCATAGAGGGCCATCAGCGCGATCCCGCGGCCCACGCTCGCCTCCTGCGCGGCGAGGCTGAGGATGGAGCCGAGGATCGGACCGATGCACGGTGTCCAGCCGAAGGCGAAGGCGAGGCCGAGGATATAAGCCCCCAGCGGGCTGCCGCCGCGATTGCCGACCTCGACACGGGCCTCGCGGTAGAACAGCGCGATGCGGAACACGCCGAGGAAATGCAGGCCGAACACGATGACCACCGCGCCCGCGACCATCGCGAATTCGCGCTGGTAGATCAGCAACGCCCGCCCGATCTGCGAGGCGGCGGCTCCCATGATGAGAAAGACGGTCGAAAGGCCCAGCACGAAGAACAGCGCGGCCTGGATGACGTTGCGCCGCTGTGGATCGGTGCGGTCCGCATCCGTCAGCTCGGTCATGGAAGCCCCGGCCATGTAGGCGAGATAGGGCGGCACGATGGGCAGGACGCAGGGGCTGAGGAAACTCATCAGCCCCGCGATCATCGCGATCAACAGGGCGGTGCCCATCGAGGCGTCGAGGATTTCCAGTCCGAACATCGCGATCTCCCGTTCCGCGGCCTAGATAGCGGAGCCGCGTGGGCATGGCGAGTGTCACGCCCTCACATTCCCGTTTGCGCCCGGATCGCGGCGGGCTTATGGCGAAGGGATGGACCACGAACTCGACGCGACCGGCCTCTTGTGCCCCCTGCCCGTCCTGAAGGCGCGCAAACGCCTGCAGGCGCTCGCCCCCGGCGAGGTATTGCGGGTGCTGACGGACGATCCGGCCGCCGTGGTCGACATCCCGCATTTCTGCGCGGAACAGGGTCATGCGCTTCACGATGACGGCGTGCAAGGGGCCGCGCATCGCTGGCGAATCGTGAAGGGCGGATAGCGCCGCCCTTGCCGCCCCCCGGCCCCGCCGCTAGAACCGCGCGCAGTGAGCCGATGCGAGAGGGCGGGACATGAGCGAACTGACCTATACCGAACCGAAGCCCAAGGTGATCGCCGGAGCGACCGGCGACTGGGAGCTGGTGATCGGCATGGAGGTCCATGCGCAGGTGTCGAGCAAGGCGAAGCTCTTCTCCGGTGCCTCGACCGAGTTCGGGGCCGAACCCAACTCCAACGTGGCCCTCGTCGATGCGGGGCTGCCGGGAATGCTGCCTGTCATCAACCAGTATTGCGTCGAGCAGGCGATCCGCACCGGGCTGGGGCTGAAGGCGGAAATCCATCTCGAAAGCGCCTTCGACCGGAAGAACTATTTCTATCCCGACCTGCCGCAGGGCTACCAGATCAGCCAGCTCTACCACCCGATCGTCGGCGAGGGGGAGATCCTGGTGGACATGGAGCCCGGCATCGGGCGCAAGGTGCGTATCGAGCGCATTCACCTGGAGCAGGATGCGGGCAAGTCGGTGCACGACATGGATCCGCACATGTCCTTCGTCGACCTGAACCGCACGGGCGTCGCGCTGATGGAGATCGTCTCCCGCCCCGATATCCGGGGACCAGAGGAGGCGGCGGAATACGTGCGCAAGCTGCGCCAGATCCTGCGCTATCTGGGCACCTGCGACGGCAACATGCAGAACGGAAACCTGCGCGCGGACGTCAACGTCTCGGTCTGCCGTCCGGGCGATTACGAGAAATACCAGGAGACGCAGGATTTCTCGCATCTCGGCACGCGCTGCGAGATCAAGAACATGAACTCCATGCGCTTCATCCAGCAAGCTATCGACTACGAGGCCAAGCGGCAGATCGCGATCCTGGAGGATGGCGGCACCGTCGATCAGGAAACGCGGCTCTACGACCCGACCAAGGGCGAGACGCGCTCGATGCGGTCGAAGGAGGAAGCGCATGACTACCGCTACTTCCCCGACCCCGACCTGCTGCCGTTAGTGGTCGAGCAGAAGCTGGTCGACGATATCGGCGCCCGCCTGCCCGAGCTGCCCGACGAGAAGAAGGCGCGGTTCGTGCTGGACTACGGCATGACCGAGTATGACGCCGGCGTCCTGACGGCCGAGACCGAGAGCGCCGATTTCTTCGAGGCGGTGGCGGACGGGCGCGACGGCAAGATGGCGGCGAACTGGGTCATCAACGAGCTGTTCGGGCGTCTGAACAAGCAGGACCTGTCGCTCGCCGACAGCCCGGTTTCGGCCCGCCAGCTCGGCGGCATCGTCGATCTGATCGGCAAGGGCGACATCTCGGGCAAGATCGCGAAGGACCTGTTCGAGATCGTCTGGACCGAAGGCGGCGACCCGGCCGAGATCGTCGAGACGCGCGGCATGAAGCAGGTGACGGATACCGGCGCGATCGAAGCGGCTGTCGACGACGTGATCGCCGCGAATCCCGCTCAGGTGGAAAAGGCGCAGGCCAATCCTAAACTTGCGGGGTGGTTCGTCGGTCAGGTCATGAAGGCCACCGGCGGCAAGGCGAATCCGCAGGCCGTGCAGGCCATCGTGCGGAGCAAACTGGGTCTGGAGGACTGATTTTGGCCGAGATGGAATACAAGGTCGTGCCGCTGCCCGCGACCCCGCGCAAGTACAAGGGCGTCAAGAACTCGGTCGATCGGATGACCCGGACCTTCACCGATGTCCTCAACGAAGAGGCGCGCGGGGGGTGGATCTACGTCCGCGCCGAGCAGGTGGAGACGGAAGTGAAGCGCGGGATGCTGCGCGGCTCGGACGATCTGGATCTGACGATGCTGGTCTTCTCCCGCGAGAAGAGCGGCCGGGCCAGGCCTGCCTCGGCGGCGCGAGTGCGGCATGATCCCGCGCCCGTGAAGGCGCGTCCGGTCGAGGCCGCCAGGCCGATCGAAGCCGAGAGCGAGGACGAGGACGACGAGACCGAAGACGCCACCGCGACCGAAGACGCGGTTCCGCCGACCGGTCGCAAGGTCGAGCCCTACCGGCCCGAGTGAGACATTCGGGTTCCGGGCCGAAAATCCCGGAACCCTGCCCCCGCGCCCCGTGTTTCCTATTCATTGAAGCAATGAATTGGAGACAGCGATGAGCGACGACACCTCCCGGAAATACGAAGGCGAAGCTCCCGAGAGCAAGGGGGAGCGCGAACGCCGCCGTGAACTCGAGGACCAGCTCAAGGCCGACGTCAGCGTCAGCCAGGGCGGTCGCGAGGGCGGACGCCTGCCCCGCGATATCGGAACGCAGGACGAGATGAAGCGCGCACAGGACACCGATGCCGGCGTCACCCGCGTCACCAAGCAGGACGAGGAGGAGAAGTGATGAAGGATCTGCAGGTCAAGGAAGGCACCTGGGTCGTCGTCGCCGATGGCGAGAAGGCTCTGTTCCTCGTCAACAAGGGCGATGCCGAACATCCCAATCTCGACGTCTTCCGCGAGGAGGAGCAGGACAATCCGCCGACGCGCGAGCAGGCTGCCAACCGTCCCGGCCGGTTCAACGACGGCCCGAACGTCCATAGCTCCGCCGTCGACGATACGGACTGGCACCAGCTGGAGAAGGAGCGCTTCGCCAAGGATCTGGCGGACATCCTCTACAAGGCCGCCCATGCCGGCAAATTCGACAAGCTGGTGCTGGCAGCCGACCCCTCGACGCTGGGCGAGCTGCGCAAGGAGTACCACAAGGAGGTGCAGGATCGCCTGGTCGAGGAGATCGACAAGGATCTGACCAATCATCCGATCGACGAGATCGAGAAGATGCTGGCCTATTCCAAGCCCGACAATTTCGACGCGGACCTGTGACATGAGCGATCTGGACCTCGCGCGGAACGACCCGCGCAAGCAATTGTTCGAGCAGCTCGACGGCCACACTGCCGGTATGCTCGGCGTCTCCGGCTCGGGCCAGCACATGCAGCCGATGAGCCATTTCACCGATCCGTCCGGCGGGGCGCTGTTCTTCTTCACCTCGCGGCAGACGGATTTGTTTGCCGCGATGGGTGCGGGGGCCGAGGCGCATTACACCTATGTCGGCGAGGATCACGATTACCACGCCTGCATGCGCGGTCGCCTGAGCGAGGAGACCGATCCGGCGCTGAAGGAGAAGTACTGGAACAGCGTCGTGGCCGCTTGGCTGGGCGAGAAGGATGACCCGGAGGTCGCGTTGTTGCGCTTCCAACTGAAGGACGCGGCGATCTGGGCCTCCACCTCCTCCACCGTCCGGTTCGGCTGGGAAATCTTGCGTTCCAATGTCAGCGACGAACACCAGCCCGATGTGGGCGTGACCAACCACGTCAACTTCGCCTAATACGACCGGGCGGCTGGACGCGTTCAGCCGCCCGCAATCTGCATGGCCGCCCGAAGATCCGCATCGAACCGAGCCAGTTCCTCGGCCTTTCTCTGCGGGTCGGGCAGGCGCAGCAGGTAGGACGGGTGCACGGTGAACGCGGCGCGGCCGCCACCGGGCATCTCGATCACGTCTCCCCGCATATCGGATAACCTGACCGCCCGACCGACGATCGCGCGGGCGGCGCTCGCGCCGAGCGCGAGCGTGAGGTCCGGTTGGACCAGGTCGCGCTCCCGCTCGAACCATTGTCGACAGACATCGATCTCACCCGCCGAGGGGTTCTGGTGGATCCTCCGCTTGCCGCGCACGGTGAACTTGAAGTGCTTCACCGCATTGGTGAGGTAGGTTTGCCCCGCGTCGATCCCCGCGGCCTGCATCCGGTCGCGCAACAGCGTCCCCGCCGGGCCGACGAAGGGGCGCCCGGCGAGGTCTTCCCTGTCGCCCGGCTGCTCCCCGACCAGCATCAGGCGCGCGCGCGCCGGCCCTTCGCCGAACACGGTCTGCGTGGCGGAGCAATGCAGCGGGCAGGCGGTGCAGGTGGCGGCGGCGCGGCGCACCCCGTCGAGCGTGGTCAGGTCCACTTCCCGCTCCGGCCGCTTCATCCTATCGGTGAGCGGCGCGGGCGCGGTGGGCCCGGCATCCTGCATCTGGCGGGCGCGGCCATCGGCCTCGGCCATCAGGCTCGGGATCAGGGCCGCCTCGGGCAGGTTCTTCCAGTATTTCTTCGGCATCTCGGCCTGCATCGCCTTGGGCTTCAACCGCGCGGGATTGAAGATCGCCCGGTAGTAGCCGCGCCACTGGTCCTCGATCGCATCGCTTTCGGGCACTTCCGCCGGTGAGCCGCCGGGTCCGAAGGACAATTCGCCGCCGTCCCAGATGATCCGCGCCTCGGGCGTCAGGATGGCCCAATCCATCCCCGTGAAGCGGTCCACGAAGAAGCCCGCCGTCCGCTGCTCGATGCGATGGCTCGGCTCGAACCAGCTGACGAAGACCTCGCGCCCGTCCCGTTCGCCCAGTTTGCGGAAGCGCACGAAGGCATGCATCTTGTGCAGGTCGCGGCGGATTTCCTTGTCAGTCTTTCGGGCCCAGCGGACCAGGTCGTCGACCTCGTCGGCCAGCGCGCCGGGCTCGCGCTGCAGGCGCAGGAGCAGGCGGTAGAGCTTGGCGAACCGCTCCGGGTCGCGGTGGCATATGATGTTCTGCGCAAGTTGCGGGAAGGCGCGAGGCACACGCAGTTCACCGCGCGGCGGCGGAAGATCGCCCTCGATCGCATCGAAGAGCCCTGCTGCGCCGACCTGCCAATCAACGTCCTCTGCTCCGACCCCGTTCGTGGCCAGCGCGCGCGCCGCCTGACGCCAGCCGTCGTAATCGGTCTGGGATGCAAGCCGCGCCGCGATCATATCAATTGCAGTTGGCGCGCCTTCGGCGCGAAGCTCTGACGCAGGTTGGCGCTGTCCGTCAGCCCGCCCGGCGTCCAGTCCACGCAAGTGACGAAGGGGCGCAGCTTGGCCACACTCTGGACGATCTTCGCGAGATCGGCGAGGCGAAGCGCGCCGAACCGTCGCGCCTTCACGATCCGGTCTACGCCCCGCGTTCCCAGTCCCGGAATCCGCAATAGGAGTTCCTTTGGCGCGCGGTTCACGTCGAGCGGGAAAAGCTCGCGCCGACGAAGGGCCCAGGCCAGCTTCGGGTCGAGATCGAGATCGAGCATACCTCCCTGCCCGCCTTCCATGATCTCATCCCGCTCGAACCCGTAGAACCGCAGCAACCAGTCCGCTTGGTATAGCCGATGCTCGCGCATCAGCGGAGGCCTAACCAGCGGCAGGTCGGCGGACGCATCGGGGATGGGCGAGAAGGCGGAATAGTAGACGCGCTTCAGTTTGTAGCCCGAATAGAGCGTGGTCGAGGTCTTCAGGATCGTCGCATCGTCGGTCTCATCCGCCCCGACGATCATTTGCGTGCTCTGCCCGCCGGGAGCGAAGCGTGGCGGGCGGGCACGGTTGCGCCGGATCTCGATCGGGGAAGGTTTCGCCGCCTCGAGATGATTGCGAAGATCGGCCATTGCGCTGCGGATTTGCGTACCCGACTTCTCCGGCGCGAAATCGGAGATCGCGCGATCGGTCGGCAATTCGATGTTGATGCTGAGCCGATCGGCATAACGCCCCGCCGCCTCGAGCAATTCGGGGCTCGCTTCCGGAATCGACTTGAGGTGAATGTAGCCGCCGAACCGATGCTCTTCGCGCAACTTGCGCGCCACTTCGACCATCTGCTCCATCGTATAGTCGGAATTGCGGATGATGCCCGAGGAGAGGAACAGCCCCTCGATGTAGTTGCGCTTGTAGAAATCCAGCGTCAGTTTGACGACCTCGTCGACCGAGAACCGCGCACGCTGAACGTTCGAGCTGACCCTGTTCACGCAATATCGGCAGTCGTAGATACAAAAATTGGTCAGGAGGATCTTGAGCAGGCTGATGCAACGCCCGTCGGGCGCGTAGCTGTGGCAGATACCGGAACCGGTCGTCGATCCGATCCCCCCCGACGCGCGTGACGTTCGACGCGTCGCGCCCGACGAGGCGCAGGACGCATCGTATTTCGCGGCATCCGCCAGGATTTCGAGCTTTTCCAAGGTGTCGCGCTGGGCCATCGAAGCCTCCTCCGCCGGAACAATACAGGAACATATGGGCTCGTTCCAGCCCCGTGCGCGTCCCGGCGCTGCGTCACATTTGACCAAGGCCGGGACTGGTAGGATCGTCCAAGTGGGAGGGACATGCATGCAATTCGCGAAACGATTCTTGACGTCGGATGACATCCGTCCGCTCGCGCAGCGCTCCGATTTGTGGGGCGCTTGGTTGCTGCTGCATTGCTGGGGGTTGATCGGGCTGGCGATCACGGGCTTCGCGTTATGGCCGAATGCATTCACGTTCCTGCTGGCCGTGATGATCGTCGGCTCGCGGCAACTGGGTTTGGCGATCCTGATGCACGAAGCCGCGCACTCAGCACTGTTCCGTACGCGTGGCTTGAACGAATTCGCCGGGACATGGCTTTGTGGTCATCCCATCCTTGCGGACATGCTGGCCTATCGGCACTACCACCTCGCCCATCACCGCTTCACGCAGACCGATAAGGATCCCGATTTGCCCTTGTCGAAGGCCTTTCCGACGACGAGGGCGAGCTTGATCCGCAAGGCGCTGCGCGATCTGACGGGGCAGACCGGCGTCAAGCAGCTCGTCGCGCAGTTCGTCCTGTGGTTGCGGCTCGCCGGGGATCACGACGCGATCGAGGAAGCGGAGGCGAAGGAGCGCATGGCCCGCGCCTTCAAGGGTACGTCGTTCGGAGTGTCCCTGCTTGTAAACGTCGCGATCCTGACCGCGCTCGGGCTGATCGGCGCATGGTGGTGGGGTCTCGCGTTCTGGCTGCTGCCGCTGCTGACATGGTTCCAACTCGTGCTGCGCGTCCGCAATATCGCCGAGCACGGCGCAGTGGAACAGTCCGAAGATCCCTTGCAGAACGTACGCACCACGATGGCCGGTCCGCTCTGGCGGCTCTTCGTCGCGCCATACTGGGTGAACTATCACCTCGAGCATCACTTGGTGATGCACTTGCCCGCTCACAAACTTCCGAAAGTGCACAGAATGATGGTGGAGCGTGGCCATGCCGCGCGGATGCGGGTCTCCCCATCCTACTGGCACGTATTGCGCGAAGTCGGCTGGGCGGCGCGGTCCTGAGCGAGGCGGTCACTGCACGATGAATTCGGCGTGCAGCGCGCCCGCCGCCTTGATCGCCTTCAGGATATCGATCATGTCGCGCGGCGCGACGCCGAGTGCATTGAGCCCGGCGACCAGATCGGGAAGGGTGACGGCGTCGTCGAGCAGTGCCAGTCGGGTCCCGCCTTCCTCCTCGATTTCGACATTCGAGCGCGGCACGACGATCGGCGCTCCACCGGTCGAGAACGGGTTGGGCTGAACGACGAGGGGCGCTTCCTCGACACGCAGCGTCAGATTGCCCTGGCTCACCGCGACGCGAGAAATGCGGACGTCGGATCCCAACACGATCGTACCCGAGCGCTGATCGACCACGACCCGCGCGCGTTGCTCAGGCGTGACTTCGATGTTCTCGAGGCTGCCGATGACCTGCGCGGGGGTCAGTTCGGGGACCGACAGCAGATCGAGCCGCACCGTTCCTGCGTCGACCATGCGCGCGATCTGTCCACCGTACCGGCCGTTTATAGATGTCTCGATCCGGGCCGCGGTTGTGAAGTCGGGCGTTCGCAGGGCCAGGTCGACGCTCGTCAGGTCGTTGAAGACGAAGGGGACCTCGCGCTCGATCCGGGCACCGGCCGGGATCACCCCCGATGTCGGCACCCCGAACGTGATCGATGCGGCGTCCCCCTCGACATTGGCGCCGCCGGCGATCACCGGCCCCTGGGCCACGGCATAGATCTCCCCGTCCGCCGCATTGAGCGGCGTCATGACGAGCGTTCCGCCGAGCAGGCTTCGGGCATCACCGATCGTGGACACGGTCACATCCATCTGCCCCCCGGCGCGCGCGAAGGGCGGCAGGGCCCCGGTCACGAGCACGGCCGCGACATTGCGCGGCCGGAACTGCTCACCGGCGACGTTGATGCCCAACCGCTCCAGCAGGTTGGACATCGCCTCTTCCGTGAAAGGCGTGTTGCGCAAGGTGTCGCCAGTTCCATCGAGCCCCACCACGAGTCCGTAGCCGACCAGATCGTTGCCACGCACTCCCTCGAATTCGACGAGATCCTTGATGCGGACCGTTTCGCCGACGGCCGGCAATGCTGCTAGCATGAGAGTGAGAAGCAGCCGGATCATCGCATGTACCTCACGAGCGACAGGTCCGACATTCGACGCGTGACCAGCAACACGGCATCCATCTGGTCCTGCAAGGCGCGGACGCGTGTCGCTGCCTCGTAAGGGTCTACGAGATCGAGGCCGTTGCGCTCGCTGTCCAGTGCCGCCAACCGGGCTGCGTTCGAGACCTCCAGGTCCTCGGCATGCTTCGACGCGGCACCGGTCAGCGTGCGCGACCAGGTTGCCGAATCGGCTGCGCGTGTTGCAAGGGTGACGGCATCTGCCCCGCTCTGCTTACCCTCCCCGATGGCCAGTTCGGCCAGGGAGCGAACGGTCTCACGGACCGCGTCTGCGAAGTTCGACGAGAGCGTCGGGGCGTCCCGACCACTTGCGAGGGAGAATTCGGCAACGACCGGGGCGCCACCGAAATCCGCATCGAACGATCCGCCGGGGTCGAGATAGGCGTCGAGAGCCGCTGACGGATCGGGCGCGCTCACGATGTCCGAAATGACTTGCGCAAGCTGTTCACCGCTGGTCGCCTCCGGCCTCGGAGCACCGGCCGTCCGGGCGTTTTCGATCAGGACGTCTCCCATATCCGCGAGAATGGCGGAAATCGTCGCATACGCCGCGGAGAGCGCTTGCGGATGACGTTGTGCGCTCGCCAGCGCATCGCGAAGGTGGACGATTTGCTGCTCAACGCCTTCGAGCCCGAGATCCATACGGTGAAACCGACCTTTCAAGGTCGTCAGCGTATCGGCATCGGCGATGAGGCGGCTACGCTCCACTCGAATCGCCTCGATACGAGACGCGGCGGCGGGGCCTTTCTTCGCGATCGATGTCGCCCTGCCCGACGTCATTTCGCGATGCGCGATCTGCATGTCGAATGCGATGCGGCTGCGCTGGGTGGTTAGCCTCAGGTGGCTGGACAGGTCCGTGATATCCGCTCTCATGCTCAGATCTCCAACAGTTCGCGCAGCATGGTATCGACGATCGACAGCACACGTGCGTTCGCGGCGAAGGCGTTCTCGATCGTCAACAAGGTCTGCAGTTCCCGATCGGTGTCGACCCCGACCGCCGCGGCGTGAGTAGCGCCGGTTTCCGTCGCGATCGCCGCCCGCGCGGCCGCCATCTGCTCGGCGGAATGCGTCTTCGACTGCAGCGCGGCGTTCACGGCCGCAAGATGCCCGGTCGGGTCGCGCGAAGCCGGATCGCCCGTGGGGGCAAGATCAGCGGCGGGGTCACCGAACTGGCGCGACATCTCCGCCAGCACCGAACCCGATCCCCCGATGCCGGTGCGCAGCGTAATCAGGTTGCCGCCCGCGTCCGGATCGGTCTGAACCGCAATTGACAAGCGTCCCGCGAGGCCGGGCCCCCAAGACGGGTCCAGCGCATTTCCTCCGACCGAAATGAAGGCTCCCTGCCCCGCGATGCGGGTATCGTCCGCGGCTTCGAGCCGGGTCACGAGCGATGCCGCGACGTGGTCGAGCCGATCGGCGATTCTGGGTAAGATCTCATCGCGCAGCCGAAAGTGAGCCTCGAGAGCACCGCCGACATATAGGCCCGTCGACGTCATCGCGATGGCGTGACCATCTACCACGAGCGCCCCGAGAGTGCCATCGGAGAGGCCATGTGACGGAGTGATCATGCCTGTGCCCTCGAAGGCGAATTCGGTCCGCCGGCCGTCGAGGAGCATCCCCCCCGCAGCGGTGAACAGAGCAATTCGCCCATGATCGCGCGGCACGCTTTCGATGGAAATCTGGGAGGACAGGACGATCATCTGCTCCCGCCGCGATTGTTCCAGACTGGCGGTGGATCTGCCCGCGACACGCTCGACGACGATCCTGTCGTTCAGTTCGGCGATCTTTATCAAGGAGTCGTTGATCGTCTCGACACTCGCGCTGATCGCGGCATCCGCCTCGGCGCGCAACTGCTGCAAGCCGTCAGCGGCATTCCTGAGCCCTCCCGTCACGGAGCGTGCGGCTTCGAGCACGGCGAGCAGGCCTGCCGTATCGGTCGGGTCGGCTGCCGCCTGTGAAATGGCGTTCCCAAGCTCTGTCATTCGCGCCGGGAGGCCGTTCGATCCGTCCGGCGCCGAAAGCAGTGCGGCGGCGCGCGTCATCGCACTGGCGGTCGTCGATGCGGATGCGGCGTCGCTTCCAGCTGAGAGCTGTCGCGCGAAGCCGGCGGCATCGATGGCCGTTCGCGCCGGCCCTGCCGTTACGCCGCCGGTCCGGCTCGACCCGATGGCGATCTCGCGGCGCGCGTAATCCGGCGTCATCGCATTGGCGATGTTGCCCGAGGCGAGTTCTGCGCGACGGGCGCTGAGTGCGAGCCCGGACGCGGCGTTGGCGAGTGCGGAGCCGATCGACATGCTACGAACCTCAGCGCTTGATGTTGGTGGTTTCCTGCAGCATCTCATCGACGGTCTGGATGATCTTCGCGTTCGAGGAATAGGCGCGCTGCGTCTCGATCAGGGCGGTCAGTTCCGCCGCGATATCGGTCGCGGAGGATTCCCGCGCGAACCCGATGGTGGCACCCGTCGGGCCGGTGCCGGCATCCCAGAGGAACATCGAGCCACTCTCCGCCGTGAGCGCGAAGGCCTGGTTGTCCACGGCCCTCAGTCCGTTGAGGTTCGGGACATCGGCGAGCGGCACCTGGTAGAGCGTCCGCGCGAACCCGGTATCGTAGATCGCGCGCAGGATACCGCCTTCGTCGATCTCGACGGTCGACAGGTTGCCCACCGGGGCACCGTCCTTCGTGATGGCACTGGGCGCGAACGCGGAGGACAGCTGGGTGAGTTGCCCATCAGCGCCGGGCCGTCCGATGAGGATCTTGACGGGGCCGCCGCCGAGATTCACCGACAATTCTCCGGTATTCGGATCGTAGCTTTCGCTGTTTAGGGGCGTGCCGTCGGGGATCGCGACCGTGTCGATCGCACCGGCGCCCGTGCGCGAGGCATCGAAGCCGATCTCGAAATGCGCGATCGGGTTCGCGGTGCTGGCGGTGTCCGACAGCTCCAGCGTCCAGGTGTTCGATTGGCCGCTGGCCGGAATCCGGGGCGTGAAGGTGGCGGTCAGCGTTTCGGACGTCCCGAGATTGCCGAAATATTCGATGCCGACCGGCAGCGGGATGGCTCCGGCCCCGGCCTTGGTCGCGGCGGCGGGCAGATTTGCGCCGAAGCTGATATTCTCCGTCGCCTCCGCGGCGAGGCCGCTGGACGCGATCCGGATGGGTTCGAGACCCGCGGCGCTGTCCCGCGCCTGGGGCGGGACGCTGCCATCGGGGCTCGCCGGCCAGCCCATCAGCGCTAGCCCACCTTGCGTGCGCAGAATGCCCTCATGGTCGGGCTGGAAGGAGCCTGTGCTTACCAGCAGCAACGGGTTGTCCCCGACCGCGTCGATATCCTCCACCGTGGTCACGGGCAGCATGCCGCGCCCTGCGATCGAGATATCGGTGGCGTTGTCAGTGGTGACCAGCGAGCCCTTCTGCTCCACGTTGCGGAAAGTCGAGACGCGCACGCCCCCCGCCGTGTAGGTTCCACCGCCGGTGTCGAGAGCGACGGATGCGAAATCGCTCTCGGCCGTCTTGTAGCCGTAGGTCGCCGAGTTCGCGATGTTGTCGGAGATGGTCGCCAGCTTGCTGGCATTCACGTTGAGGCCCGATACGCCCGCATTCATGGAGGAGGAGATGCTCACGATGGTGTCCTTTCAACCCGTCACTCGCCCTCCTTGTGCAACCACTCCTTTAACAATCCGCTAATCGCTCGAATTTTACAGACGCAGGAAGGTCACTGTCACCGCATCGTCCTCGCGGGACGGAATGCCCGCGGGCGCGGCAGCAAGCGCAAGCCCGGTCACGCGCGCGATCTGGGTCGGCTCCACGCCCGCGTTCCACAACGCGGCCGCCACACCCTGCGCCCGGCGCGCCCCGAGCGTCGAGCGCGGATCGGCGTCGCGATAGGCCGCAATCGAGATGTCGTTGGCCACGATCGGCAAAATTTCCGAAAAGACTCGGAGCACCCGTTGCAAGGCAGGGCTGGGCGACGCATCCCCTTCCGCGAAGAGCCGCGCCTCCGGGCGACCGGTGATGTCGATGATCAGGCCCTCGTCGCTGGCCCGGAAATCGAGCATGTGCGCAAGGTCTGGATCGGCTGCGATCGCGGCGTCGAGCATCTCGACCATCGCCTCGCGCCCCGCCGAACTGTCGGCCACCGTGTCGGTCGCGTCATCGCCAGAGGCCGCCGCTCGATCCGTCGGGCTGACGTCCGTGGCACCCGTTCCATCCTGTGGCAGGACCTCTTCGGTGAAGATCGAGTCGCCCCCCAGCGCACCGTCGCCTCCGCCCGATGTCTGCGAAATGGAGATCGCGGGCGTGAAATAGCTGGCAATCGCCATGCGCTGATCCTCATCAGTGGCGTTCAACAGCCACATCAGGAGGAAGAAGGCCATCATGGCCGTGACGAAGTCGGCATAGGCAACCTTCCAGGCACCCCCATGATGCGAGTGGACGGCGATGGCCCTGCGCCTCTTGACGATGATGGGTCGCTCGTTCGATTTGCGTGACGGCATTGCCCGGCCTCCTGATGACGTCTGATCAACGCGAAAGGCTGGGCCCGGGTCCGCGCCTTCTGACGGGCATTTTAGATAAACGGTCGCAGTAACCGGCTGTTAATTCCCGGCGTGCCAGAACCGGCTCCATGCCACAGGACGCTAAGCCGTGAGTGAGATGCCCCAAAATATCCTGGCTCGGAAGATCGAGACGCGCGCGGTCGGCCGGGTCCCCCTGCCCGAGTTCTCCGAAATCGCGACCCGCTTCGCCGGTGCGATCGAACGGGTCGCACGCGATCTGTTCAAGACGACGACGGGTGCAATCCTGATGGAGAGCGAGGTCCATCCGCTCGGCAGGGTGATGGAGCGGATACCAATTCCCGCCATGCTGGGATTGGGGCGGGTTCCAGGCACGAACACGGCGACGTTGATCAATCTCAGCTCGGACTTCGTCTATCACCTGGTCGACCTGCGCATGGGGGGCAACCCGCAGCTCGCGCCGACGCCGACCACGCGCAGTTTGACCGCGATCGACATGGAGTTGTGCCGCGACTTCCTTTCGGCAGCCATGACCGCCTTCACGGACGCGATGGAAGAGGTAACGGGCCGCCCCGCGGCACATCCGCTGGTGCTGACATCGCTGGAGCAGAACGCCACCCAGATCTCGATCGCGCCGAGCGGGGCGGACGTCGTGGCGATCGGGCTCAACCTCGATATCGGCGAGGCGGCACGCAACGCGGATATGGAACTTCTGATTCCCCTGTCGGTCCTCGACGGGCTGCGCGGCACCCGCGAGAAACTGCCGGTGGCCGAGGACACGTCGGGCATCTGGCGCCAGCACATGCAGCGGGAGGCGGCGCTGGCTCCGATCGAGCTGACCGCGGCGCTGCACAGAATGAAGTTGCCGATGGCCGAGATCGCCGACTGGCAACCCGGCGACGTCATCCCCTTCTTGCGCGAGGCGGTCGATCACGTCGAGTTGCGGATGAAGGTCGACGGTGCGCGCAGCCTCAAGATCGCGGATGCCCGCCTGGGTGCGAAGGGTCTGGCCAAAGGCCTGCGCCTCAACAGGGGTCCGTCGGAGCAGGTGACGGAACACCTGCGTGAGCTGATCGACCTGACCGAGCCGGACGCCGGGCCCGGCAACTGCACGGATGACGATGCGATCCCCTTCGTCGAGCAGTCGGGCGGCGAACCTGCGCCCGGCTGATCAAAGCTGTGCGCGACGCTTCCGCATCCAGTGGTCGATCGCGTCGACCTCCTCCTTCGTCAGCCGGAGGCCCAGCTTCGAGCGCCGCCAGGCCACGTCCGCGGCCGTCCGCGCCCATTCCCTGTCCATCAGCCAGACAAGCTCCCGCTCGTAAAGACCAGCGCCGAAATGTCGACCCAGATCGCCTTCGACCGTCGCGCCGTCGAGAATGCGCAGGGCGTCGGTGCCATAGGCCCTCTGCAGGCGGCGCACGGTCTTCGCATCGAGGAATGGGGCCGCCTCCACGATCCGCTCGCGCAAGGCGTCCACGCCATCGACGGGAAAGTCGCCGCCAGGCAGGGCGACGCCTGCCGTCCAGTCCTCACCGGTCTCGAGCTCCGTGGCGAGCTTCGCGAAGGCGGCCTCCGACAACTTGCGATAAGTCGTGATCTTGCCGCCGAAGACGTTCAGCAGCGGCGCCTGACCGCCGGCGGTATCGAGCGACAGGACGTAGTCCCGCGTCGCCGCCGTCGCGGATTTCGCGCCGTCATCGTAGAGCGGACGCACACCGGAATAGGTCCAGACGATGTCGTCCTCGGCGATGTCGGTCTTGAAGTAATCGGCGACGAAGCGGCGCATGTAGTCGGCCTCCTCCTTGGTGCAATGCACCTCGCCCGGCGGGCCGTCATGGTCCTTGTCGGTCGTGCCGATGAGGGTGAAATCCTCCTGATACGGGATGGCGAACATGATGCGGCCGTCGGTCCCCTGCAGGAAATATGCACGGTCGTGATCGAAGAGGCGCTTCACCACGATGTGCGAGCCGCGCACCAGCCGCACACCTTCGGAGGAGTTCACCCGGACCGTGTTGCGCACGATGTTCTCGACCCAGGGCCCGCCCGCATTGACGAGACAGCGGGCGCGGCGCGTCAGCTTCTCGCCTGTCTCGACATCCTCGAGTTCAATGACCCAGTGATCGCCAGTGCGTTCGGCCCCGACGCACTTGGTGCGAACGAGGATCTCCGCCCCCCGCTCCGCGGCGTCGCGGGCGTTCAGAACGACAAGGCGGCTATCCTCCACCCAGCAGTCGGAATATTCGAAGGCGGTCTCGAACCGATCGTCGAGCGGCGCGCCCGCCGGGTCGGTCGTCAGGTCGAGCGTTTTGGTCGCCGGAAGGATCTTTCGACCGCCGAGATTGTCGTACATCAACAGCCCCAGGCGGACCAGCCAGGCGGGCCGTCGCCCCTTCATCCAAGGCATCACCTTGCTCAGCATCCGCGAGACGGGTGTTTCCCCCTCGAAGCGCATCTCCGGGTGGAAGGGAAGGACGAACCGCATGGGCCAGGAGATGTGCGGCATCGCGGTCAGCAGCGTCTCCCGTTCCACCAGCGCCTTACGCACGAGATTGATCTCGAGATATTCGAGATAGCGCAAGCCGCCGTGGAACAGCTTGGTAGATGCGGAAGACGTCGCCCCGGCGAGGTCGCCCATCTCGCACAGTCCGACGCGCAGATCGCGGCCCGCCGCGTCGCGCGCGATGCCGCAGCCGTTGATGCCGCCGCCGATGACATAGAGATCGAATAGGTCGTCCACGAGGCGCCCCCAGTCTTGTGTCCCGTTTGGAGTGGACGAAGCCACCCCCTCACCCTCCGGGATAGGCCTGCCCGCTCCTGCGATCAATGATGCTGAGGCCGAAAGGTTCGCATCGACGCCGAATCCGAGTGAATAAGAGCAAATCTTGCGCGGACAGTTTCGCTTTGTCATAAAAACGAAACACTTGGAACGGATCGGCATGGATCAGACCCAGCGTCAGAACGAGATTCTGTCCCAGATCGAGCGGCGCGGGCGGGTGTCGGTCTCGGACTTGGCGCGAACCCACGCAACGTCGCAGCAGACGATCCGAAAGGATCTGCGGTCGTTGGAGCGCGCTGGTCGCCTTGCGCGCATCCACGGCGGCGCGGTGCGCGCCGATCCCGCCCGCTATGCCGACTACGGTGCCCGGCGGCAGATCGCGGCGGCGGCCAAGTCGGCGATCGGAGCGATGTGCGCCAGCCTGATCCCGGACAATTCCACGGTCTTCGTCAATATCGGCACGACGACCGAAGCCGCTGCGACCCGACTGACCCGGCATTCCGGCCTGCGCCTTCTGATCGACAATATCAACGTCGCCAATGAGTTGCGAGCGTATCCGGGTCTCGAAATCCTGATCGCTGGCGGCCGTGTCCGCGCGGGTGACGGGGCGATCGTGGGGGAGCAGGCCGTCCAGTTCATCCAGCAGTTCCGCGTCGATTACGCCCTGATCGGGGCGGCCGCGATCGAGCCTGACGGCGCCCTGATGGATCACGATCTGCGAGAGGCGCAGGTGGCGGCGGCGATCATGCAATCGGCCCGCCATGTCATCCTGACGGCCGATGCTTCCAAGTTCGGCCGGACGGCGCCGGTCCGCATCGGCGCGCTGTCGCAGGTCCACACGCTGATCACCGACCGGGACGTGCCGCCCCGGATCGCGTCGCTTTGCGCCGAGGCGGGAACGCGGATCCTGACGACGCGAGGCGGGCAAGAGGCTTGACTTGCGCTTTCGCTTCGCGAAGCGTGGGAAACAACGGCCTCGATAGAAGGCTGCTCGGAGTGCCTCGCGGCCTTCAAGGGGAGACCGGACACTTGACCCTTCTGACCACGCTGCTGCGCGCTCTCGTCGCGGTCAATTCCCGCCTGTTGGCGGCAGGACGTTTCATCGCGTGGGTGCTGATCGGATTGATGACGGTCGTGATCCTATACCAGGTCGTGATGCGCTACGTCTTCAACGCCGCGCCGAACTGGACCGAGGAATTCGCTCGCTTCATGATGTTGTGGATGACGGGGCTGATCGCGCCTTCGGCCTATCGCTGGGGCGGGTTCGTCTCGATCGATATGGCCGTGCGCTCCCTGCCCCGCGTGCCGTCGCTGGTATTGACCCTGCTGCTCCTGATGCTCGCGCAGACCGTGTTGACCGTCGGGGCGCAAATCGGCTGGAGCGAGGTGACGGGGTTCTCGGGCACGTTCAAGACATCAAGCCTGCAGACTTTCTTCTTCCCCAGCCTCGAAAACAGGACGGTCGAGTTCGGCTGGGCCAAGATGCCGAGCTCGCACATGATGGCGTCGCTGCTGGTCGGGATCTGGCTGCTGTTCCTCGTCAATGTCGAGCTGATGCTAAAGACGGTGATCCGCATCTTCGACCCGGAGGCGGACATTCCGCCCGATCCCGCGCAGATCGTGGCGGGAGCCGACTGATATGCTGGTCTATTTCCTGCCGGTCTTCCTTTTGTTCCTGCTGCTGGGCCTGCCGATCTTCTTCGGACTGCTGGCCGCGCCCGGACTGCTGATCTGGGCCGAGGCGCTGATGAACGGCGACGACCGGTTCATGCGCGACCTCGCGATCCTCTACCGCAATGTCTACACCGGCATGAATTCCACGCCGCTGATGGCAATCCCGTTCTTCATGCTGGCGGGCGAGATGATGAACCGCGGCGGCATCACCATGCGGCTGGTGGAATTCAGCCAGGCGCTGATGGGGCATCTGCGCGGCGGGCTGGCGCATGTGAACATCCTCAGCTCGATGCTGTTTGCGGGCATGAGCGGTTCGGCCGTCGCCGACACCTCGGCGCTGGGCTCGATGCTGATCCCGGCGATGGAGCGGCAGGGCTACACGCGCAAGTTCGCGGCGGCGATCACCGCCGCCTCCTCGGTCATCGGGCCGATCATCCCGCCCTCGGGCATCATGATCATCTACGCCTACGTCATGGAGGTCAGCGTCGCCGATCTCTTCGCCGCCGGTCTGATCCCGGGCCTGCTGGTCGGCGCGGGGCTGATGCTGGTGACGAAGATCATGGCGGACAAGTACGATTTCCCTGTCGCGTCCGAGCGGGCGACCTGGCCCGAGCGGGGCAAGGCGAGCCTCAAGGCGTTCTTCCCGCTGCTCACGCCGGTCATCATCCTGGGCTGCATCCTGACGGGCGTGACCACCCCGACGGAAGCCTCGGCGCTCGCTGCCGCCTATGCGATGGTCGTAAGCCTCTTCATCCTGCGTTCGATGACCTTCCGCGACCTGCCGGGCGTGCTGAAGCGCGCGGCGCTCGCCTCCGCCGTCGTGCTGCTGTTGGTGGGTGCAGCGATGGCCTTCAAGACGGTGGTCAGCCTCAGCCGCACGCCCGAGAGCATGGCGGAGTTCGTTCTGACGCTCAGTTCCAACCCGCTCGTGCTGCTGTTCCTCATCAACCTGCTGCTGTTCGTCGTGGGCATGTTCCTCGACGCCGGTCCGGCCATCATCATCCTCGGCCCGATCCTGGGGCCGATCTTCGTGGAGATGGGCGTCGATCCGGTGCATTTCGCCATCATCATGAGCGTGAACCTGACCGTCGGCCTGGCCACGCCGCCGATGGGGCTGGTGCTGTTCGTGGCCTCGTCCGTGTCGGGCGAGCGGGTCGAGACCATCTCCCGCGCGATCCTGCCATTCCTCGCCGTCGAGATCGCGGTGATCTTCCTGATCACCTACGTGCCCGCGATCTCGCTGACCCTTCCCCGCCTGCTCGACAGTTTCTACGGCTGAGCGGGCCAAACCGACGACCCAACCAACAGGAGGATGAACGATGAAGATTTCTACCGGGCTCAAGGCCCTCATGCTGGGGGCCGTGCTGAGCGGATCGGCGATCACCGCGGCCAGCGCACAGGAATTCACCCTGCGCGCCACGGCGAACTCCAACGAGAATGACGAGGACTATGACGGGCTCGTCGTCTTCAAGAACTACGTCGAGAGCGCGTCGAACGGCGCGATCGAGGTGGAGCTGTTCATCGGCACGCAGCTCTGCTCGACCGGCGCGGAGTGCCTCCAAGGCGTCTCGGAAGGGGCGATCGACATCTACATCTCGACCTCGGGCGGCGCGGCCAACATCTTCCCCTACGTCCAGGTGCTCGACCTGCCCTACCTGATGTCGGACGACCGCGTGGCCGAGCATGTGCTGTCGGGCGATTTCGTGCGCACCATGCGCGACATGGCGTTGGAGGACAGCGGCGACACGATCCGCCTGATGACCATCGGCAACACCGGCGGCTGGCGCAACTTCGCCAACACCCAGCGCCGCGTGGCGTCGCCCGAGGATATGGAAGGGCTGAAGATCCGCACGGTCGTCGCCGACCTGCCGCAAGAACTGGTGCGCGCGCTGGGCGCCTCCCCCACCCCGATCCCGTGGCCCGAGCTCTTCACCTCCTTCCAGACCGGGGTGGTCGAAGGTTCCAAGAACGGCATCACCGACATCATGGGTATGCGCTTCCCTGATGCGGGGCTCCAGTACCTGACGCTGGACGGACACGCCTATATGGGCGCGCTGTGGTTCATGTCGAACGAGAGCTTCATGGCGATGCCCGAGGACATGCGCCGCGTGGTGGTCGACGGGTTCTACGCGCTGCAGCAGGCGACCTTCGCCTCGCCCAAGCGCAAGTCGATCGAGGCCTACGAGGCCTTCGTCGAAGGGGGCGGCGACCTCTACGTCCCGACGCCCGAGGAGAAGGCGGCCTTCGCCGAGGCGGCAGAGCCGGTCTACACCTGGTTCGAGGAGAACGTGGACCGCGGTCCCGAGATCCTGGAAGCGCTGCGCACCGCGGTCTCCGAGGCCGAGGAAGAGTTGAACGCGGGCTACGAGGCCGACCTCAACTGATCCGAAAACCGGCCGGGGCGCGCTCGGGCGTGCCCCGGTCCCACCGGGCCTACCGGAACGGGTAGAGCCAGGGCCGATAATCGTTCACCAGCACCAGGGCCTCGTCAATTTGTTCGCGCGTCATCTTCTTCACGACCTCCTCCAGCGAGATCGCCGCGTCCGGGTCGCCGCCGATGGCGCTGAGCGTGTACCACATGTAGGCGCGCACCAGGTCGACTGGCACGCCGCGCCCGACCTCGTAATACCAGCCGATGCCAGACTGGGCGCCGGGATGCCCCTTCATCGAGGCGCGCAAGTACCATTCGAAGGCGCGCCGGTCGTCGCGTTCGACACCGAGACCCATCGCGTAGAGGACACCGATCAGCTCCTCCGCATCGGCATTGCCCGCGCGCGCGGCGGGCCAGAACTCGGCATAGGCGTCCTCGAAACGCCCCTCCTCCATCGCGATGCGTCCGGCCTCGATCTCCGCCATCATCGGAGTGGCCAAGAAGGTCAAGGCGAGCATGGGAATGGCAAGGCGCATAAGGGTCTCCGCAAGTCTGTCGGACGAGTGTGCCGCGCGCTTCTCATCGCCTCAACCCCGCTGGCAGCGGTCGCACAGCCCGTTACGCTCGACCCCGCCGATTTCGTAGCGGCCGACGCGGCGCAGGCCGAGTTGGGGCAACTCCTGTTCTTCGACCCGATCCTGTCGGGCAACCGCAACATCTCCTGCGCGACCTGCCACAACCATGCGTTCGGCGGCGGCGACGGCCTGCCTCTGGGTATCGGCGAGGGTGGTCGCGGTGTCGGCACGACGCGCGTGGCGCTGGAGGACAGCCGGATGGAGAAGCGGGTGCCGCGCAACGCGCCCGCGCTCTTCAATCTCGGGCACAGCTCGATCGACATTCTGTTCCACGACGGGCGGCTCAGCGTGTCGGACCTGTTCGGCACCGGCTTCAACTCCCCGGCGGAGGAATACCTGCCCCTCGGCCTCGACAACATCGTCGCCGCGCAGGCCCTGTTCCCCCTGACGTCCGAGGTCGAGATGGCAGGCAGCCCGGAGGAAAACGAGGTCGCGGGCGCCGCCTATGACCGAATCGACTATGTCTGGCCCATCATCGCCAAGCGGGTGCGGGTGATCCCGGAATATGGTGCGGCCTTCGTGGACGCCTTCGATCATATCGAGCAGCCCGAAGACGTGAGCATCGTCGAGATCGCCAATGCGCTCGCCGCCTTCATCACCACGGAATGGCGCAGCCACGACGCGCCCTACGACCGCTTTCTCGCCGGGGACGAGACCGCGCTGACCGATCCGCAGAGGCGCGGCCTCGACCTGTTCTTCGGCGCGGCGGGGTGTGGCGACTGCCATTCTGGGCCGCTTCTGACCGATCAGCAGTTCCACGCGCTCGCCCTGCCCCATTTCGGGCCGGGCCGCACGCGGCGCTTCGACCCCTATGCGCGCGACGTCGGCCGGATGGGGGAGAGCGACCGGATCGAGGATGCCTATCGCTTCCGCACACCGTCCTTGCGCAATGTCGCGCTGACCGCGCCCTACGGCCATAACGGCGCCTACGCGACGCTGGAGGGGATCGTGCGCCACCACCTCGATCCCGAAGCCGCGTTCGATGCGTGGACCGCGGAGGGCGTGTCGCTGCCCGATATTCCCTGGCTCGCCGCCGCCGACTTCCTGCCCCTTCAGGACAGCCGCGAGCGGGCCCGCCTGCGGTCCCGGATCGACATCGCACCGCGCGACCTGACGGATGCGCAAGTCGCGGATATCCTGGCTTTTCTCACGTCCCTGACTGGCGAGACCGCGTTGTCCGGTCGCCTCGGAATCCCCGAAAGCGTGCCCTCGGGCCTGCCGGTCGATCGGGCGGAGGATGCGCGATGAGCGATATCCTCGTGGTCGGTTCAGCCGTGATCGACTTCATCTTCGAGGTCGACACCCTGCCCTCGCAGCCCGAAAAATATCGGGCGCGCGGAGCGCGGGTCGTGGGTGGAGGGTGCGCGGCCAATGCCGCCGTCGCGATCACCCGCCTGGGCGGCACGGCGCACCTGGCCGGCCGTCTGGGCGAGGATCCCGCAGGTCAGCTGATCGTCGCCGGTCTGCAGCGGGAGGGTGTGTCCACCCGCCTGACCTCCAAGACCCAAGGCGCCTCCTCCGCCTACAGCTCGGTCTATGTGGACCGTGCGGGGGAGCGGCAGATCATGAGCTTTCGCGGCGACGGTCTGCCGCCCGAGCCCGATTGGGAGCTGCCGGGCCTCGATGCCGTGCTGGCCGACACCCGTTGGGAGGAAGGCGCGGTGAAAGCCATGCAGGCCGCGTGCGACATGGAAATCCCCGGTGTACTCGATGGCGAGGCCCCCATCGTGGAGGACGCGGCGCGGCTCGCCTCCCACGTCGCGTTCTCCGCGCAAGGCCTGGCTGATTTCTGCGAGGGCGCGACGCCCGAGGCGCAGTTGGCCGTGGCGGCGGAGCGGCTGGGCGGTTGGGTCTGCGTCACGGACGGGGCGAACGGGGTCCATTGGCGCGACGGCGCGCGTCACGGCCACGTGCCTGCCTTTGCCGTCCGCGTCGTCGATACCCTGGGCGCGGGCGATGTCTGGCACGGCGCCTTCACCCTGGCGCTTGCCGAAGGCGCAGACGAGATTGCGGCGATCCGCTTCGCCAACGCTGCCGCCGCGTTGAAAGTCACGCGCCCCGGAGGCCGCGACGGCGCGCCCGACCGGGAGGATACGGACCGATTTCTCGAGGAGATGAGCACATGACCCTTTCGCCCGGCAAGCTGTGGGGCCTGCGCCGCATGGCCGATGCAGACGGTTTCTTCCGGATGACGGCCGTCGACCAGCGTCCACCGATCAAGGGACCGATCGCGCGCCATCACGGAACCGACGAGGCCCCTTGGGAAGAT
This sequence comes from Roseobacter sp. HKCCA0434, assembly GCF_032464675.1. Taxonomy (NCBI): domain Bacteria; kingdom Pseudomonadati; phylum Pseudomonadota; class Alphaproteobacteria; order Rhodobacterales; family Roseobacteraceae; genus Roseobacter; species Roseobacter sp. HKCCA0434. The sequence goes on from NZ_JAWDKL010000007.1 coordinate 40,363, forward strand.
GTCGCCCGGTTCAAGACGTTGTTGATCGAGACCCTGCAGCGCGAGAGCACGGCCATGCTGCTCGACCCGCATTACGCGATCCCGATGGGGCTCGACCGGCTCGACCCTGCCAAGGGGCTGATCGTCACGCTCGAGGACAGCCTGTTCGAAGACACGCCGGGCGGGCGGCTGTCCTCGGAGATCGACGACTGGTCGGTGGGCAAGATCAAGCGCATGGGGGGCGATGCAGTGAAGGTGCTGGCCTGGTACCGCCCCGATGCGGAGCCAGAGGTGAACCGGCGCCAGCAGGATTTCGTCAAGCGCATCGGCGAGGCCTGCGCGCGCTTCGACATCCCGTTCCTGTTCGAGCTGCTGGTCTACCCGCTGGCCTCGGACGACGATCAGACGCGCGAATACGTCGAGATGCAGGGAAAGAAGGCGGGCGACGTTCTGTCCTCGGTCGAGGAATTCGCGCGGCCGGATTACGGCGTCGACGTCTTCAAGCTCGAAAGTCCCGTCAACGCCTCGGACATTCCCGACACGCGCTCATCTGAGATCCAGGCTGTCTTCGACGAGATGGGGCGCATCGCCGGGCGTCCCTGGGTGATGTTGAGCGCGGGCGCGGGCAAACCGGAGTTCCGCAACGTGCTGGCCCATGCCTACCGTGCAGGGGCGAGCGGGTACCTTGCGGGCCGCGCGATCTGGCTGGATGCCTTTGCGAAGTTCCCCGACTGGGACGCGATGCGGGCCGAGCTCGACGGCGATGCGGTCGCGTATATGCGGCAGATCAACGAATTGACCCGCGCCGAGGCGACGCCGTGGCATGCGCATGAGGCTTACGGCCCCGATGGGCCGCGTTTCATCCCTTCCGATGCAAGCTTCCGCACCGGCTATGGAGAGCTTTGATGGCGCGCATCGGGATCCTTCCGCTTGGGCGGGCGACGTTCGACACGGACTATGCGGCGCAGATGCTCGACTCGATGATCGGGCTGCTGGAGGACAGCACGCACGACATCATCGGGCCGCGCAACCTGCTATTCGATGCGGAGGCGGCGCGCGGTGCGGTTCGCGATCTGCACGATGCCGGATTGGACCGTATCCTGATCCTTCAAGTCACCTTCACCGACGCGGCGATGACGGTGGAGATCGCCAAGGCCTTCCCCGATCCTCCGCTCGCGCTCTGGGCCATTCCGGAACCCCGCGACGGCGGGAGGCTAAGGCTGAATGCGTTTTGCGGCCTCAATCTGGCGAGCCATGCGCTGGGTCTCAACGGGCGGGCTTTCGGCTGGCTCTACGCCGCGCCGGAGCCTTCTGCCCGCGAGGATCTCGCCGATCTGTTGGCGGGCGGCCGCCGGGCGGGGCGGCTGCAGCCGGAGCCCGTTGCCAGCGACAGCTCCCCGATCGTCGAGGCCCTGCGCGGACGACGTGTCGGGCGGATCGGTACGCATCCCGACGGGTTCGACACCTGCGCCTATGATGCAGACGCCCTGCACAGCCTGACCGGTGTGGAAGTCGAGTCACTTCCCCTCGAAACCCTGTTCGAGACGGCCAGGAGCGTCGATGCCGATCGGGCGAATACATTGCGCGTCGAGGCGGACCGGACGCTGACCGGCCTCGGATCCGTCGACCAGGATGAGCTAGACCGGTCCCTGCGGCTCAAACTGGCGCTGGACGACATTCGCGCCGAGGGGCGCTACGACGCCTTCGCGATCCGCTGCTGGCCTGAGACCTTCACGGAATATGGCGGTGCGGTCTGCGGGCCTGTCGCGATGCTGGGCGAGGCCCGCGTCCCATGTGCGTGCGAGGCCGATGTCTACGGCTCCGTCACGCAGATGCTGTTGCAGGAGGCCGCGGACGCGCCCGTATTCCTCGTGGATCTTGTCGACATGGACGTGAAGGACGATACGGGTATCGTCTGGCATTGCGGCCAGGCCCCGGCGTCGATGGCGGCGGAGCAGCCCTCGGCGACGATCCACACCAACCGGAAGATGCCCCTGCTCTACGAGTTCGCCCTCAAGGCCGGCCGCGTCACGTTGCTGCGGCTGAGCCAGGCGCACGGCCAAACCCGGATGGTGATCGGAGGCGGAGAGATGCTCGACCGTCCCCACGCCTTCACCGGCACCTCCGGGGTGGTCCGCTTCGACCGGCCCGCCCGTGACGTGCTGTCGGACGTCATCGACAGCGGGCTCGAACATCACATGGCGCTTGCCTATGGCGACCATCGCGCCGCGCTGCGCCGAGCGGCAGGGGCGATGGGCGTACCGGTGCTGGAGATCTGACATGACGCTGAGATACGGGATCATCGGAACCGGCATGATGGGGCAGGAGCACATCCGCAACGTCCAGTTGCTGGGGGATGCGGAGGTCGTCGCCATTGCAGACCCCGACCGCACGATGCTGGGCAGCGCGCAGCAACTCGCCGGTGAGGGCGTACGCACCTATTTCACGCATACGGAGATGATCGCTGCGGGGGGACTCGACGCGTTGATCGTCGTCGCGCCCAACCACCTGCACCACGCGATCATGCGTGACTGCATGGAAACGGACCTGCCGATCCTGTGCGAGAAGCCGCTCGGGATCTCGGTCGCCGAGTGCGAGGACATGGCACGCTGGGCCGAGGACCGCGCCGCCCCGGTCTGGGTCGCGATGGAATATCGCTACATGCCGCCCGTGGCCCGCCTGATCGAGGAGGTCGCAGATGGCCGCGCGGGCGATCTGCGGATGCTCTCGATCCGCGAACATCGTTTCCCGTTTCTCGACAAGGTGAACCACTGGAATCGTTTCAACGCACAGACCGGCGGCACCCTCGTCGAGAAATGCTGCCATTTCTTCGACCTGATGCGGCTGATCCTGCAGGCGGAGCCGGTCCGCGTCTTCGCCTCCGGCTCGGGCGGGGTGAACCATGCGGGGGAGAGCGTCGACGGCCGGGTGCCCGACATACTCGACCATGCCTTCGTGATCGTGGAATTCGACAATGGCAGTCGCGCGATGCTTGATCTGTGCATGTTCGCCGAGGGCTCCTACTGGCAAGAGGTGATCTCGGCCACCGGCGACAAGGCGCGCATCGACGCGATGATCCCCGGCCCCGCCCGCTTCGCCCCCGGCGGCAGCGAGCGGGCCTCGCGCCTTGTCATCTCCAACCGCGGCACCCGGATGGAGGAGGTCCACGACATCCATGTCGACCAGGCGGTGCTTGCGGCCGGAGATCATCACGGCTCGACCTTCTTCCAGCATGAAAGATTCGCCCGCATGATCCGCGAGGGTGGTGCGCCCGACGTCACCGTCGCGGACGGGTTGATCGCCGTCGCCGTCGGCGCCGCGGCCGAGCAATCGGTGCGGACCGGGCTGCCGGTCGATCTTCGACCCTTTCACGAACGGAGTTTCGCCTGATGGCCGATATCCTCATCACGGAGTTCATGGACGAGGCGGCGGTCGACCTGCTGCGCGAAACTCATTCCGTCGACTATGCGCCCGAGCTTGCCGACAGGCAGGACGACATTCCCGCGCGCATGGCCGATGTCCGGGCGTTGATCGTGCGCAACCGGACGCAGGTCCGCGACGCAATCCTTGCTGCGGGCGATCGGCTGCGATGCGTCGGGCGGCTCGGCGTCGGGCTCGACAATATCGACGTTGCAGCCTGCGACGCGGCGGGCGTCACGGTCTATCCGGCCACCGGCGCCAATGACGACGCCGTCGCGGAATATGTCATCGCGGCCGTGATGATGCTGATCCGCGGTGCCTATCAGGCGCGCGCGCGGATGCTCGCCGGGGAGTGGCCGCGGCAGGCGCTGATGGGCAGCGAGATCGGGGGGCGGACCCTCGGCCTGATCGGTTACGGCGCCATCGCGCGGCAGACGGCGCGCCGGGCGCGGGCGCTGGGCATGGAAGTCATCGCGCACGATCCGTTCGTGGATGCGGTCGAGGGGGTGGAATTACTGCCGCTCGAGACGCTGTTGAACCGGGCGGACGCCGTGTCCCTACATGTGCCTTTGACCGAGGAGACCCGCCATCTGATCGACGCGACCGCGCTTTCGCGGATGAAACCTAGCGCGGTTCTGGTCAATGCCGCGCGCGGCGGAGTCGTTGACGAGCGTGCGCTCGGGGCCGCGCTGACGGAAGGTCGGCTGGCCGGCGCCGCGCTCGACGTGTTCGAGGAGGAGCCGCTGGCCGAGGCAAGTCACCTGCCCGACCTGCCCAACCTGATCCTGACGCCGCACATCGCCGGTGTGACGGGAGAGAGCAACGTCCGCGTCTCCCGGCTGACCGCGCAGAAGGTGCTGGCGCATCTGGCGAAATAGCAGCGGTGGAAAGGTTCCGGTAACGTTCGCCGATTAACCCTGACTCGACAAGGGATACGAGGCAGGAGAATCCGCCATGCGATACGTCATCGCGCTCGCGATGGCCTGGGCGTCGAACGCGCAGGCCGATCCGGCGATCTGCGAAGCGAGCGCGACCGAGGCCGCTGCGGCACATGACGTCCCGCCGGACGTGCTGCATGCGATCACGCTGACCGAGACGGGGCGCACGCGCGACGACGCATTTCGGCCTTGGCCCTGGACGATCAATCTCGAAGGCCAGGGGCATTGGTTCGACGACCGGCAATCGGCCGAGGCCTTCGCCCGGCAGGCGCTGTCGGACGGACGGACCAGCTTCGATGTCGGATGCTTCCAGCTCAACTGGCGTTGGCATGGGGAGTATTTCGGAACCGTAACGGCGATGTTCGACCCCTCTGCCAATGCGGATTACGCGGCGCGCTACCTGGCGTCCCACTACGCGGAACGCGGCGACTGGTCGGCGGCGGCGGGGCGGTATCATTCGGGAACGCCCGAGCATGCCCGGCGATACCGCGCGCGCTTCGACACGATCCGCGCGGACCTGCCCACCCAAATCGCCGAGGCGCTGGAGCCACCAGTCCCCGCGAGCCCGGTGCGGACGGCCAGCACGTCCGGCCTGCTGACTCGCGCGACCGGGCCGCTGCTGCGGCGCGCGACCGGTCCACTCGGAGGGCGCTGAGATGGGGCGCTTCGACATCCGCACGCTCTACCAGCCGACGGTCCTGATGACGCTGGCGCTGATGGCGATCATCATCATGATGATCCTGCCGGTGCCCGCCTTCGTGCTGGATCTCGGGCTGGCGGCGTCGTTCGGGCTGGCGATCCTGATCTTCGCCAACACGCTCTTCATCTCGCGCCCACTCGATTTCTCGGCCTTCCCCACGATTCTGCTGGCGAGCCTGATGCTGCGCCTGTCGCTCAACGTCTCCTCGACCAAGCTGATCATCGGTCAGGGCCATACCGGGACCCACGCGGCAGGCGGGGTGATCGAGGGGTTCGCCATGTTCGTGATGGGTGGCAGCGTCTTCCTCGGACTCGTCGTCTTCGGCGTCCTGTTGATCGTCAACTTCATCGTAATCACCAAGGGAGCGGGCCGCATGGCCGAGGTCGGCGCGCGTTTCGCGCTCGACGCCATGCCGGGCAAGCAGCTCGCCATCGACAGCGACATGGCCGCGGGCGCGATGGCCCATGACGAGGCGAAGGAACGCCGCCGCATCGAGCAGGAGGAAACGACCTTCTTCGGCTCGCTCGACGGGGCGTCGAAATTCGTGAAGGGCGACGCGATCGCGGGCCTGCTCATTACGCTGCTGAACCTCGTGGTGGGCCTGTCGATCGGCATGTTCGCGCAAGGCATGCCCGCGGGCCTGGCCTTCGAGACCTATGCGATCCTCACCGTCGGCGACGGGCTGGTGAGCCAGATCCCGGCCGTCATCATCTCGATCGCAACCGCGCTGCTGCTGGCCAAGGGCGGGGCCACGGATGCGGCCGACAAGGCGGTTTTGTCGCAGCTTGGAGAACACCCGATGGCGCTCGCCACGGTGGCGGCCCTGATGCTCGTCTTCGCCGTGGTGCCCGGGCTGCCCTTCCTGCCATTCGTCATCGGTGCGATCGGGTTGGGCGCGACGGCCTTTTACGGCTTCAAACGCCAAGCGGCCCTCGAGACGTTGGAGCCTGCCGGTGCCGGTGCCGAGGCCGGCACCGTTTCGACAGTGCCAGTGCGCGGGATCGGCGACATCCTCGATCTCGACGAGATCCATGTGACGGTGGCCCCCGACCTGGTGACCACCGCGATGAACCCGGCCTCGGGTCTCGACACGCGCATCGTCAACATGCGCAACCACATCGCGGAACTCTACGGCCTGATCCTGCCGGAGATCCGGCTCACCGACGACCCTGCCTCGGCTCCGGGCGAATATTCCGTGCGGATCCAAGGCGTTGAGGTCGCGCGCGACCGGATCGATCCGAAGGCCCTGCTGATGCTGCTGCCCGATCGCGCCGCCGATGCGCCCGAGGGGCGCGATGTCCTTGAGCCGGTCTACGGCGCCCCAGCCCGCTGGATCATGCCTGAGCAACGTGGCGAGGCGGAGCGGGCGGGATTGACCATCGTGACCCCGACGGAGGTCATCGCCACGCACCTTCTGGAATTGCTCAAAGGGCAGTTTGCCCGGCTTTTCACCCGCCGTGCGCTGCGCAAGCTGCTGGACGCCTTCGTCACGGTGTCCGATGCCGATCGCGCGGCGGCCAACAAGCGTCTGCTCGACGAGTACCTGCCCGATCCCGTTCCCCTCGACACGCTGCAAACAGTCCTGCGCCTGCTGCTCGACGAACAGATTTCAATCCGGAATCTGCCGCTGATCCTCGAAGCACTGGCCGAGGCCGGCCCGAAATCGACCCCGCCCGACATCCTGACGGAGCATGTGCGCCGACGGCTGGCATTCCAACTGACCGCACCGCTGCTGGAGGCCGATGGCGCGCTTCCGCTGATCCAGCTCGACATGGGATGGGAGGCCCTGTTCGCACGCTACGAGTCCGAGGACGCGGAAACGGTCGCCCTGCCCCCGGCCGAAATCAACCGGCTCGCCGACGGTGTCGCGGAACAGTCGCGCAAGTTCGCGGAGGTCGGGCGCAATCCGGCCATCATCCTCCCGGCCCGGCGTCGGCGGTTCGTCCGCTCGATCCTGTCGGCACGCGGCATCCGCAACCCGGTCCTGTCCTATGACGAAATCGACCGCGAGGTGCGCCCCGCGATGCTCGGCTCCGTTCCCGCGTGACGGAACTGCTCGAGCAGGTCCTGTCGGCCGTCCTCCCCAACCTGCAGGGGATCATCCTGCTGTTTTGCAGGGTGGCGGCGGCGGTCCTGCTGATGCCTGGCTTCGGGTCCACGCTGCTTCCGGCCCGTGTCAGACTGGTGGTGGCGATCGGCTTCACCCTAGCCGTCTGGCCGCTGGTCGAAACCGGGCGTCACGTGGATCTGTTGCCGGGCCTCTTCGTCGAAATCGCAGTCGGCGTTGTACTCGGCCTCTCGGTTCGGTTCCTCGTCTTCGCGCTGCAATTCGCGGGCTCCATCGCCAGCCAGTCCACCTCCATAGCCCAGATCGGCAACGCAGCCGCGATGCCCGATCCGATGCCTGCGCTCGGCAGCATCCTGACCCTCGCCGGGATCACCCTCGCGCTGGCGCTCGGGCTGCATGTCCGGATCGTCGAGGCGATCGTGCTGAGCTACGATGCCGTGCCCGTCGGACGGTTCCCCCCGTCAGATGAACTGGCCCGATGGGCGATCCGTCGCTCCGCCGATGCGATCGCGATGGGGGTCACGCTCGCCGCGCCGTTCATCGTGACGGCGCTCGCCTATAACCTCGCGCTTGGGGCCATCAACAGGGCAATGCCGCAACTGATGGTCGCCTTTGTCGGCGCGCCCGCCATTACCGGGGCAGCGCTGTTGCTCATGCTGGTGAGCGCACCGGCGATCCTGACGCTCTGGACCGGAGCGATCGGCGGGGTCCTGGCCGATCCGTTCGGAGCGATGCCGTGAGCGAGGCTGGCGAGGACAGTGGGGAGAAGTCCCATGAGCCGACGGCGAAGAAGCTCGACGACGCGCGCCGCAAGGGCAACATCGCCCGCAGCCAGGATGTGCTGGTGGCTGCGTCCTATCTCGGCCTCTGGCTCGCGCTGCTCGTCATCGGGGCGACCGCCGTCGAAGATCTCGGAACGACCTTGGCGCGGCAATTCGACATGGCGGCACTCCCTCGGCCCGGTGCCGCTGCCTCGCACGCGATGCCGCGGGTCGCTGGGACCGTGGCTTCGCTGCTGGTCGTGCCGCTCGCCGTGGTCGCACTGGTGCTTGTCGCGCAGCGCGGTATCGTCTTCACCGGCGGGAACCTCGTGCCGAAGCTCGATCGCATCAGTCCGCTCAAGGGCGCGCAGAAGAAGTTCGGCGCGGCCGGGCTGTTCGAGTTCGGGAAGAGCACGCTCAAGCTTGTCATCATCTCGACCGCCTTCGCTATCTGGCTCGCCGCGTCCTATGATGAGATGATCGGCCTCGCGACCGCGGACGCCCGGGCGCTCGCACTCTATCTGGGGCGGCTGACGATCGCGTTGCTGAGCTTGGCTGCGCTGATCGCCTGCGTCATGGCCGTCGTCGATCTGTTCTGGCAGCGGTTCGATCACCGGCGAAAGCTGCGGATGAGCTATAAGGACCTTCGCGACGAAACGAAGGAAAGCGAAGGGGATCCCACGCAGCGGGCACAGCGCCAGCGGCGGGCGCGCGAGATCGCGAGCAACCAGATGATGGCGAACGTGCCCGACGCCGATGTCATCCTCGTCAATCCGACCCAGATCGCCGTCGCGCTCGGCTGGGACCGAAGTCCGGGGTCCGCCCCGGTCTGCCTCGCCAAGGGCTCGGGTGAAATTGCGGCGCGCATCCGCGAGGTCGCGGCGGAAAATGGCATTCCGATCTACCGCGACGTACCGACGGCACGGCGATTGCACGCGGATTTGCCGGTCGGAGCCGAGATTCCCGAAGATACCTATCGCGCGATCGCGGCAGCGCTGCGCTTCGCCGAACAAATGCGGAAGAAGGCTTCGGTCCTCTGATCGCGGTTGCCGCGGACAGCAGCGCGACCGGTCCTAGAAATCCTGCCTGGCAAGATTGGTGATGAGGACACTTTTAAGCGCTGGTCCGCCCACCTCCCGCGCGGTCAGGGCGAGATGCGCGCGCAACTCGCCCATGCTCGTCCCGCCGGTGAAGTCGCCCGCGAACCCGCCGCTGCGCGCATGGTCGAAGAGGACCTGCAGGAAGGCGTCGCGCAGGCGGGGCTCCTGCGCGAGGGTCGCTTCGGAGTGCCCTTCCGCCACTTCAACGGCGAGCGAGACGGCGATCAGCCCGGCGATGTCGTCGCCGCGGGTCAGCGGCACCACAAATTGATTGGGCAGTTCGACGAGTTCGGTCCCCCCGGCCTCGGGCTGCGGCGTTTGAACGGTACCGTCCCGCTGCATCCAAGCCGCTGCCCCGCCGGCTACAATGGCCAAGGCGGGAACGAGCACGATCAGGATCTTGCGCATCGTCTCCTCCTAGAACGGCAGCACGCGTTCGAGGATCTGCTGGCCATAGCGTGGCTGCTGCAGGTCGGTGATCTGACCCCGCCCGCCATAGACGATCCGCGCGCCCGCGATCTTGTCATAGGTGATCTCGTTGCGGCGGGAAATATCCTCGGGGCGTACGATGCCCGCGACCTGGAGGTCGCGCAGCTCGTAGTTCACGCGGACCTCCTGACTACCGAGCACGACGAGATGACCGTTGGGCAGGATATCCACCACCGTGGCGGCGATGCGCATCTCGATCTCCTCCTGCCGCCGGGTGCGGCCGCTCCCCGAGGAGCCGGAGGCCGAATTCGCGGATACGCCGGGTGAAAGCGCGACCCCCGAATCCGCGATCGAGTCCGCCAGACCGAACAGGGAATCGATGGAGAGCCCTTCCTGCCCCGACCGCGATCTGTCGGTGGCGTTGCGGATCTCGGCCCCATCGTCGATGTCGATCACGACAGTCAGGATATCACCCAGCGCACTCGCCCGACGATCCCCGAACAGGGAACTCGGCCCCGAGGTCCAGAGGGAACCGCCCGCCGCCAGCGGATCGCGAGACCGCGCGCTCGCCTGGCTGAGCGCGAGACGTTCGGGGCTGACCGCGGCTATGATCCGGTTCTCCGGCGCGTCGATCGGCGTGACGTCGGGGGTCTGCCCGATCTCCGACGTGGCGCAGCCACCCAGCAGCACAAGCAAGGCGAGTCTTCTCATTGTCCGACCTCCAAGGTTCCATCGGGCATCACCGTGCCCCAGACCGTCGTGCGCGACGCGATATTCATGGCGCGGATGCGCTCACCCGGACGCCCGTCGCCTAGCGCACGTCCCTCTGCCGAGATGGAAAGCGCGCCTGAGCGGTATGTCAGCATGACGACCGCGTTGCGTTCGACGGTCGCCTCCGCCACCAGATCGGACGCGAGGATCGCTCGGCCGGGATAGAGGGTCACGCGCGCCTCCAACCCCACGACGGCATCGATCGCCGTCACGGCGCCTGGCCAGGAGTCCGCCATCGCGACCACGTCCTGCGGTCCGATGACCTGCTCGGGACGGATGGCGCGAAGCGGTTGCACCGATTGCGCGCAGACGACGTTCGCCCATAGCATCATCAGGACAGCGGCCCGGATCATCGGATCTGAGTCGTTGCGGCGAGCATCTGGTCGGCCGCCGTGATGACCTTCGCGTTCAGCTCGTAGCCGCGCTGCGCCTCGATCAGCTCGGTCATCTCCCGGACCGCGTCGATCGAGCTGTCCTCCAGATAGCCTTGGCGGAAAGTGCCAAGGCCATCCTCCCCCGCCGTCCCGATCACCGGCGGGCCGGAGGCCTCCGTCTCCAGGAACAGGTTGCCACCGATCGCCTCCAGACCCTTTTCGTTGGTGAAGTCCGCGAGGGTGATCTGCCCCATCAGCTGCGGCTCGACCTCGTCCGAGAAATAGGCGTAGACCTCGCCCTGTGCATTCACCGAGAGGCTGCGGGCGTCCGCCGGTATGGTGATGTCGGGTACGAGAGCGTAACCGTCGGAGGTGAGGATCTGTCCGTCCCCCCCGCGCTTAAGCGCGCCGTCGCGGGTATAGCCCGCCTGCCCGCTCGGCAAAGCGATTTCCAGATAGCCGTTCCCCTCGATCGCGAGGTCGAGCTCGCCCCCCGTTGCCCGCAGCGAGCCTTGCGCCACGTGCATGGTGACGGCAGCCGCGCGAACGCCGAGTCCGAGTTGCACGCCCGTGGGCAGCACCGTGCCGTCCGAGGCGTTGATGGTCCCCGCCCTGCTGACCTGTTGGTAATGCAGGTCGGCGAACTCCGCGCGCCGCGCGTTGTAGGCGGTGGTGCTCATGTTGGCGAGGTTGTTCGAGATCACTTCGACACGCATCTGCTGCGCATCCATGCCCGTGGCCGCGATCGACAATGCTCTCATGGAAGTTCTCCTGTCCTACCGGGGCGCCTGGCCCAAGGTGCGTATGGTGTTCAGCGTCCGCTCGTCCTCGCGGTCCTGCAGCGTCTGAGCGAATTCGTAGACGCGCTGCACCTCGATCATCCGCGTCATCTCCTCGACCGGGCGCACGTTAGAATCCTCGAGGAAGCCCTGTCGCATCTCGCCCTCTTCGACCGGGACGAAGGGCTGGTCGGACCGAAACCTGACGCCGTCCTCCCGTTCGAGCGACGCGCCTGGCGCGGTGGTCCACAGGCCGATCTGCGCGACCGGCTCGCCATCCGCGGTCATCGTCCCGTCCCCGGCAATCGTTATGTCGGAAGCACCCGGAGGAAGAACAACCGGCGCGCCCGCCGCATCGACAAGACGTTCGCCCAGTGTGGTCACGAGAGCGCCCTGAGCATCCATGACGAAGGCGCCCGCCCGCGTCAGTCTCGCTCCTGCATCTCCGATCGTCTGGAAGAAACCGTCCCCCTCGATGGCGATGTCGAACGTCCCGCCGGTGCGGGTCATCCCGCCCGCGAGCTCGGACGAATAGCGTGCATTGAGCGCCGTCATCGACACCGAGCCACCGCTTTCGAGGGCCTGCACGCTTTCCGAGAAAATCATGCCTTCGCGCCTGTAGCCGGTGGTCGACATGTTGGCGAGGTTCTGGGCGATCGTGCGCATTTCGCGTTCGAGCGATGTCTGCCGGGACAGCGCGATATGGCTGGTCAGTTCCATCGCCGCCTCACGATCCGCCGATGGCCGGCAGGATGCTGCGATCCCAGAGCGATACGAGGACCCGCCCCGAATAGTCCATCGTGATCCAGAAGACGACCAGGATGCCCGCGAGTTTCGGCACGAAGGTCAACGTCATTTCCTGGACCGACGTCAGGGCCTGCAACAGGCCGATCGCCAGCCCGATGACGAGTGCGACCGTCAGGACGGGCAAGGACACGATGAGCGCGGACCAGAGAGCCTCCCTGAGGTGATCGAGCAATGCGCCCTCGGTCATACCGGCATCCTCAGGATTTCCTGGTAGGCTTCGACGACCTTGTCTCGCAAGGTCACCGCCGTCTCGACAGCGAGTTCGGTCTCCGCGAGCGCCTGCACCATCAAGTGTGTGTCGACCTGGCCAGACAGTGCTCCGATCGCCGTGTTCTCGGTCGCGCGCATCGCTTCGGTGAAGCTGCCCGCCGCCCGCGCGAACACGGATGGGCTTTCCTGCGGGGCCGGCGCCTTGATCGCCTGACGGCCGGCGGCATAGGCCTGACCGACCGAGTTGCTCGAAATATCCATGAAAGCCTCCTTTCTAGCGGCGCAAGAGATCGAGAAGCGACGACGCCATCGAGCGGGCCTGATCGAACATGCGCAGGTTTGCCTCGTAGCTGCGCTGCGCCTGCCGGGCGTCCGCGATCTCCACCATCAGGTTGACGCTGGAGCCATCGTAATAGCCGTCGTCATCTGCGAGCGGATGGTCCGGTGCGAAGATTCGCTCGAGCGGGCGTTCACTCAGTTCGGGCGGAAGGGCACGCACACCGCCGGTTGCGGTCGTCTGCTCGAAACTGACGGTCTTCTGCCGATAGCCGGGGGTATCGGCATTCGCGATGTTTTCGGAGGTTATCCGCATCCGCATGGTCTGGGCGCTCATTCCCGAAGCGGAATTGCGCATCGAATCGAGAAAATCGGTCACGTCGCGCTCCCTTTACCGCGCTCGCCCAAGGCCAAGACGCAAGATGTCCATCGACTTGGAATAGAGCGTCATGGCCATGTCGTGCTGCCGTCGCGTATCGGCGGCCCGGATCATCTGGTCCTCGAGATCGACCGTGTTGCCGTTTGCGCTGCCCAGCTGCGCCTGTGTCAGGGCCAGACTGCGCCAGCCGGTCCGGTCGCCCCCGGCACCGACATGTCCCGCGCGTGTGGCATGGGCGCTCATCACGCCGTCTACGAGCGCCCGAAACGGTTCGAGATCTCGGGCGATGTAGCCGGGCGTATCGGCGTGGGCGATGTTTCTGCTGAGCACGGCCTGGCGCGCCGAGGCATGGCGGGCCGCATTCGCCGCGTGGAACAGGATCGAGTTGCTGTCGCTCATCCGGGCTTCTCCCTTCGGTTCTCAACCTCGGCTTAACCTTCGGAAGTGAACAAAGGGTAATCAAAGGCGAGGAGGTTCGGCACATGGCAGGGTTGAAGGAACGCGAAGCCCGCATCCGCAGCATCGAAAGCACGCGTCGCTACGGGCGGCTCACCGAAATCTCCGTGGACTCGGTGAAAGTGTCCGGTATGGGATCTGACATATCGCTCGGGCAGATCTGTCTCGTCGACGACCGGCTGCATGCGCGCGTGACCTCCGTGTCGTCGACATCTTGCGAGATCGTACCTCTATGTGAGATTGATCAGCTGCGCTGCGGCCAGGCGGTTCGCGCGATCACGCTGCATGATCTCGACGGAGGGCGCGACTGGCGTGGCAGGGTGATCGATCCGCTCGGAAGGCCGCTCGATGGTCGGGGCAAGCCTCCGCTTCTCCCGGCTTTCCGCCACGGGACGGGGGGACGGGTGCAGTTTCGCCAGATCGATACGGGACTGGCGGCCATCGATACTCTCGCGCCGGTCATCGAGGGAGTGGCCCACGCCGTTTACTGGCCGGATACCGCTGATCGGTCGCACTTCACCGCGCGTCTTTCGCAGCGGATCGATGCCGATGTCACGATCCTCGTCGGCTTCGATGGCGACGGGGGTGAAGATTTCGACGCACCCGCCGATGATAGGCAGCCGTCCAGAATGGTCCGCATGAGGACCGGCGGCGATCCGTCTCCGGCAATGCGGACCCTCCTCCTCGACAGTGCGCTCAGGCTCGCGAGACTGTACAGCCGCGCAGGGGCACGCGTGGCCCTCTTCATCGATCGGCGGGCAATCGGGCCGAGGGAGATCCGGAGCATCGATTTGCGAGCTCCGCTGCGAGACGCAGAGCGCGTCTTGGTCCCTCCTTCGGGTCAGCCGCAAATCCGCACCGGACCGATCACGTCCTTTGTTCTGGCATCCATATACCGAAACGATTGGAAAGACGTTGATGAAGATCCTTATCAATCCTTCGACAACGTCATCGCTTTCGAGGAAACGTTGCGAACCGGTGTCGATCCCGTCTGCGACATCGCCAGGTCGAGGTCGCGCCTCGCCCCGAGGGTTTTCGGATCTGATCGGTATGAACTCTCTCGACGGCTACGGCACGGTCTCGCGGGGCCAGCGCTTGAAATGACCTCCGATGTGAAGAACAGGCTTCGGAAGTCCCTCGAAGAGGTTTCCCACAACATCCCATCACTGGAAGAATTTTGCCTGCGAAACGATTTCGAGACGTCGACCCAAGCTTTCGATGTTCTCGCAGCCCTTCTTGGCAGCGAGGGGCGTTGAACTGTCAGCCTCTTCCGTCTTGCACGTCTTTGCCTAGGCTCGCATGGCTGACAGCTCGAACAGGGCCGCCTCGATCGGCATCAGGCTTTTGAGCTTGCGCAGCGCCTTGTAGGTCTGACCGCAATCGAGATGCCACTTCGCTTCGGTTAGCAGTACGTGACCGTCACCCGATGTGAAGACCTGCCCCAGCTGCTCGACGCCTTGAGACAGACGGGCGAGCCCTTCCTCCGGCTCCGCCTCACCCGCGATGATCAGTTGCGCCAGATAGCAGAGTCGGCCGGTCGGCGTCGTTGCGTCATCCGGGTGGATTGCGTCGCGGAGCCGCAGGATATGGGCACCGGGTGTCAAGATGCCCAGACGTGCCCTGCGATCGCCATTCTCGATGACGGCGCCGTTGATCAGGACCCGCTCCCCAGGGCGCAGTTTGAGGATGAGGCCGCTCATCCGTGGGATCCGTCCGCACCTGCGAGCCCGCTCATGATGTCGCGATTGATCGCTACGAGATCGGCGGGATCTGCAGAACCCTGCAGAACGCGCTCGCTGTGAACCTGCACGAAGGCTGCGAGTGCAAAAAGTCGCTGCCGCAATTCGGCGGGCAGCGCGTTCTGAGGATGTGCGACATCGGACGCGAGCGCCAGCCAGAGGCGCCTGTTCTCGAACAAAGCCTCGGCAAGCCGCGCATAGCCGGTGGTCACCGTATCGAGGTCCATTGCATCTTCGAGCCGCGCTGTGATCCGCGCAATGATACCGTACTCGTTCTGCGCAAGGCTGCCGACGGTCGTTCGGGCGGAAGTATAGCTGGTGTGAGCAAGCTGGGCAGTCAATCTACAGGTCTCCTGTCAATCGGGTTCCGTATGGGAGGCGGGAGGGCGGGCTGCCCTCCCGACCGTATCAGCGGAAGAGCGACAGAATCGTCTGCGGAGCCTGGTTCGCGATCGACAGCGACTGGACACCCAGCTGCTGCTGGACCTGCAGCGACTGGAGCCGCGCGGACGCCGCTTCCATGTTCGCATCCACCAGGGCACCGACGCCGGAATTCAGCCAGTCGGTCAGCCCGCTGACGAAGTTGGCCTGTGTCTCGATCCGGCCCTGGACCGATCCGAACGAGGCGGCGGCATCGATGGCCGTATCGATCAATGCCTCGATGTCGGTGAGGGCGGTCTGCGCCCCGCTTGCCGTGGTCACGTCCATGTCGGCAAGAGCCGCGAGGCCGCCTGCCAGCACACCACCGACATGCTCCTCGAAGTCGACGGTGAGGTCGTTGGCACCCGATCCGCCGCCGAGACTGATCGTCAGTTCTCCGGTCGTCGCGTTCTGGCTGGTGCTCAAGTTGCTTAGCGAATTGTCGGCGATGTAGGTGTCGATCTGACTCTTCAGCTGGCTGGACACCGTCAATTCGGTATCGTTCCCGGTCGCGACGTAGGTGAAGCTCTGCGTACCTCCGGTGGCGGATCCGGTCCCCGTGCCGTTCAGCGTGATCGTGTAGGTCGCGCCCTCTTCGACACCGCCATCGGTGAAGGCCACGAGCGCGGTTGGCGTCGTCGCATCGCCGGCGAAGGATGATCCGGTCCGGGTACCCGTCATCAGGTCGCCGGCCGTCACGGCCGTCGTGCCGGCGGTCTGCTGGGTTTGCGAAAGATCGTTGCGATTGACGGTGATGCGCGAGGCGGACACATCCCCGTTGCCGTTGCGGTCGAGCGATGACAGCACGCTGATCGCCTCGGATCCCTTCAGCAAGTTGATGCCTTGGAACTGCGCCGCGTTCACGATCGAGGTCACCTGTTCGCGCAGTGCCGAAATCTCGGTCTGAATCTTGGTCTTGTCGTTGCCGCTTTCCTGCGCCGCGATCACCTGGCTCTTGATATCGCTCAACAGATCGGTGATCGATTCTGCCGCCTGCCGCGCGACCGCGACGGTCGAGTTGCCCAGCGCGAGGCTTTCGGAGATGGCCCCGAACCCGTCGGCGTCCGATCGCATGGTCTGCGCGATCGACCAGACGGCCGCATTGTCCGCGGCGGACGAAACCCTGAGACCCGTGGAGATCTCGTTCTGGGTCTGTGCTAGGCTCGTGTTGATGTTGCGCAGCGTGGACAGCGCAACCATGGCGCTGTTGTTGGTCAGAATGCTTGACATGTAAGTCTCCTGTGCGGTGCATTCGGCACCGTCTTTCGATGAACCGACAAGCCGTCGGCCGGGAAACGTCATTCTGACGTGTGCGCCGCAAGTCGTTCCGCTTACCGCGCGCCGATTGGTTTCAATCGCACTCCGGTGATGGGGTGGGTCGGCTTAACAGGCGGTAAATTTTTCGTTCGATCAGCATGAACGCGCGTTAACGCTTCTGGTCGAACCGGGGCTGCGCGCCGATCGGGACCGTTCCGCCATCGGCAGCGTAGATGACGTCGCGAGAAAGGATGGAACTGGAGGCCACGGAATCACGGGCGATGGCCAGCAACTCCAGATTGCGTCGCAGCAGTCCGGAGACGTCGTCGAGATCTTCGAGAGAAAGATCCGGCAGCAAGCATTCGATTGCACCTATCTCGCAGGCGGCCACGTAGTCCCCGCGCAGGATCGCCTGCCGCTGGTTCAGCAGGAGCTGCCGCACGTCGTGCAACCGGCCCGACATCATCATTCGTCGCGTCGCAGCAGGCTTTCGGCGATCTTCCCGGCTAGGCCGAGGCCACCGTTGCTCGCGAAGTCGCGCGCCTGTTCCCGCGCGAGCAGGGAGGCGAACGCATCCTCTCCCGCGCCTCCCCCGGCGACCTGCCGCGGTGCCCCGAAACTTGCATGGCTGAGCATCTCGGCCAGGAACGCGGCCTCGAACTCTAGCGCGAGCTGTTGGGCGCGCGCATGTGTTGGCGCGCTTTGCTGCGGAAGTCTCGGAGGCGCAGTCGGAATTGGGTCGATCATCTCGTTCTCCTTCGAAACCAGAAATGAACCCGGACGCGTAAACAAATCGTAAGGATTCGTGCGCTAACGACGGGGACATGGAAAATGTTGTGACTACGGCAGATCATGCGGCGCGCTTGGCCAACGCTACTATTATCCAGGGCCCTGCGGCGGCTTTCGACCGTACCGGGGAGGGCTTCTTCCTGGAGAACGCAGCGTCGGAATCGATGCCTTCGGCGGTAATTCAAGGCGAGCAAGCCGAGGGGACCGAAGCGGGACCACGTCCATCCGATGCCGCAAACAGGCTTGTGGAAGTGGCCGCCGAAAGGCTTGATCTCCACGCCCGTGGCCGCATTCCTTCGCTCGATCCAGCCGGAGAATGGGTGAGATCAGCGATACCGAGACACGAGGCGCATGACGCCGCTTCCACATCGATCGATACCGAAATTGAGCCGCCCGGTCGAGAGCGGCAAGGCGCTGTCGAGAATTCGGCTCCGGCGAGCAACATCGCGCTGGCCGATACGGAGGCATTCAGTCGCGCCTCGATGCCCGATAGTCAGCCGCGAGCATCGGAAAATCCAGGCGTCGAGCTTCGGCATGTCCCGCCAGTGAAATATCGTTCCGAACGTGCCGAGGGCGTGGCTTTCACGTCGGCTTCGACATCTTCGACAATGGACCAAACCGCCTCCATAGTATCCCGTTCCGGTCAGCTCTCGCAGGCCGTTTTCGGTGACGCCATCTCGACCGGCGCCATGACTCGTCCACACGGCCGCAATGCCGCCAAGGCGATGAGCCAAGTCGTGGGCGACGTAAATGCCGCCCTCGCTCCATCGACATCGGCAGAACATCCGGGTGTCAGCGAAACCAGATTATCGGCAACCGCTCCAACCCTGAAATCCGAAGGCATGGATACTCTGAAGCTGGCCCAGCTCGCCACGCGGCAGGTGGTGGATCGTGTCGCGACGCTCTCTCTCGATCGGCGGAGCGGGCATGCCGAACTGCGTCTCGATCCGCCCGAACTGGGACGTCTGCTGATCACCTTCGACAGGCAGGATGGCGTCCTGCAGATCAATGTAAGCGCGGAGCGTGACGACGCCCTGGACCTGATGCGGCGCCATTCCGACCTGATCAGGATCGGGCTAGAGGATGCAGGTCTCGGCAGTTCGATGCTGGAATTCCGCGATGACGGCAAGGCGGAGTTCGACGACACGGACGACGCCCGATCCGACTCCGATGGGGTGGAAACGATTGCCGTCAGCCATGCAGATAGCAGATCGACCGGTCGTCTCGACCTGCGGATCTAGGGAGATTCCATGGACATCCAGCCCACCCACCCAGCGGGGACCTTCGGTGCGCCAAGCGCGCCAAGCGCGCCAAGCCTGTCCTCGACGAGCACCGACTTCCAGACCTTCCTGACCCTGCTCACGACACAGATGCGCAACCAGGACCCTCTCAAACCGATGGAATCGACGCAATTCGTCGAACAGCTGGCGACCTTCAGTTCGGTCGAGCAGCAGGTGGAAATGAACCTCAAGCTCGACGCCCTGACGGCGAGCCTGACCGCGCAGGATGCCGGCTCCCTCGCGGCATGGCTGGATCGGGACGTGGCGATCGAAGGACAGGCGCGATACTCGGGGGAACCGATCGTCTTCGGGCGCCAAGCCGACCTGCCGCCCTCGACGCGTCTCGTCGTCCGCGACGGGATGGGGGATGTCGTCCACGACGGCCCCTTCGATGGCGAAGGCTGGTCGGGGAGGCTTGCCTCGGGCCTGGAGGCGCGGCACGGCGACTACGCATTCGAACTGCGCGGACCGGTCGCAGATGGCGATATCCTGATCGCCCGACCCGCGGTTCATTCGCGCGTCGTCGAAGCGCGAGCGGATGGCGATGGCATGGCGCTAATCCTCGCTGACGGGCGCAAGGTCGCGGTGGCCGACATCACCTCGATCCGGAACTAGCGCTTCCCGCGGAACACCCAGAAGCGGTAGAGGATGTAATTGAAGACCGGCAGCCCGAAGATGACGAGCGCGGCCGCCGCCTCGTCGGGCCAGTCCAACGCAGGTCCGACCTTGGTCGTGGCGACGAAGCTGAAGATCGCGCCGAAGCCGATGACGCCGAGGAACCGGCCCTGCTGCATCATGTCGCGAACCTTGCCGCGGAAGGTCCAGAGCGTATGGGCGAAATACTGGACCATGACCGAGGCCGCGTAGGCGATCGTGTTCGCCTCCCACAAACGGGCGCCGAGTTCTCGCGCGCCCAAGAACAGGATGGCATAGGTCAGCGCGACGCCCGCGCCGACGGTCAGGAAACGCACCACGCGCCAGAACTCGCGTCGGGTCAGAACCCTGAGCCGTCTCCTGCGTGCACTCATGCTAGTCGCCGCCCCCTGACCGGACGCCGAATATCGGTGCGCCAGCCGCGGATGTCCAGCGGATCGCCGTGATCAGAACGCTGCGGCGAGCCGGGCGGCTTCGCGGTAGCGAGCATGCCCCTCGGCGAAAGCGTCCGCCAGGCCGGGATCGGGCTCGATGCTGCGGGAGATCTCCGGCGGGGTCGCGATTTCGGGCCCGGCGGCCTCCGCCGCCATCAGTCCCAGACGGGCCGCACCGAATGCGCCGCCGAAATCTCCGGCTTGCGGAATGTCGAGCGACAGTCCGGTCGCGTTCGCCATGATCTGCAACCAATGCTCCGACAGCGATCCTCCCCCGATCGCGGTCGCCCGTTCGAGGACGGTGCCGGTCGCCGCCAGGGCGTCCCGACAGTCGGCGAAGGCGAAGGCAACACCCTCGAGCACGGCGCGGGTCAGCGCATCGCGGTCGGCGGCATGACCGATGCCCATAAAGGCGCCGCGGATGCTTGCGTCGTTCAGCGGCGTTCGCTCTCCGCCCAGATATGGAAGGAATGTCGTAGGCCCTGGCGCGATCACGTCACCCAGGGTCGCGGTCAGCTCGGGCGCTGCCGTACCGCACATCCTGGCGAACCAGTTGAGCGCATCGGTTGCGGCGAGGATCACGCCCATCTGATGCCATTGCCCCGGAACAGCGTGGCAAAAGCTGTGCACGGCCGTTTCGGGCTGCGGCGCGAACCGGTCGGTCGCCGCGAAGAGTACGCCGGACGTGCCCAAAGACAGGAAGGCCTGTCCGGCGCGCACCGTTCCCATTCCGATCGCCGAGGCGGCATTGTCCCCGCCCCCGCCCGCGACGACGACATCGGAGGACAGACCCCAGCGTGCGGAAAGCTGCGCGCGGACCGTGCCCGACACAGCCGAACCTTCGACGAGCCCCGGCATCTGGTCGCGCCGCAGCCCGGTCGCGGCGAGCAGATCGTCGGACCAGTCGCGCTTCGCGGTATCGAGCCAGCTGGTTCCAGCGGCGTCCGACATGTCCGTGGCATGTTCGCCGGTCAGCCACAGGCGCAGGTAATCCTTCGGCAACAGGACCTTCGCCACGCGTGCGAAAACGTCCGGTTCGTGTTTCGCGACCCATGCGAGCTTCGGCGCGGTGAACCCGGGGAAGACTATATTGCCGGTGATCGCCCGGAATTTGGGATCGGCGTCGAGCGCCGCCGCTTCCTCGTGCGCACGGGTGTCGTTCCACAGGATGCACGGGCGCAGCACCTCGTCGGACGCGTCGAGCAGCGTCGCGCCATGCATCTGTCCCGACAAGCCGATGCCCCGGACCCGCGACAGGTCATGCTGGGCGGCCAGCGCATCGAAGACCGACGCAACCGCGCTGATCCAGGCCGCGGGAGATTGCTCCGACCAGCCCGAGCGGGGCCGATCGACGGTGAGCGGGACGGTGGCCTGCCCGACGACCGCCTGATCACCGTCGATCAGCAGGCCCTTGAGCCCGGACGTTCCCAGATCGAGACCGAGATACATCAGGCGGCCCGCTCCGGCTTCTTGCCCATGATGATCATGCCGAGGATATCGTCCTCGGTCACGTCCTCCACACGCTCGGTCCCGACGAGCTGTCCGTTCTTCATCACCGAGACGCGGTCGCAAAGCTCCAGCATCTCGCGCGTGTCATGGCTGATGAGGAAGATGCCGAGGCCCTGCTCCTTCAATTCCTTGATCAGATCGGCGACCATCTGCGTCTCATGCACGCCGAGCGCTGCGGTCGGCTCGTCCATGATCAGGATCTTGGCGTTGAAGTAGACCGCGCGGGCGATGGCGACGGATTGCCGCTGGCCGCCTGACAGGGCCGAAACGGGCGCCGAAAACTTGCGGAAGTTGGGGTTGAGCCGCGCCATGATCTTGCGCGTCTCCGCCTCCATCGCGTCATCGTTCACGAGGCCGAGCGCATTGGTGATCTCGCGCCCCAAGAACAGGTTCGAGGCCGCGTCGAGATTGTCGGCAAGCGCGAGGGTCTGGTAGATCGTCTCGATATTGTTGTCGCGCGCGTCGCGCGGACTGTGGATATCGACCTTCTCTCCGTTGATCAGGATCTCGCCCGAATCCGCGCGGTAGGCGCCGGACAGGATCTTGATGAGCGTCGACTTGCCCGCGCCGTTGTGGCCGAGCAGGCCGACCACTTCGCCGGGATGAACATCGATGGACACGTCGTCGACCGCCTGGACACCGCCAAAGGCGATGGAGATATTGCGCATCTCGACGAGAGGGGTTCCGGTTTTCATGAGTCTGTCCTCCCTCAGATGCCAGCGCGGCGGCGGTAGACGATGTCGACGAGCACGGCGAGCACCAGCACGGCCCCGACGACGATGTTCTGCAGCGGCGCATCCACGCCGACCATGGCCATGCCCGATTGCAGCGACTGCATGATGAGCGCCCCCAGGATCGCCCCGTAGATCGTGCCGAGCCCGCCCGACAGCGCGGTGCCCCCGATCACGGCGGCGGCGATGACGCGCAATTCGTCGAGCGTGCCGATATCGTTGGAATGGTTCGTCAGACGCGCCGAGGCGACGACTGCCGAAATCGCACAGAGCGCGCCCATGATGGCGAAGACCTTGACGGTCAGCAGCTTGGTGTTGATGCCCGACAGCTCTGCCGCGTCAGGGTTGCCTCCGGTCGCGAAGATGTAGCGGCCCAGCCGCGTCCGACGCGCCACGACCGTCATGATGATGGCGACGACGATCAGCAGCAACACCGAGACCGGCAGGCCATAGCCCATCTCCAGCCCCTCGGGCATGACCTCGCCGCGCGCCTCGAACTGGCGCTCCAGTCGGCGGGACGGAATGGAATAGCTGTTGAGGATCAGGATGAAGCCGAGGATGACGACCGTGAAGATCGCGCCTAGCGCGGCCTCCGCCCAGATCGGTTTCACCGGGAAGCCATGCGCGGCCTTGTTGCGGCGCGACTGCACCAGCAGCACCAGCGCCGCGACGGTCAGGCCGAGGCCGACGATCCAGCTCCACCCCTCGCCCAGCGTGCCGTTGATGCCGCCGAAGATCGAGAAGGTCGGATCGAGCGGGCCGATGGTCTGCCCGTTCGTGAGGTACCAGGCGACGTTGCGCCAGATCAGCAGGCCACCGAGCGTGACGATGAAGGACGGGATGGCGAGATAGCCGACCATCCAGCCTTGGAAAGCGCCGATCGTCGTGCCGACGACCAGCCCCGCGAGTACTGCGAGGATCCAGATCAGCGGCGAGCCGAGGCCCAGCAGATCGGGCAGGAACTGCGTCTGCAGCATCGCCATCGCGGCGGAGCAGACAGCCAGCAAAGACCCGACGCTGAGGTCGATATGGCGCGTCACGATGACGAAGACCATGCCGGTCGCCATCAGCGCGACCGAAACCGTCTGGATCGTCAGGTTGAAGATGTTGCGCGGCGTCAGGAATCGCCATTCGGTAAACAGGGCGAAACCCACCCAGATGACCAGCAGCGCGCCGATCATTCCGAGAAGTCGCATGTCGAGGCCCAGCGCGGCGAAGCCGGTCGGCGCCGGTACGGCGGAGGGGCTGGTTTGGGAATCGGAGGTGCCGGTCTGGCTCATCTGGTGGTGTCCCGTGAGTTCAGGTGTCGGATGGAGTGGCCGCGTGGCTATGGCCGCCGCAAGGCCGCCGGGGCCTGTCCGCCCCGGATGCGCGCGATCGGCCCCCCACGCGTGGAGGGGGGCCGACCAGGATGGTCAGAGGGTCGGGATCAGTCGCAGGCCGCGACGGTGCCCGCTGCCACGTTCTGGCAGAGCGCCTCTTTCTCGATCCAGCCCGCATCGACGACGGTGCCCAGATTTTCCTGCGTCACCGGGATCGGCTCCAGGAACTCGGCATACATCTCGATGCCGTCGGGCGAGGTCCACATCTCGGCGCCTTCCACGTCCGCCATCTCAGTGCCGCCGGCGAGGCTGACCGCGATTTCGGCCGCCGCTGCGCCCAGGTCGCGCGCGTCCTTCCAGACCGAGACGGTCTGGGTGCCCATCGCGACGCGGTTCAGGGCGGCGTGGTCGCCGTCCTGGCCGGACACGGGGATGCCTTCCATGCCCTGTGCGGTCAGGGCCGCGACGACGCCGCCGGCGGTGCCGTCATTGGAGGCGACGACTGCATCGACCTCGTTGTCCTGTGCGGTCAGGATCTGCTCCATGTTGCGCTGGGCGTTCGCGGGCAGCCAGCCATCGGTGTAGGCTTCGCCGACGATGGTGATCGCGCCGCTGTCGATCGCCTCCTGCAGGACCTCCTGCTGACCGCCGCGCAGGAAGTCCGCGTTAGGGTCGGTGGGCGAGCCCTTGATCATGACATAGTTGCCCTCGGGCTGCGCCTCCAGCACGGCACGCGCCTGCATCCGACCCACTTCGACATTGTCGAAGGTCAGGTAGAACGCGCGGGGATCGGCGATCAGACGGTCATAGGCGACGACCGGAATGCCCTCGTCCGCGGCCTGCTGGACTGCCGGGCCGATGGCCGACGCATCCTGCGCGAGGATGATCAGCGCGTCCGCGCCCTGTGCGATCAGCGACTCGATGTCGGAGAGCTGCTTGGAGGACGAGGACTGCGCGTCGGCGGAGATGTACTCGGCCCCGGCTTCCTCGAGAGCGGCAACGATCGCGGCCTCGTCGGTCTTCCAACGCTCTTCCTGGAAGTTCGACCAGCTGACGCCGACGGTGAGATCCTGTGCGAGGGTCGGGGTCGCGAAGCCAGCGGCTGCGACGGCCGCTGCTGCGACGATGTTCGTGATTTTCATGTCTTTCTCCCTATTGGTCCGATAGCCCACGATTCGCGAGCTTCCGGTACGTGACGAGAGCATTGCGTCATTAAATTCGCATGTCAAAAAATATTTGACGAATTTCGCCATAAAATGCAGCGTCGGACAAGACAAACACCCGACCACCTGCTTTTCGCAGGTGCAGCACGATAATTCAAAGCGGTTTAAATTTAGGGAGGTGAATAAAAGGCGTGGAACTGGGCATAGGATACGGACCAAGCGGTTTCAGCACGACTGGCGCGGCACACTCCGCGACGGAGCTGATCTTCCAGCAAATCCGCGCCCGCGGCCAGGTCGCGCGGGTCGAGATCGCGCGTGCGCTCGGGATCAGCCCGGCGACCGTCACCACCCTCACTGCCGACCTGATCGCCCGCGGTCTGATCGAGGAGGTCGCAGATGCTCCCGCCGCAGGGCCCGCGCGCGGCCGACCGCGGGTGGCGCTGCAGCTAAAGGGACCCGCGCATGTCGTCGCCGGTGTGAAGCTGGGCGATCGTCTCACCACGCTCGTTCTCCTCGATTTCCAGGGACGCCAGATCGTCGAGACGCGCGTCACCCACAAGACCCAGTTCTCGGATGCCGACAGCGTCGTCGCACTCCTCGCCCAGGTGCTCGACAAGGGGCTGGCCGAGGCGGGACTGACGCGGGAGGCGATCTCCGCCATCGGCATCGGCGTGCCAGGCTTCGTCGATGCGCAACTTGGATTGGTCCATTGGTCGCCGCTCCTCGCTCGCAGGCAGGTTCCCTTGCGCGACCTCGCGCAGGCGGAGCTCGGCTGCCCGGTCGAGATCGACAACGACGCCAACCTTCTGGCGCTGGCTGAGCTGTGGTTCGGCGTCGGGCGAACGCGCAAGGACTTCATCGTCGTGACGATCGAACAGGGTGTCGGCATGGGCATCGTGCTCGACAACCGGCTCTATCATGGTGCGCGCGGACGGGGCGTGGAGTTCGGCCACATGAAGATACAGCCCGAGGGCGCCCTGTGCCGCTGCGGCCAGCGCGGGTGTCTCGAAGCCTATGTCGCCGATTACGCGCTGCTGCGCGAGGCGGAGATGGCCCTGCCCCATGTGCCGCGCGCCGACCCCGACCGGCTCGACCAGCTCTTCGCCGAGGCGAAGGCGGGCAACCTGGCCGCGCGGTCGATCTTCCGCCGGGCCGCGCGTCTCTTTGCCGTGGGGCTCGCGAATATCGTCAACATCTTCGACCCCGAACTGGTGATCCTTTCGGGCGAGCAGTTGCGCTATGACTACCTCTATGGAGACGAGGTCCGCCAGCAGATCGAGGCGAACACGCTCGACCTCGGCGAGAAGCCCGTCGAGTTCCGCGTGCACAAGTGGGAAGATCAGCTCTGGGCCAAGGGTGCGGCGGCATACGCGCTCGACCGCCTGTCGCAGCGGCTGCTGTCCGGAGAGGTGATCCATGCGTAGCGTCCTGCCCTTGCTATGCGCGGCGGCATCGGCGAGCGCCCAGCCTTCCTTCGTCGACGACGCGCCGACACAGGGATGGAGCCACGACTATACCGGCGGCTGGGAGCACTTCGTCGGCGGTGGCGTGGCGGTCATGGATTGCGACGGGGACACGCGGCCCGACCTGTTCCTGGCCGGAGGTGCCGATCCCGCGACGCTCGCCCGCAACCGCTCCGAACCGGGCGGCGCCCTCTTGTTCGAAGCCGAGCCGACCGGCATCGTCGGTGTCACCGGCGCTTGGCCGCTCGACATCGACGCGGACGGGCATATCGATCTGGCCGTGATGCGGGCCGGAGAGAACATTCTGCTGGAAGGCGATGCGGACTGCGGCTTCGCACCCGCGCCCTGGACGTTCGATACTGCCGACAGGTGGAGCACGGCGTTCTCGGCGACTTGGGAAGGCAACGGGTTCCCCACCCTCGCGATCGGGAATTATGTCGACCGGTCGGACCCCGATGGCCCATTCGGAACCTGCGACTCCAACTTCCTCTATCGCCCCGATGCCGAGGGCTGGGCGGCCCCGCTGCAGCTCGATCCGGGGTTCTGTCCGCTCTCGATGCTGATTTCCGATCCCGTCCGCTCGGGCACCCCCATGCTGCGCCTGTCGAATGACCGCCACTACTACGTGCGCGAAGGGGCCGAGCAGATGTGGACGCTGGAGGCCGAGCCACGCCTGCTGACCGAAGCGGACGGGTGGCAGCGGCACATGCTGTGGGGCATGGGCATCGCCAGCCGTGACCTGGATGGCGACGGTACACAGGAAATCATGCTGACCTCGATGGGTGACCAGCGACTGCAGATCAACGAGGGCGGCGCGCGCTGGGGCGATGCCCCCTTCGCCACCGGCACGGCCTCGCAACGCCCCTATACGGGCGGCGACGGCAGGCCCTCGACCGGCTGGCACGCGGAGTTCGGCGACATCGACAATGACGGTCGCGACGACCTGTTCATCGCCAAGGGCAATGTCGACCAGATGCCCGACGCCGCGATGCGAGATCCCAACAATCTGCTGATGGGTCGGGACGACGGCACCTTCGCGGAACAAGGGGAGAGCGCCGGGCTGGCGAGCATGGCGCGCGGTCGCGGCGCCGCCCTGGCCGACCTCAACGCGGACGGTATGCTCGACATCGTCGTGGTGAACCGCCGCGCGCCGGTCGAGCTTTATCGCAATACCAGCGTGGGGACAGGCCACTGGCTGGCCGTCGATCCGCGACAGCCCGGCGGCAATGCCCGCGCCGTCGGCGGCTGGATCGAGCTGCGCACCCCCGGCCGCACCTATTGGCGCGAGATCACGGTCGGCGGCGGTCATGGCGGGGGGCAGGCCCTGCCCCACCATTTCGGGCTGGGCCGCCATGAGGCGGCCGAGATGCGCATGCATTGGCCGGACGGCGCGATCTCCGACTGGCGCGAGCTGAGCTCGGGCGCGGTGCACCGCATCACGCGCTAGCGGTCGACGGGCAAACCGCTCGGGACACTCTCCGGGATACCAAGCCGACCCGAGGTCGCGCTTGCCCCGGTCAGCGATTCGAGAAACGCGACGATCGCGGCGACTTGAGCATCGTCGAGCCGGGGCAGATCGTCCCGACGCGCGGCTTCACGCAGGATCTCGCGATCCACGTCCGACAGTTCGGTGGCCGTGAAGCCCGCCACCAGCACCGGCGCGTCGCCACGATCCGCCGGATCGAGGTGGTGGCGGACGATCCCCTCCAGCGTCGCGAAGGCGCCGCTATGCCCGTAGGGTGCCGTCAGCGCGACATTGCGCAGCGATGGCGTGCGGAAGGCATAGGCATCCTCGGCACGGCCCGTCACGCGGCCCCGCCCCTCGTCGCGGTTATGGCTCTCGAACCGGGCCGCCTTGCCCGGCCCCGCTTGTGGCACGCCCAGCGCGTGAAATCCGTGATCGGTCTGGAACGGCCCAGAGTGGCAGTCCGAGCACCCCGCCTCTCCGTAGAAAAGCTCCCGTCCGAAGTCGGCCTCCGCCGGCAAGGGCGCGCCGGTCAGCCAGGCATCGAACGCGCTGTCATCCGACCGCCACTCGAAGGCGACGAATTCCGCGATCGCGTCCGAGATGTCGGTGAAATCGAGCGGGCGATCGGCAAGCTCGGGCATCGCGGCGGCAAACCGGTTCGCATAGGACGGAATGGCCGCGACGCGGGCCGTCAGCAGGCTCCACGCTCCGCCCTCGCCCGTGATGA
The DNA here is from genome assembly GCF_032464675.1 of Roseobacter sp. HKCCA0434. Taxonomy (NCBI): domain Bacteria; kingdom Pseudomonadati; phylum Pseudomonadota; class Alphaproteobacteria; order Rhodobacterales; family Roseobacteraceae; genus Roseobacter; species Roseobacter sp. HKCCA0434. The sequence continues at coordinate 68,766 of NZ_JAWDKL010000007.1, forward strand.
AGCCTTGCCGGACCGCTTGGGCGATCTCGTTCTCGGCGTAGTGACCCGCCATCTCGTCGGGGCTGAGCACGGGAAACATGGTCTGTGCGGACAACACGCCGGAAAAGCCCGCGACCATGTCGTCCTCGATCGGCGTGCGCAGACCGGATGGCCGCGATGGATCGGCCTCCAGCCGCCCGTCGTGGAACATCACGGTGAACTGGCGCGCGCCGAGGTTGAAGAGCGCGGGCGCGTTCCGCGGGATCAACTGCTCGGGCAGGTTGGCATCGTCGGCACGCCGGTCCGGCCCCAGCCCGATGCCGCCCTCCCCCAGCCCCAGCGACAGCCCGTCCCCGGTGCCGAAGCGCGGATGGTGGCAGGTCCCGCAGGAAATGTTGCGATTGCCCGACAGGATCGGATCCCAGAACAAGTCGCGTCCCAGCGCCACGAGGGCCGGATCGGTCTCGACATAATCGCCGTCGCTCACGGGACCGAAATCCTGTGCGTGAAGCGGCAGGACCATCAGAAAGGGAAGGAGGTATCTCATGGCGGCACCTTGCCGTCCGCGGGCCGGACGGGCAAGTGTCAGGTAACGGCCTTGCGCCTGTGGAATTCCGGCCGGTCCCACGCCCCCGTCGCGAGGATGTCGATCAGCGTGTCCGCTGCCTTGCGGATATCGCCCTCGTCGAGGAAGAGCGGCGTGATGCCGAACCGCAGGATATCGGGCGCGCGGAAATCCCCGACCACGCCGCGCGCGATCAGCGCCTGCATCACGGCATATCCGCTGTCGTGCCTGAAGCTGACATGGGAGCCACGCCGGGACGCATCGCGCGGGCTCGCGAGTTCCAGATCGGTTCCCGCCTCGACGGTCTGGATGAAAAGCTCGGACAATTCGATCGACCGGCGGCGGAGGGCCTGCATGTCGACCCCCTCCCAGATGTCGAGCGCCGCGTCGAGTGCGGCCATCTGCAGTACCGGCGGTGTGCCGACCCGCATCCTCGAGACGCCCTGCCCGGCTACGTAATCGGGCGAAAAATCGAACGGCGCGTCATGGCCCAGCCAACCACTCAGCGCGGGCAATGCGCGGTCGGAGTGCCGTGGAGAGACATAGATGAACGCGGGCGCTCCCGGTCCGCCATTGAGATATTTGTAAGTGCATCCCACGGCATAGTCCGCCCGCGCACCTGCAAGGTTGATGGGGAGGGCACCGGCCGAATGGGCCAGATCCCAGATCGTCAGGGCGCCGACCTCGTGCGCGCGGGCGGTCAGCGCAGCCATGTCGTGCAGGCGTCCGGTCCGGTAGTCGCACTCGGTGAGCATCAGCACGCCGACCTCATCGGTCAGCGCCACCTCAACCTCCTCGGGCGCGACGCGGCGCAGTTCGTGACCGGCATCGAGCGTCCGCATCAGCCCTTCGGCCATGTAGAGATCGGATGGAAAATTCCCCGTATCGGTCAGGACCACCCGCCGCGACGTCTGCGCAAGCGCCGCCGCCAGCGCTTGGTAGAGTTTGATGGAGAGCGTGTCGCCCAGCACGACCTGTCCCGGCTCCGCTCCGATCAGTCGACCGATCCGGTCGCCAAGACGCATGGGTTGATCCATCCAGCCTGCCTGAACCCACCCGCCGATCAGCATCCTGCCCCATTCGTCCGAAATCGCGCCCGACACGCGCTCGGTAGCGGCGCGCGGCACGGGGCCGAGGGAATTGCCGTCGAGATAGATGAGATCGGCCGGCAGGGCGAACCGGGCCCGCGTTGCGCTGAAATCGGTCATCGCTTGATCTCCTCCCAAGGCAGGGCAGTCATAATCGCCACAGATGCGATGACAAGGTGACGTCGGGTTCCGATGAGATTTGCAATCCGGCCGCCTATCGGCAAGATTTCGCCGAAGGGCCGGGCGGGACATCCGGTGCCGTTCGGGACAGACATTTCATGTGGGACGCCGCTACCAAGGCTGATCGGACGCGCGACGGCAAGGTCGCCACCTATCGCGATGCGATCGTGATGCAGGCAGATCTTGTCGGATTCTCCACCTTGGCCGCGCAGTTGGACGCGAAGGGCCCCCGCGGGGCGGAGGAGCTCTCCGCCGCGATGGCACGCTACTTCGATGCCGTCATCGGAGCGGTCGAGGCGCATGACGGCAAGATCATCGGTTTCGCGGGCGATGCGATCCTCGCGCTGTGGCAAGGGGATGCGGAGGCCGCCCGCTCCGCCACAGCTGCCGCACATGCCGCGCTGACCGCGCCGCTGACGTGCCGGATCAGCCTGGCGCGCGGAGGCGTCGATCTGATATGCCATACTGGGGCCGACGGGTCCGAGCTGTGGTTGGCCGAAGGTTCCGCCGTGGCGGAGGCCGCGCGCCTGAACGGTCAGGCGATGCCGGGCCGCACGGTGGATCGCATCGGCGGATCGGGCGTGCCCGGCGATCCCCTTCCGGTTCGCCCGCGTCACGACAGGACGCCCTTGGCCCGAAGCTGGGCACGGATGTGGGGCACGCGGGAGCGAAGCGGCTTCCGCGATGTCACCGTCCTGTCGTGCAACCTGTCGGACGCCTGCGGGGGAACCGGGCCCGCACTCGATCGCGCGCTCGAAATCTGCGCGATCTGGGGCGGAATCGCCGTCAACATGCTCAGTGAGCGCAAGGGCATCGTCTTCCACGTCCTTTTCGGCCTGCCGCCGCTCGGTCCGGCAGGACGCGAGAGCCGTGCGCTGCAGGCCGCGGGTGCGATCGCGGCGGAACTGGGCTGCGCCATCGGCGTGGCAAGCGGCCGAATGTTCCTGACCGCGCATGGGCACGACGAGAGCTGGACCGTCTCGGCCATCGGCAGCCCGAGCGCCTTGGCGACGCGGCTGATGGAACGGGCCGAGCGTATGCCCCTGGTGGACATGGCGACGGCCGAGCGCGCGGACGATGCCCCCTTGCGCCCGCCCCGTCCAATCGATGTCAAGGGTTGGGTCCGGCCGATCGACGTGATGTCGCTCGACAGCCAGCCCGCCCGTGGCGAGCGCGAGCTTTGCGAAGGCCTGGCGGCCTGGCTCGAGCGCGGGTGTCCGGGCGAGATAGGGATCACGGGCCCGCGGGGGATCGGTCGTACGCACCAACTGCGCGCCCTCGGTCAGCGGGCGCGCGAAGACGGCTGGTCCGTACTCGAACCGGTCCTGCGACCCGACGGCACGGACAACCCGTTCGACGCCGCCGCCCGTCTCGCGGCCTCGGTGCTGGATGATGCGAGCATAAAGCCGGATCTGCCCGCCGAGGCGGCTGGCCTGCTCGCTACGCTCGACCCGCTCAAGGGCCTGTTCCCAGCGATCGACACGGCGTCCGGTACCGCCGAAAGCCGATCGGTCCGCATCGAGAAGGCCCTGACGCGGGTCCTGTCCCAATGGGCCGAGGGGCGACATGCGCTCATCCTGATCGACGATGCCCATCAGCTCGACGCCGCCTCGCGGATCGTGCTCGACGCGCTCGTGGCGCGCGGCGTCTCCGCTGCATTGACCTACCGAACGGATGAAACAGGCGCTGTCGGGGAGGACGCCATCCGCCTGTCGCCACTGGACCTCGACGCCTCAGACAGACTTGTCTCGCAGACGCTCGGTTCTCCGCGATGCGAACGCGACACGCTGGTCGAACTTCACAAGCGCAGCGGCGGAAACCCGCTCTACCTCAAGGAGCTGTCGATCGCGCTCAACCGCTCGGGCGAATTGTCCGTCAGCGGTGGCGCACTGCGCCTGCCCACCACCGGGATGCTCGAAAGCGACACCGATCCCAGGGTGGCCGGAACGCTCGGCGATCTGACGACGGGTCGCCTCGATCGGCTGTCGGCGGAGTCGCGGCAGATGCTGTCCGTCGCGGCCGTGATCGGGAACGACGTGCAGGCGCGTGTCCTATTCGACCTGGGCCCTGGCGCGGACCCGACCGCGACCGCCCGGACTCTCGTGCAAGATGGTCTGCTCGAAGAGACCGCTGACGGGTTCCGCTTCGCCTCGGACCTCGTGCGCGACGTCTCCTATTCCGCGCTGCCTTACGAGGATCGCCGCAAGCTGCACCTGATGCTGGCGGAGACGGACGACCTTGCCTCGGCGGCGCGCCATTGGGCCGGCGCCGATCGACCGCGCGAGGCGAGCGCTTGCCATGCGCAACTCGCGCGGGAGGCTGCCGCTCTCTTCGCGCATGACGCCGCCATGTCGCATGCCGCGGCTGCGCGCGCGATCGCCGGGCGCACGGGATCGTCGCTGCCGCCCGATATGCACGCCGACCTCTTGATGATCGAGGGTTTCGCCGCCCTCGAGGCGGTCGAGCTGCGGCTTGCCGAGAGCCGTCTTCTCGATCTGCTGGACTGCATCGGCCATCCCCGGCCCCGCAGCCAAGTGCGTCAGGCCGGAGCCTTGGTTGGTGCTCTCGCGCGGCAGATCCGCCATCGGGTCGGTTCCCCCCGCCCGGCCAACATCCGACAGGGCGACATCGCGGCGATGGCGCACAAGAACCTGGCCGAGATCTACTATTTCGACGGGCGCTTGGGCGATGTCCTGCTGCACACCTTGCAATCGCTGAACCTGGCCGAGCGCATCGGACGGGTGCCCGAAATGGTCGCCGGGTATGCAGCGCTCTCCATCGGGTTCGAAACGTCCAGCCTCGCGCCGTTGGCCGACTACTATGACGGTCGCGCGCGGGACACAGCGGAGGAGCGCGGAGAGGACGCCGACCGCGCCTTCGCCGCGCTGGTCTCACAGGTCCTGCATGCCGGTCGCGGCGATTGGCAGACCGCTGACGCGGCGGCAAGGCGGGCCATGACGCTCTACGACCGCATCGGCGCGCTGGGCCGCTGGCGGCAAGCCTTCGCGACACATCTGCACATGCGCCTTGCGCGCGGCGCACTCCGACCTGAAGATCCCGACCTGATCTCACTGGTCCAAGGCATCGACCGCCGCGCGAGCGCGCAGATCCGGGTCTGGGTTCAGACCGCGCGGGTCGGGGCGGCGCTCGATGCCGATTCGCCAATCCCTGACGAGAGCGGCTCCGTTCTGGCCGGGCTTGTCGACCATCCGCAACTCAATTCCGCCGAGCGTCTGCTGACCCACGCCGCGCTCGCCGTCATCGCCTCGCGCAAAGGCGACGCTGCCGATGCGCAAGAGCATGTGGATAAAGTACTGCGTCTCGCCCGCGAACGGCCGCCTGCCGCCTGGCATCTCGCGACGCCTCTGGCTTGGACGGCGGGTCTGTGCGTATCCGAAGGCTGGATGCCGCAAGCACGCGAGGCGGCCAGGATCCTGCGGCGCTTCTCACGCAAGGTGCCGATCGCCCGCCCCGCCGCCACCTACTATGACGCGACTGTGCGAAAACGCACCGATCCCTCGGCGCGCCTGCTGCAAAAGTCGACCCGGCTCGCCTCGATCTTCGGTGTCCCCGGCCCCGACACCCTGTCGACGCGCTTCGGGCCTTAGGGCATCGCGATCAGGGAGGACGATCCATGCGGGAGAAGATCGCGATCCTCGGCGGCGGGTTCGGAGCGCTGACCGCCGCGTGGCATCTCAGCGCCACACCACGCCTGCGTCGTCGCTACGAGGTCGAGATCTGGCAGATGGGTTGGCGGCTGGGCGGCAAGTGCGCCACGGGGCGGGACGCGCGCAACCGCATCCTCGAACACGGCCTGCATTTCTGGTTCGGATGCTACGACAACGCCTGGGCCCTGCTGCGCGACATCTACGCGGAGTGGGAGGACCGCCCGGCCGACTGTCCGTTCGAGACCGGGCTCGACGCCTTCCAGCCTCAGGACTTCACCCCGCTCTGGACTTGTCAGGAGGATGGGGAGTGGGGGTTCTGGAACGTCGAGTGGCCGAACAATTGCGACACGCGCGGATCGGGCCATGTCCAGTTGTCCGTTCGTGGCATGATCACGCAGCTCGCCTCGCTGCTGAAGGACCTGATGCACGGTGCCTTGCGCGACGACGACGATCCCGACCACGCGGCCGTCGCGCGTGAGCATCACAAGTTCGGTCACGTGCGCGAGGTCTTGGGCAACGGCGCCTGTCCCGACCAACACGCCCATGACGACCTTGCCGATCTGCGCGACAGGTTCCGCCCGCACCGCCAGCGCGGCCTGCCTATGGGCGGACTGTTCGCCGACGTCCTCCATCTGGGCACCGCCTTAGCGGCGGGGGCGGTCTGCGACCTGCTGATCCGGCGCAAGAGCCTCGACGACCTCAACGCGATCGAGTTCCGCGACTGGCTGAAATCCCACGGGGCCGATGCCGAGTTGGTGGACACGACGTCGGTCGTGCGCGCGATCTACGATTGCTGTTTCTGGTATCTCGAAGGTGACCATGATCGACCCTCCGTCGGCACCGGCACCGCGCTGCGCGTCATCCTGCGCATCGTGACCACCTACAAGGAGTCGGTGATGTTCACGGTCAAGGCCGGCATGGGCGAAGCCGTGGTGGCTCCCTTGTACGACGTGCTGCGCGCGCGCGGGGTGAAGATCAACTTCTTCCACAAGACGACCGGCCTGCATCTCGATGCGGCGCGGACCTCAGTCAACCGTATCACGCTCGCCCGACAGGCGCGTCCCAAGGACGAATATATCGCGACGAAGGTGATCGACGGCGTGCCGACCTGGCCTTCGGAGCCCTACTGGGACCAGCTCGAAGACGGCGAGGCCCTGCGCGATGCCGGGGTCGATTTCGAGAACCACTGGTCGCCGCCCTACAAGACAGAGAAGATCGAGCTGCGCCGCGGGCGCGATTTCGACCGGGTGATCCTCGGGATCGCGATGGGCGGCTACAAGCCCGTGAACGACACGGAACCAAGCCTCGCTCAGGAACTGATCGACGAGGGCGGTCCCTTCGCGGACATGTGCGCCAATATCGGCCTCGTGCCGACCCTCGCCGCGCAGGTCTGGCTGCCGACCGATACGCACGCCTTGGGCTGGGATCGGCAACCGGCGACCGTGGCGGGTCCCGGCCCGTTCGACATCTGGGCGGATATGAGCCAGCTGATGCCGCTCGAAGGCGGCCACGGTTCGATCCATTACTTCTGCGGCGCCTATGGCACCGACGCCTTCCGTGCCCCCGCCACCGCCAATGTGCAGGCCGAGGCGCTCGCCGACGTGACGGCCCGGTTCGACGACTGGATCGCCGCCAACGCGACGACGAATTGGTGTCTGCGCGAGCCGCAACCCCTCTCGACCCAGCAAACCTATATCCGCGCCAATATCGACCCCGCGGAATGCTGCGTCGGGGCCGCGGCGGGCGAGGTCGCCTATCGGCTGACCGCCGACGGATCGGGCTTCGACAATCTCGTGCTGGCCGGGTGCCATCTTCGTACCGGCCTCAACACCACCTGCGTGGAATCCGCGGTGATGAGCGGGATGCAAGCCGCTCGCGCGATCAGCGGCATCCCCCTCGTCGTTCCCGGCGAGCATTACCTGTGAAGGACCGGCGACTATGACCGACACGCGCGACCTCCCCCCCTATATCGACCGGCTGGGACATGGGGAGATCTGCTTCCCCCAACCGCTCGCCCTTAAGGGAGCCACAGCCTACGCCTTTGGCCTCGACGCCGACCCGACCGCGCTGCAGGCGCTGGTCGACAGCCAGCTCAACGCCGCCTGCGCCCCGAGCCTGCGCTACGAGCCCGTTGGCGACACTGTGCTCCTGACGTTCCTGGAGGTTGAGGCCGCGACCTCCCTCAGCCAGACCATCGGCGTGCAGGGCGACCGCGAGGCAATGATCTGGGTGCCGCTTTGGGAGTATCGGGAGGGCGCGACCTTTCCGCGCCTGACCTTCTTCGTCCCCTACCTGCTGATCAATGTCGACACCGGCCTCGTCGTCGGGCGGGAGATCTGGGGATATCGCAAGACGATCGGCGAGATCGACCTGATGACGGATCCGGGACCCGGCGGGTTCGAGGCGCGCACGACGATCTTCCCGACCTTCTCGGACAGCGCGCGTGCTGTCGAGAACGCACCCCTGATCCGTGCGACGGGCCACAACGCGTCGAGTGCCCTGCGAGACGATTTCGACGATGTCGCGGGCTTTCTGGAGGCGATCCGCGGCAACATGCGTCACTCGCGCGGGCTCATCGAGACGGTGGTGGAGGGTATGGCCTTCGCATGGGATATCGGCAAGCTGGCACTCGACTTCGTGGTGCCGGTGGTCAATCTCAAGCAGTTCCGCGCCGCGGAGGACTGGACCCGCGCCTGTTACCAGGCCGTTACCGAAAGCCCGGCCCATCTCGACAAGGTGCATGGCGGAGGGCTGATCGCGGGCGAATGGACCTGTTCGTTCCGCGACTGCGCCAGCCATCGCATCATCGACGATCTCGGCCTGACCGGCAAACGCAACGGGGAGTGGCTGTCGACCGAGGCGCGCTTCGCCTTCTGGGTGTCGTTCGACTTCACCACGCGCAACGGCATCACCCTCTGGCAGCGCTAGGCGACACCGTGTCGGCGGGCGAGCGCGTCGGCGGCGGTCAGCCCGCTCTCCATCGCCGCTTCGGCGGAGCCGCCGTTGATCGAGGTGATCGTCCAGTCGCCCGCCAGGCTCATGTTCGGCACGCCGTCCCAGTCGGGCGGCAGGCGATGCGCGATGCTGCCCGGCGGTGTGCGGACATAACGCTCGGACGGCGCGATGTTCACGTGGTCGTGGCGGCTGACGACACGCGCAGGGTCGAACACGGTATTGCTGCACAGATCGGGCCACATCCGCCAGGCATTGTCGTGCAGCCACGCATCCGTGACGGCGCAACCCTGCGCATCCGCAGCCGCGACAACCTCGGGAGCCCCGACCGTGAACGGCGGCAGGTCGCACGGCAACTCGATGACACTTACGAGGTAGTGGCACCCGCGCGTCTCGCCCTCCGGCCAGCTCTCATGCGTCAGCAGATGCGTCATGTCGGCCCAAGTCCCGAGCGAGGGAGCATAGGCGCCGGATACCGTATCGCTCTCTAGCCAGCCGGTCGCGCGATCGACCCATAACTGCACCGAATGGGTCGCGACCGAAAAGCGGCCCACATGCTCCAGCATGTCGGACCAAAGCGGGCTGCGCGCCGTCAGGTCTTCCGTCAGTTCCGCCGAGGCCGCCGGCGGTATGGCGAGAATCACATGGTCGAAATCGCGACCGCGCTCGAGCATCTCGGTCCCGACATGGCTGTGGTCCCAAGGGTTCTCGAACCGCCCCCGCGGCGTGTCCGGCTCGAGTTGGTCCCAGAGCGGCGCGCTCGGCCAGCAGTCGCGGCCATCGACGCGGATGAAGGGATCGTAACGTGCCCCCGCGGGCCGGGCTTGAACCTGCATATGGACGCGCAACACGCCGCCATCGTCGAATTCGATCCGGGTGATCCGGCGGAACAGCCGGATCTCGCCGCCATTGCGGCCGATGCACTTGACCAGCGGCGTGAAGACCACGTCGCCCATGCCGCCGTTCATCCGCCACATCGGCGCATGGCGATAGCCCGCGACTAGGTCCAGCACCAGCTTCAGGCACGCCCCCGCGGCGATATCGGCATCGTTCACGTCGTCCGCATCCCCGCCGCGATAGGCGAAGGCGAGGTCGTAGAGCACGCGGATCATCTCCGACCACGCCGCCTGCTCGCGCGCGCCGTGCGAGATCAGCCAGCGCCGGAAATCGAGATGGTCGATCCGGTGCCACGCGTTCCAGCCATGCGGAGCGATATCCGCGAAATAGCCCCGCAGTACCGCGCCGCCGATCTCCATCAGATCCCGCAGGACATGGAGGCCCAGCCCCCAGTCCATATCCTTCAACTCGGACAGGAACCAGCGCATCAGGCTTTCGCTCTCTCGTGCGTCGGCAGGGTCGAGCCGGTCTCGGGCGAGCGGCTCTGCCAGATGCGGAGCGTCGGCCTGCCGTGCGCCGACCCGCAGCAGCGACGCCAGACGGGCAGGAGCGCGTTCGAGGTCTGCGGGATCGGCGTCCCACGGCATCCCCGGCCATTCTGGTGCGCGCAGGGTGTAATGCTTCCAGCGCCCCGCCCCGCCATCGTTGGGGCTCGCCCATAGCGTGACCTCATGTTGGGGCGTGAACGCTTCGGCGACGGAGGCGAACACGCCGTCCGCCGGTCCGTCCAGCGATGCGTAGGCGTCCCGCAGGATACCGAAGGCCTTGCGGTAGAAGCCGAGGAACAGGTGGAGCCCATGCTCCTCGATCCGGTCGTGGTCCGACTGGTTGCGCCCGCTCGCCCCCTTGCCGCCGATGCGCCACCCCTGGCTCACGAGCGTCACGTCGAACGCGGCCCGGCGCGCCTCCGAGGCAGTCAGGGCATGAGCGGCAGCGACCCCGCCGCACCCGCCGCCGAGGATGAGCACGCGTGTTTTCCTTGCCTCGCTCATGGCCGATGTCCTAACTGTGTCCGGCTCGCGGGCCGTGAGCCCGCGGATCGGGGGACCGCGTTTCGGGGGATTCTTGCGACATGACCAAACGAAGTGACATCCCTTCGCGCTTGCGGCAGGTGCCGCTTCTGTCCAGTCTTTCGGACGGATCGCTCGACGCATTGGCGAAACGCGTGGACATCGTCCGGCCCCGACGAGGCGAACTGGTCGTCCAGCATCTCGACGCCTCGGACGATTTCTACCTCGTCCTCGAGGGTCGGGTCATGGCCATCCTGATCTCGGGTCGCGGGCGTGAGGTCGCGCTGGGCGAGATGGGGCCCGGCGCCTATTTCGGCGAGATCGCAGCCATCGGCGGCGGCGAGCGGTCGGCAAGCGTCTTCGCCCGGTCCGCGGCCATGCTGGCCCGCATCCCCGGCCGCACGCTGCGGGCCCTGCTGCAGGACGAGCCCGAGCTCGCCCGCCTCCTGCTCGCCGACATGGTCGAGCGGGTGCGCGACCTGACCCAGCGCAGCTTCGAGCTGACGGCGCTCAAACTCGCCGACCGACTTCGGCTGTACCTCGTGCGCAAAGGGCTCGAGCATGGTGTGCTGGAATCGGACGGCGTGCTCAAACCCGCCCCCACCCACGCCGAGATGGCCGCACATGTCGGCGCCAACCGCGAGGCCGTCAGCCGCGAACTGAGCCTGATGGTCCAGCAGGAGCTGATCGAGACCCGGCGCGGCAGCGTCACTTTCCTCCGACCGGACGTGCTGCTGGAAACCACCAATATCCTGAAAGGGGAGTGACCGCGCGGGCCGAATGGCGCCGGAACGCGGATGGGGGGCCGATCCGCGCTCCGGCTTGACGGGATACCCAAGGGACGTGTGCGGGCACCAGTCAGACATCCAAGGGCGGAGGGTATGCGGCGACACGGCTTTCGCTCCCTCAGGAAACGATGGACCGCCATGCGCACCGCGTTGGGACATTCCTGATATCGCCCTTCGATGTCGACTCATGGATACGCCTCGAATCGCTGTAAGTCGGTGCGCTTGCGCACAGTCGCGATCAGACTCCCGCATCCGGCGCCGCGCAGTCGAGCGGTGCGTTCGATATCCGGTCGATCACCTGCACCGAGAGCCCCGCGGTCGCCTCCACGACGACGAGACGCTCGCCATCCCGGAAGGTGCGCCAGCAATGAAGCTCCGACGGTGAATCCTCGTAGCGGAAGCACAGCGCGCCGTCCTCGTAGGTGATACGACCGCGCGTGCAGCTGCCGTTCGAGCGCAGCCACAAGGTCGAGCCATCGCCCTCGAACCGTTCGATGCCGACGAGCGCGCCGTCGAGCGACCGGAACCAGGCTGTCCGCCCCTCCAACTCGGAGATGAAGTCCCGAGGATCGACCTCGGTCTGCGCGGCGATCGACGATCCGCAGAACAGGGTGGCGAAGGCGACGCCGATCGCCGCTTTGCAAAATGCCTTCATGGCCGGGCTCCTTTCACCTGAAACCGGCGCAGGAATAGCACAGGTCCATGCGTCACGGCATACTCGACAGCGCATGGAATTGGACCCGCACGACCTCTTGCGCTCCGCCCGCCAGAATGTATAACCCGCCTCACGGAGAGGTGGCCGAGTGGTCGAAGGCGCACGCCTGGAAAGTGTGTAGGCGGGAGACCGTCTCCAGGGTTCGAATCCCTGTCTCTCCGCCACTATTCCAGTGGATCAACTCCAGAAAATCGGCAGTTCGAGCAGCCTTCTCAGGCGCGCACGGCTTGTGAAACGGCACGTTCGGGCGTTTTGCTACACGTTCTGATTATGCCTTTGGCGCAATACGGCTTTGGCGTGGCAACGACCTCGGAACGAGGGAGGGCTGCAGGACGTCGGATCGCAGCTCCGAGCGGACTTTACGAGCGTTGGCGTGGCGTCCAGGCCGACCTGTGGCTTACATCATTGCGGCAAAGTCAGATCACGGCGATTCAGCAGGTCGTGTCTCTCTAGAAGAAGCCGCTCTAAGATCGAAATATGGCTTCGGTCACAGCCGTATAGTGCCTCGACAGACCCACCGATCACGATGGCGATGGTTCGCCGGGGTCGATTTCCTCCATTGTCAGCGCAACCGCGCTTCGCCACAACATCCTCGCAAGTTGGAAGGTGGATGCGACGATGAAGCAGTGCTGGCGATGGTTCGGTCCGGTGGACAAGGTGACCCTCTCCGACGCCCGGCAGGCCGGTGCGACAGGAATCGTCACGGCGCTCCATGATCGGCGACCGGGTGAGGTCTGGCCGCGGGAGGACATTTCCGCGCGAAAGGCCCTGATCGAGGAGGCCGGGCTGGAGTGGTCCGTGGTCGAGAGCCTACCCGTCTCCGAGGATATACGGACCCGCGGGCCGGATGCGGACGCCCATATTGCCAACTGGATAACATCGATGGAGCATCTCGCGGCCGAAGGGATCGAGGTGATCTGCTACAACTTCATGCCGGTGCTGGACTGGACCCGGACCGATCTGCGCGCTCCGATGCGATCGGGTGCCGCAGCCATGCGGTTCGACCTGATCGACTTCGCGATGTTCGACGTGCATGTCCTGAAGCGTCCCGCCGCCGCGGGCGATTATCCGCGAGAGGTCCAGGCCGCCGCCGCCGAGCGCCACGCGGGTCTGACCGCTGCGGCCGCCGAGGCGCTGACCGCCAATATCCTGGCGGGCCTGCCCGGTGCCGCCGAACACTGGACACTGGACGAAGTGCGCGGGCACCTGTCACGCTACGATGCGATCGATGCCGACACCCTCCGCACCCATTTCGCGGCATTCCTCGAACGCGTGGTGCCGGAGGCCGAGAGGCTGGGTGTCCGGCTCTGCTGCCATCCCGACGATCCGCCTTGGCCGCTGCTGGGCTTGCCGCGGATCATGTCGACCGAGGCCGACTACCATTGGCTGGTCGAGACGGCTCCAAGCGCGTCGAACGGAATCACGCTGTGCACCGGATCGCTCGGCGCGCGGCCCGACAACGATCTGCCCGGCATGATCGAGCGGCTGGGCTCTCATATCCATTTCCTGCATCTGCGATCGGTCCGGCGCGAGGACGATACCGTGCCCGGATCCTTCTACGAGGATGAGCATCTGGCGGGATCGACCGACATGGTCGCCATCATCCGCGCCGTCATGGCCGAAGAAGCGCGCCGCCGGACCGCAGGGCGCGCCGATGCGACGATCCCGATGCGGCCCGATCATGGGCAGGACATCCTCGACGACCACACGCGCGGAGCGCAACCGGGATACCCTGCCATCGGGCGCCTGAAGGGCTTGGCGGAAATCCGGGGCGTCGCGATGGCCCTGACGCACGGGTCGAACCGAGAGGTCTGAGGCGGATCACGCGCAGGCGCGTCGCAGCGCGGCCATGTCGAGCAGGGCGCCGCGTGTTGCGACCACGGCGCGTGAAGCCGCCTGCCCCATCCCGATCGCATCCTGCACCGATCGACCTAAGAGGCGGCCCGCCAGATAGGCTCCGTTGAAGCTGTCGCCCGCCCCGGTCGTGTCGATCGCGCGGATCGGATCGCGAACCGGCACCTCACCCGTCGCGTCGGCGCAGAAGCGCGTCGGGTTGACCCCGTCCTTGACGATCACCTCGCCGACACCGAGTCCTCGGTATCGGTCGAGCGTTTCCTCCGGCGAGCCGTCGCCGAACGCGGCGGCCTCGTCGTCGAAGGTGGGAAGCACGATGTCGGACGCGCGGGCCGCCGCCTCGATCGTCTCGCGCAGGATGTCGTCCTTTTCCCACAGGCGCGGGCGGATGTTGGGATCGAAGGCCACGCGGAACCCGCGCCCGTCTCGGGTCAGCAGGTCGAGCAGCCGTGTCCGATCCTCCGGGCTCAGGATCGCGAGCGTGATCCCGCTGAAATAGACCAAACCGGCCCGTGCGAGCGCCTCCGAAATCCGGTCCGGTTCGGCCAGCATGCGTCGGGCCGCCGACTGACCACGCCAGTAGGAGAAGCTCCGCTCCCCCTCCGCATCGGTCTCGATCGTATAGAGGCCCATTGTCCTCTCGGAATCGCGGCCGATCCATCCCGTTCCGATCGAGACGCTGTCCAGCATCCCGAGGAACCGCGTAGACAGGGCATCCTCTCCGACGCGGGTCACGTACCCGACGGCCTGCCCGTTGTGCAGCAACGCCCGTGCCGCCCATGCGACATTCAGCGTGTCGCCGGCAAACCCCTGATGCCAGTGCCCCTCGTCCCCGCGCGAGAACTCGACCATGGCCTCGCCGATCGCGACGATCGTCTCAGTGTTCATCTTCGAAATACGCCTCGTTCGCCTCGCGCAGCCGCGGAAGCACATGCATGATATCGCCCAGATGCGTTCGCATCTCCACGTCCGCTTGCCGGGGATCGCCGGCTTCGAGCGCATCGACGATCCGCTGATGCTCCTTCAGGACGCGCTGCCGGCGGTCGGTCGAGAGGCTCAGGAAACGGACGCGATCCATGTGGGCCTTCTGCTCCTGGATCAGCTCCCAGGCCCCCGCCTGCCCTGCCATGTCGCACAGCGCAGCATGGAAGCGATCGTCGAGTTGGTGGAACCGCGCCGGATCGGCGTCATGGATACAATCGCGCTGATCATCGATGATGCGCCGAAGCCGGGCGATGCCATCCGCGTCGATGGCCGCGGCGGTCGCGCGCAGGCACTCGACCTCGACCGCAGTCCTTATGAACACCGCGTCCAGTACCGCGGTTGTGGAAATCTTGGTGATGAGGGTGGCGCGCTGCGGGCGGATCGACAGGAAGCCGAGCTTCGACAGGCGAAAGAAGGCGTCGCGCACCGGCTGGCGCGACATGTCGAGCTGTTTGGCGATATCGGTCTCCGACACCTTCGCGCCGGGCGGCAGCCTCAGCGCCACGATGGCGTCGAACAGGCTCTGGAAAGCCAGATCGGTCGCCGTCGGTACCTTGGGTCTGGTCAGCGGCAAGGTCACAGGTTCCGTCGTCAGCTCCGTCATGCCTCTCCCTCGAAATGGTCGGTTGCAGATTAGCCGTGAATTGCTTTTGACTCAATCTCCATTCTAGCATATTAGATTATCAACGCAGCAGATCACCCCACGATGCGACCGGAGCCGCCCTTGATGACCCTCACCGATCCCGACAGGCTGTTCCCTGCCGAACCTGCGCTGAGGGATCGTGCGCGTGCGCTCTACGAAAGCGTGCGGGACCTGCCGATCATCAGCCCGCATGGCCATTGCGACCCGCGCTGGTTCGCCGAGAACGACAGGTTTCCGGACCCTGCGCAGCTCTTCGTCATCCCGGATCACTACATCTTCCGCATGCTGGTCAGTCAGGGTGTCCCCCTATCCGACCTCGGCGTGCCGCGGGCCGATGGCGGCCGGACCGAGACCGACCCGCGCGCGATCTGGCGGCGTTTCGCGGAAAACATAGCCTCGCTGCGGGGAACGCCATCGCAGATGTGGCTCGATCATTCGTTCGAGCATGTGTTCGGCCTGACGGAGCCGCTCTCCGCCGCGAATGCGGACGCGGTCTACGACCACATCGAAACGAAGCTCGCCCGCCCCGAATTCCGGCCTCGCGCGCTGTTCGACCAGTTCGGCATCGAGGTGCTTGCCACCACCGAGAGCGCACTGGACGACCTCGCCTGGCACCGGATGATCGCGGAAAGCGGCTGGACGGGCCGCGTCGTGACCACTTACCGCCCCGATGCCGTCGTCGATCCCGAATTCGAGGGCTTCGCCGACAATCTCGACAAGCTCGGCGCGCTTACGGGCGAGGATACCGCAACCTGGGACGGCTACCTCGCCGCCCACCGCGCGCGCCGCGCGTTCTTCAAGCAGCACGGCGCAACGGCCACGGACCATGGCCACCCATCCGCGCGGACCGAGGATCTGCCCCACGCGGAGGCCGCTGCGCTCTTCGATCGCGTGCGCACGGGGACGGCCAGCGCCGAGGATGCCGACGCCTTCCGCGGGCAGATGTTGACCGAGATGGCGCGGATGAGCCTCGATGACGGGCTGGTCATGCAAATTCATGCCGGATCCCGCCGCAACCACTCCGCGTCGATCTTCGCCGCGTTCGGCCGCGACAAGGGCTTCGACATCCCCGGCCCCACCGATTACGTCGCCGCGCTCAAGCCGCTGCTCGACGCCGTCGGGCTGGAGCCAGACCTGACAATCATCCTCTTCACGCTCGACGAGACCGTCTACGGGCGGGAGCTTGCCCCGCTCGCGGGGGCCTATCCGGCGCTGAAACTCGGCCCGCCCTGGTGGTTCTTTGACAGTTACGAGGGCATTCTGCGGTTCCGCGAGGCCACGACCGAGACGGCCGGTTTCTACAACACCGCCGGTTTCAACGACGACACACGCGCTTTCTGTTCGATCCCGGCCCGGCACGACGTGTCCCGGCGAACCGATTGCGCCTATCTCGCGACGCTCGTCGCGACGGGACGCCTGCGCGAGAGCGAGGCTTTCGAGGTCGCCCACGACCTCACTTACCGGCTGGCGAAAGAAGCATACAGACTTTGATCAGCCATCTTCAGGGAGGAAGAAGAATGAAGACGACGTTGACTGCGATCGCCGCCCTTATGGTCGGCACCGGAGCCGCGATGGCCTGCGAGGTCACGCTGCGCTCCTCGGACACGCACCCCGAGGGCTATCCCACGGTCACCGCGGTGCAGCACATGGGCGAACTGCTGGAGGAACGCTCCGACGGGCGCCTGTGCATCGAGGTGTTCCACTCCGCCCAGCTGGGTGAGGAAGCCGACACGATCGAGCAGACCCAGCTCGGCGTGATCGACATGAACCGGGTCAGCCTCGGCCCGTTCAACAACATCATCGAGGAGACCAAGGTCTTCTCCCTGCCCTACATCTTCCGCTCGGTCGACCACATGCACCGCGTGGTGGACGGCGAGATCGGACAGGACATCCTGGCCGAGTTCGAGGAGCATGACCTCGTCGGCCTCGCCTATTTCGACGGTGGCGCGCGCTCGTTCTACAACAGCCAGAAGCCCATCACCTCGATCGATGACATCGAGGGCATGTCGTTCCGCGTGATGCAGTCCGACGTCTTCGTCGACATGGTCGACGCGCTCGGCGGCAACGCGACGCCGATGCCCTATGGTGAGGTCTACACCTCGATCCAGACCGGTGCGATCGACGGCGCCGAGAACAACTGGCCGTCCTTCGAAAGCTCGGGCCATTACGAGGTGGCGGGCTACTACACGCTCGACGAACACCTGATCGTCCCCGAGGTGCTGGTCATGTCCAAGACAGCGTGGGATCGCCTCTCGGCCGAGGATCAGGAGCTGGTGCGCCAGGCGGCGAAGGACGCCGTGCCTTACATGCGCGAGCAATGGCAGGCGCGTGAGGCCGCGTCCGAAGAGCAGGTGCGCGCCGCGGGCGTCGAGATCATCGAGGACATCGACAAGACCCCGTTCATCGAGGCGATGGGCCCGGTCTACGACACCCACGTGACCTCCGACGCGCTGCGTGAGCTCGTCACCCGCATCCAGGAAACCGAGTAAGCATATCTCCGGGGCACCGACCCGTTCGGTGCCCCGGACCGCTTGCGGAAGGGAGCCCATCGTGCGTGAGACGATGATCAAGCTGTCGGCGGCCATCGGCGTCGTCGCCAAGGCGGCCCTGTGGCTGTCGGGCGCAGGGCTCGTTCTGATGACGGTCCTGATCGCCTGGCAGGTCTGGGGCCGCTTCGTCCTCAACGACACGCCGACCGTGACCGAGGTCAGCTCGGTCCTCGTCATGGGCTGGTTCATCCTGCTCGGCGCCGCCGTAGGTCTGCGCGAGGGCAACCACCTGAGCTTCGATATCCTGCTCTATGTGATGCCGCGACGCGTCTGCCTGATCTTCCATTCGATCTCGGACATCGTGGTGCTCGTCTTCTCCCTCGGCATGGTCGTCTACGGCGTGCAGCTTGCGGCGCGGACCTGGCAGAACACCGTGCCGTTGCTGGGGATTTCCGGCGGCATCGAATATTTCGCATTGATCGCGGGCGGCGTGCTGATGGCGCTGTTCGCGGTCGAGAGATTGCTGCGCCGCGCCGTCGGCCTGCCCACCCGCCGGTTCGGAGACGATCCGGTCGACGAGGAGACCGCGTAGGTGGAACTCTGGATTCTCTTCGGCACCTTCGCGGTGCTGCTGCTGATCGGAACGCCGGTCGCGTTCTGCCTCGGCATCTCGTCCTTCGCGACGATCGTCTATCTGGGCCTGCCGCCCGTGGTGGTGTTCCAGCGGCTGAATTCCGGCATCTCGGTCTTCGTGCTGATGGCCATCCCCTTCTTCGTCTACGCGGGCGAACTCATGGTCCGCGGCGACATCGCCAGACGCCTTGTGGCGCTGGCGGGCGCGGGCGTCGGGCATCTGCGCGGCGGGTTGGGTCAGGTCAACATCTCGGCCTCGGTGCTGTTCGGCGGCATCTCGGGTTCTGCCGCCGCCGATGCCAGCGCCATCGGCGGCCTGATGATCCCGCAGATGGAGGAGCGCGGCTACGGGCGCGACTACGCGGTGAACGTCACCGTCATGTCCTCGATCATCGCGCTGATGCTGCCGCCTTCGCACAACCTCATCATCTACGCGATCGCCGCGGGGGGCCGCATGTCGATCGCCGATCTGTTCACCGCAGGCATCCTGCCGGGCCTGATCCTCGCGCTGTCGCTGATGTTCACAGCCTGGTTCGTGGCGCGCAAGCGCGGCTACGACACCGAACCGTTTCCGGGCGGGCGGGCGATCCTGTCGCTGTTCATCAACGCCTTCCCCGGCCTGCTGCTGGTGGCGATCATCTTCGGCGGGGTGCGCTCGGGCGTCTTCACCGCGTCCGAGTCCTCCTGCATCGCGGTCGTCTATGCCATCGCCGTCACGATCTTCGTCTATCGCTCGCTGCCCTGGTCGGAGTTCGTCGCGGCCACGCTGGGTGCGGTGCGCACATCGTCGATGGTGCTGCTGGTCATCGGCTCGGCCGCCGCGTTCGCGTGGCTGCTGGCCTACCTGCGGGTGCCGACCTCGATGGTCACGTTCATCTCGGGCCTCTCGGACAACCCGCTGGTGATCCTTCTGCTGCTCAACGTGATCCTGCTGCTCTTGGGCACCTTCATGGACATGAGCCCGCTGATCGTCATCACCACGCCGATCTTCCTGCCGGTGGCGACGGCCTTCGGCGTCGATCCCGTCCATTTCGGGATCATCCTCATCCTCAACCTCGGGATCGGGCTCTGCACGCCGCCGGTGGGAGCGGTGCTGTTCGTCGGATGCGCGGTCGGAAAACTCCCGATCTCGACCGCAATCCGCACGATCTGGCCGTTCTACGGCGCGGCGGTCTTCGCACTCGTCCTCGTCACCTACATCCCGGCGCTGTCGCTCTGGCTGCCGTCGCTGTTCAAATGAGCGAGGATCGCATGACCCCGACCCAGTCTTTTCCGGTCGTACCGACCGGGGACGGCGTGACCCGCCAGGTCCTGTCCGACAGCCCCGAGCTGATGGTCGTGGCCTTTGGTTTCGAGACCGGGGGCATCGGGGCGCTGCATTCGCACCCGCACGTGCAGGCGACATACGTCGAGTCCGGTCGCTTCGCCTTTTCCATAGATGGCGAACGCTTCGAAGTCGGACCGGGCGACAGCTTCGTCATCCCGTCGGGGGCCGAGCATGGCTGCGAGTGCCTCGTGACCGGGCGCCTGATCGACACCTTCACCCCACGCCGTACCGACTTCCTCTAGGAGAACCCCGCCATGTCGCAGACCAACGCCCAGATCCGCCACGCCATCGATCCGAACACCGCCAAGGGGCTCGACACCACCGGGCTGCGCGATCACTTCCATGTCGGCCACCTGTTCGCGAAAGGAGAGATCACGCTGGTCTATTCGCATTACGACCGGCTGATCCTCGGCTCCGCCGTACCCGCCGGGGAATCGCTCACCCTCGATGCGGTGCCTGAGACGGGAACGCCGAGCTTTCTCGACCGGCGCGAGGCGGCGTTCCTGAATATCGGCGACAGCGGCGAGATCGAGGTCGGGGGCGAGACCCACACCCTTGCCCGCGGCGAGGTGCTCTATGTCGGCCTCGGCGCCGGGCCGGTCACGTTCCGGGGCGACGGCCGGTTCTACATCCTGTCCGCTCCCGCCCACCGCCAGTGCCCGACCAAGCTGATCCGGCTGGAGGATGCCCGCCGGGTCGAGCTCGGCGCGTCCGAGACGGTCAACGAGCGCGTCATCATCCAGTTCCTGCATCCCGAGGTCTGCGAGAGCTGCCAGCTCTTGATGGGCTACACCCAGTTCACGCCCGGCAGCATCTGGAACACGATGCCCGCGCACCTGCACGACCGGCGGATGGAGGCCTATCTCTATTTCGACCTGCCGCAGGATGCGCGCGTCTTCCACTTCATGGGTGAGCCGGACGAGACACGCCACATCGTCATGGCCAACGAGGAGGCCGTGATCTCGCCGCCCTGGTCGATCCATTGCGGCGCGGGCACGTCCGCCTACACGTTCTGCTGGGCGATGGCCGGGGACAATGTCGATTTCACCGACATGGACATGGTCCCGATGGAGGATCTGCGATGAGCGCGGCCTTCCGCCTCGACGGACGTCGCGCGCTGGTCACCGGGGCGAATACCGGCATCGGCCAGGCTATCGCGGTGGGTCTGGCCGAGGCCGGGGCGCACGTCGTCGCGGCGGGCCGCCGGTCCTGCGCCGAGACGGTCGAGCGGATCGACGCCGCGGGCGGCACGGCGGAGGAGCTGATCCTCGACCTCGCCGACCTGCCCGCCGCGCGCGCCGGCCTGCCCCCCGACATCGACATCCTCGTCAACAATGCCGGCATCATCCGGCGCGAGGAGAGCGTCGATTTCTCCGAGGCCGACTGGGATGCGGTAATGGACGTGAACCTCAAGGCCGTGTTCCAGCTGTCGCAGGCCTTCGCGCGCGACGTGTTCGCGCGGCAGGGCGCGGGCCGGATCGTCAACATCGCCTCGCTGCTCAGCTTCCAGGGCGGGATCCGCGTGCCCTCCTACACCGCGTCGAAGCACGGGGTGGCGGGGCTGACCAAGATCCTCGCCAACGAGTGGGCGACGCGCGGCATCAATGTGAACGCCGTCGCCCCCGGCTATATCGCGACCAACAACACGCAGGCCCTGCGCGAGGACGCGGATCGCAACAAGGCGATCCTCGACCGCATCCCGGCCGGGCGCTGGGGCGATCCGGCCGACATTGCCGGGGCCGTGTCCTTCCTGTGCATGCCCGCCTCGGCCTATGTCACCGGAGCCATCCTCAACGTCGATGGAGGCTGGCTTGCCCGCTAGACCGACACGGCAGGACCCCGCGCCGAAGGTGGGCATGGTCCACCTGGGTCCGGGCGCGTTCTTCCGCGCCTTCAACGCCATCTATACCGACGAGGCGATGGCGGCGGCAGGTGGCGATTGGGGCATCTGCGCCGTCTCGCTGCGTTCGCCCGACGCCCGCGACCAGCTCGAACCGCAGGACGGGCTCTATACCGCCGTCGAACTGGGACCCGAGGGGCGTCGGCACCGCCTGATCGGCTCGATCGCGAGGGTGCTGGTCGCGCCCGAGGACCAGGCCGCCGTCATCGCGGCTATGGCCGATCCGGCGGTGCGCGTCGTGACGCTGACGATCACCGAGAAGGGGTACTGCCACAACCCCGCGACCGGGGCGCTCGATCCCGATCATCCCGATATCGTCCACGATCTCGATCACCCCGACAGCCCCCGCTCGGCGATCGGGTTCCTCTGCGCAGCCCTCGCGCAGCGCCGCCGCGACGGCGCGCCGCCGCTCACCGTCCTGTCGTGCGACAACCTGCCGTCGAACGGATCGCTCGCGCGCGGGGTGGTGCTGGACTTCGCCCGGCGGCGTGAGCCAGACCTCGCCGACTGGATCGCCGACACGATCCCCTTCCCCGCGACGATGGTGGACCGGATCACCCCCGCCACGACCGATGCAGACATCGCCCGGCTGGCCCAGCAAGAGGGCCGGCACGACCCTGCCATGGTCGTGCACGAACCGTTCCGCCAATGGGTCATCGAGGACCGCTTCGCCTCAGGCCGCCCGGACTGGCAGGACGCGGGCGCGCAATTCGTGCAATCGGTCGATGCGCATGAACTGATGAAGCTGCGAATGCTCAACGGCACGCATTCGACGCTCGCCTATCTCGGCTACCTCGCCGGGCACGAAACCGTGGCGGAGGCGGTGGCCGACCCGCCCTTCGCGGCCCTGTGCAGGATGCTCTGGCAGCAGGAGATCATCCCCACCCTGCCCCGGCCCGAGGGCGAGGACCTCGACGCCTATGCCGACTCGCTGCTGACGCGCTACGCCAACCCCGCGATCCGTCACCGGACCTGGCAGATTGCGATGGATGGAAGCCAGAAGCTGCCCCAACGTATCCTCGGCACGGTCCGGGGCAATCTAGCCCGTGACGTGGTGCCCCGCGGGCTCTGCCTCGCGGTGGCCGGGTGGATGCGCTATGTCGGCGGTATCGACGAGACCGGAGCCGACATAGACGTGCGCGATCCTTTGGCCGCGCGGCTGAAATCGCTGTCGCAGTCCGCCGACAGTCCCGCCGCGACGGTTGCCGCGCTGCTGGACGTGGAGCAGGTCTTCGGCTCCGACCTCGCGACAGATGACCGCTTCGCCGCCGCCGTGACATCCGCCTACAAGACGCTGGTGAACAGCGGCGCGCGCGCGGCCGTCGCCGGTACGGTCCGGTGAGCGGCATTCTGACCCTCGACGACCGGGACGACGTCGCGATCCTGACGGCACCGACCGAGATCGCGGGAAAGCGCGTCGCCACCGGCCACAAGATCGCCCGCCACGCCATCGCGCCGGGTGCGCCGGTCCGCAAGTTCGGGCAGCTCATCGGCTATGCCAGCGCGCCGATCGCGGCAGGCGATCACGTCCACGTCCACAACCTGTCCTTCGGCGACCACGCCAGCACGGCCCTGGCAGGCGAGGATCTGGCCCATGCCGAGGCGGCGATCCCCCGCCTTCCCGCGTGTGAATTCCAGGGGTTCCATCGCGCGGATGGCAGCGTCGGGACGCGCAACATGATCGCGCTGATCGCGACCGTGAACTGCTCGGCCACCGTCATCCGGCGCGCGGCTGAGGAGATCCGCGCCTCGGGCATCCTAGACCGTTACGACAAAGTGGACGATGTGGTCGCCCTGTCGCACGGCACCGGCTGTGGCATGGCCTCCGAAGGGCCGGGATGGGAAAACCTCCAGCGCACGCTCTGGGGTCATGCCACCCACCCAAATGTCGGTGCCGCCGTCTTCGTCGGGCTCGGCTGCGAGATCATGCAGATCGCCCGGATGAAGGCGATGTTCGGGGCGGAGGAGAAGACCCGCTTCCACGGCCTGACGATCCAGGACAATGGCGGCACCCGCGCGACCATCGCCCGCATTGTCGCGGAGGTCCGCGCCCTGTTGCCCGAGGTGAACCGCATCGAACGGTCCCCTGCCCCCGTCTCCGCCCTGACGGTCGCGCTGCAATGCGGCGGGTCCGACGGCCTGTCGGGCATCACGGCGAACCCGGCACTGGGGTTGGCGAGCGACATGATCGTCGGGCTGGGCGGCGGCGTCATCCTGTCCGAAACGCCCGAGATCTACGGCGCGGAGGATCTACTGCTGCGCCGCGCCCGAAACGACGTCGTGGCCGCAGCCCTTCGCGAGCGCCTGAAATGGTGGGAGGAATACACCCGTCTCAATGGCGGCTCGATGGACAACAACCCCTCCCCCGGCAACAAGGCCGGCGGGCTGACGACGATCCTGGAGAAATCCCTCGGCGCCGTCGCCAAGGCCGGGTCGACGCCGCTGGAAGATGTGCTCGCCTACGGGCAGAAGGTGCGCAGGCGCGGGCTGTCCTTCATGGACACGCCCGGCTTCGACCCCGTGTCGGCCACGGGCCAGATCGCGGGCGGCGCGCAGATCGTCGTCTTCACCACCGGGCGTGGATCGGCCTTCGGATCGAAGCCCGCGCCGACGATCAAGCTTGCGACGAATGACGACCTGATGCGGCGCATGGCCGACGACATGGACCTCGGCTGCGGTGATATCCTCGGCGGTCCGGTCTCGCTGCGCGACAAGGGCCGCCAGATCCTCGACCTGATCCTCGCGACGGCATCGGGGCAGAGGACGCGCAGCGAGCTGCTGGGCCTCGGCGACAACGAATTCCTGCCCTGGCAGATCGGCGCGGTCATGTGAGGCTCAGCGCGCCTCCTGCATCTCCCGCTGACCCGCGGCCCGGTCGCGGAAGGTCGAGGGGCTGGCCCCCATGTGGCGCTTGAACATGCGGGAGAAGAAGTAGGGATCGGTATAGCCCAGCTCCGCCGCGACGGTCTTGACCGCCATGCCCTGCGCCAACCGGCTGGCCGCGAATTCCATCCGCTTGAGCTCCCGGAACTTCTGCGGGGTCTCGCCGATCTTCTTCTTGAAGGCCCGTCGGAAATAGTCGGAATTGTAAGGCACCCCGTCATGCGCATCCTGCACACCGCCCCCCAGCGGATCGGTGGCGAGGCGCGAGGCGACCATCATGATCTGCATCGACAGCGGATCGAGATTGGCCGGCGACGTGGTCGGCGTCTGCCAGCCGAGAAATGCGACCTCCAGATAGGCCAGCAGCAGGACCATGAACTGGTGATGCTGGCTCAACGTCAGCGCCCGACCCGGCGGCTGATCGCGGAACAGCCGGGCCAATGGCTCCAGCTGCGGCCAGTCAGGAAGGGCCACCGCGCGAGACAGCGCCATCTCCGCCACCACGTCGCCGCGTCCGAACAGGTCCAGCGAGAAATGCTGCGCAAGCCCGATCAGCGGCGCGTCGCCCCCGCCGTGCCGCCCGGTGAACCGCGTGAAGGCGGGGATCAGCATCGCGTCGCCGGGGCGCAGCAGGATTTCCTCGCGCGCCTCGCCGACATGGTAGAGGCCCGAACCCGACAGGCAGATCACCAGGTCGTGGACCGGGTTGACCTTCTCGATGGTCCAGCGTGGCCCGTGCACCATACGGATGGTGGAACGGGCCAGCCGCAGCGACAGCGACTGCATCGGAATGTGGCGCAGCGGCAGATGTTCGGTTTTGTCCATTCTTTTATCCGCTTAACATCATTCTCGATATATAACTAGCATATTAGTATGGCGTACAGGGTCAAATCTCGGGCAACACGAGAGGGAGATCCGCCAAATGGGAGGATGGCCAGCGGTGCCGCGTCGAAGGGCGCGGTCCACGGCAGGATCAGATGCACGATATCGACTTCGAAATTGACGTGAAGATCGCCTTCGTCGGCGGCGGGTCGCTGAACTGGGCGCGCGTGCTGATGGCCGATCTGGCGCAGGAGACGCGCCTCGCCGCGGAGGTGCGGCTCTACGATGTCGACTCGGCGGCCGCCCGGCGCAATGCGCGCATCGGCGCGCGGTTCGCCGAGGCCTCGGTCGGGACCCCTGCCCGCTACCGCGCTTGCGACACCTTGACCGAGGCCTTGTCGGGGGCGGACGTGGTGGTCATCTCGATCCTGCCCGGCCTCTTCGCCGACATGGCCCACGACATCGACATCCCGGCCCGCTACGGAATTCCGCAGGCCGTGGGCGACACGGTCGGTCCGGGCGGGTTCGTCCGGGCGCTGCGGGCCATCCCCATGCTCACCGAGATCGCCACCGCGATCGCCGAGCATGCCCCCCGCGCACATGTCTGCAACCTGACCAACCCGATGAGCGTGCTGACCGGCGCGCTCTACGCCGCCTTCCCGCAGATCCGCGCCTGGGGCGAGTGTCACGAAGTCACCAAGATCCGCCGACAGGTCGCCCATATCGCCAATGCCGAGGCCGAGGCCGAGGCCGGCGGCGACCGCTGGACCCACCGCGATGTCGAGGTCAACGTGCTCGGCATCAACCACTTCACCTTCGTCGACCGGATTGCGCTGGCCGGGCGGGACATGCTGCCCGCCTACCGCGCCTTCGCCGCCCGCCATCTGGCCGAGGGGTGGGCGCAGACCGAGCCGGGCAAGGATGCCGAACATGCGCGCTATTTCGGCACGCGCAACCGGGTGGCGTTCGACCTGCTCGACCGGTTCGGCATCCCCGCCGCCGCGGGCGACCGGCACTTGGCCGAGTTCCTGCCGGTCGCGGACTATCTCGCCGATCCCGAGGGCTGGGGCTTCGCTCTCACGCCCGTGGACTACCGCATCCGCGACCGCGCGGCGAAGCAGGCCGAGGCCGACGCGCTCGCGGACGGGACCGGCCCGGTGAACGTCGCCCGCTCGGACGAGGCGATGGTGGATCAGGTCGTCGCCCTGATGGGGGGCGGGGTGCATGTCAGCAACGTGAACCTTCCCAATCGCGGCCAGATCGCGGGCCTGCCCGAGGGCGCCATCGTCGAGAGCAATGCCATCTTCTCAGGCCTCGGCGTCCAGCCCGTGCACGCGGGCGCCCTGCCCCCGGCCCTGACCGCGATCGTCGCCGATCACGCGACACGCCAACAGGCGTTGTTGCAGGCCGTAATGACCGAAGACGGCGCGGCTCTGTTCGATCTGTTCCACGCCGACCCGCTGGTCGCCCACCTGCCGCGCGACACGGCCCGCACCCTGTTCGGAGATATGCTGACCGCCACCGGGCACCACCTTCCGGCCGGTCTGAGGGGGGCGGCATAGCATGGGCGGCGACAGCAAATATCTGGGGCTGCTCTACGTCTCCCCCTACATCATCGGGCTGGTGCTCTTCACCGCCTTCCCGTTCATCGCGTCCTTCTACCTGTCCTTCACCGATTACGACCTGTTGTCCGCGCCAGAATGGGTCGGGCTCGACAATTACGAAAAGCTCTTCACCCGCGACCGGACCTTCGACCGCTCGCTGAAGGTGACGCTGACCTATGTCGCGATCACGGTGCCGTTCAAGCTGGCTTTCGCGCTGTTCATCGCGGTGGTGCTGAACTACCGCCTGCGCGGCATCAACCTGTTCCGCACGGCCTATTACGTGCCCTCCATCCTCGGCGGGTCCATCGCCATCGCGGTGCTGTGGCGCTTCATCTTCGCCAATACCGGGCTGGTGAACATGATCCTGACCGGTCTGGGGTTCGAGCCGGTCAACTGGTTCGGCGATCCGCAGAACGCCCTCTTCACCATCACCCTGCTGCGCGTCTGGCAGTTCGGCTCCGCGATGGTGATCTTCCTCGCCGCGCTGCAATCGGTGGACAAGACGCTCTACGAGGCGGCGTCGATCGACGGGGCGGGACCGTGGCAGATCTTCCGCCACATCACGCTGCCGCTGATCACGCCCGTGATCTTCTTCAACCTCATCATGCAGACCGTGCAGGCGTTTCAGGAGTTCAACGGCCCCTACATCATCACGCAAGGCGGCCCGCTGAAATCCACCTACCTGCTGCCCCTCTACATCTATGACGAGGCGTTCAAGAGCTTCGACATGGGCTACGCCTCGGCCATCGCCTGGATCCTCTTCGCCATCATCATGACCCTGACGCTGATCGCGTTCTGGTCGTCGAAGAAGTGGGTCTACTACGCCGGCGACAAGAGGAGCTGAGCCATGGTGAACCTGACCGACATGGCCGCCCCGGCCGACTATCGCCCGCCGACCCACCTGGAGCTGAAGCTGCGCCGCCGCGCGCGCGTCGCCGCCGCGATCCGCTACACGCTGCTGATCGTCGTGGGGCTGGTGATGATCTATCCGCTTCTGTGGATGATCGGGGCGAGCTTCAAGACCAACCAAGAGATCTTCTCGACCCCGTGGTTCTGGCCCGAGAACCCGACCCTGCAGGGCTATATCGACGGCTGGCAGACCTCCACGCCCTACACGTTCGGGCGGTTCTTCCTCAACTCGATGTATATCGTCATCCCGAAGGTCATCGGCACCGCGATCTCCTGCACCGCGGTCGCCTACGGCTTCGCCCGGTTCGAGTTTCCGGGCAAGAAGGCGCTCTTCGTGATCCTGATCGCGACGCTGCTGCTGCCCGATGTGGTCACGCGCATCCCGCAATATCTGATCTTCCGCGAATTCGGCTGGCTCGACACCTACCTGCCGCTCTTCGTGCCGTCATGGTTCGCGTGGGAGGCGTTCTTCGTCTTCATGCTGATCCAGTTCCTTCGCTCCATCCCGCGCGAGATGGAGGAGGCGGCCCGCGTCGACGGGGCGAACACCTTCCAGGTGCTGATCTACATCGTGATCCCGATGCTGACGCCCGCGCTGATCTCGGTCTGCCTGTTTCAGTTCATGTGGACGATGAACGATTTCCTCGGGCCGCTCATCTACATCTCCTCGGTCGAGAACTACCCGATCAGCCTGGCGCTGCGACTCGCGGTGGACACGACCGAGGCGTTCAACTGGAACCAGATCCTCGCGATGACCGTGCTGGCGCTGACGCCCTCGCTCGTCGTGTTCTTCCTCGCCCAGAAATACTTCATCCAGGGCATATCCACCGGGGGGGTGAAAGGCTGATGGCCGAACTTCAACTCAGGTCCCTCGAAAAGACCTATGGCAACGGCTTCCGCGCGGTGCACGGTATCGACCTCGACGTGGAGGAGGGCGAGTTCATGGTCCTCGTCGGCCCCTCGGGCTGTGCCAAGTCGACGACGCTGCGCATGATCGCCGGGCTCGAAACCGTCAGCGGCGGCGAGATCCGCATCGGCGACCGGGTGGTCAACGACTTGGTGCCCGGCAAGCGCGGCATCGCGATGGTGTTTCAGAACTACGCGCTCTACCCGCACATGAAGGTGACGCGAAACCTCTCCTTCGGGCTGAAGCTGCGCAAGATGGCCAAGCCGAAGATCGCCCGCGCGACCGAGGACGTCTCAGGCATCCTTGAGATCGAAAGCCTGCTCGATCGCCTGCCCAAGCAGCTCTCGGGCGGGCAGGCCCAGCGAGTCGCCTTGGGCCGCGCCCTCATCAAGAGCCCGGACGTGTTCCTGTTCGACGAGCCGCTGTCCAATCTCGACGCCAAGCTGCGCGCGTCGATGCGGGTGCGCATCACCGACCTGCACAAGCGTCTGCGCCGCGAAGGCCGTCCGGCCACCGTCGTCTACGTCACCCATGATCAGGTCGAGGCGATGACGATGGGCGACCGCATCTGCGTGATGAAGGACGGCCGCATCATGCAGGTCGCCGATCCGCGCACGCTCTATGCCCGGCCCGCCAATGCCTTCGTCGCCGGGTTCATCGGCATGCCGGAAATGAACATCGTCGACGCGGTCCTGACGCGGGAGGGCGGCGTCCCGCGCCTGAGCGTCGATCGCCAGACCGTCAGCGTGCCCGACGGCCTGGCCCACCGCATATCCGCACCCGACGGCCCGGTGCGCCTCGGCATCCGGCCCCAGCATCTCGACATCGTCCCGGCAGAGGCGGCGGACGCCTTCACCGGCGAGGTCGTGAACGTCGAATTCATGGGCCACGAGGTCAACCTGCACGTCCGGGTCGGCCCCGAAACGCTTGTGGCGGTGGCGCCCTCCGCCCCCGAGATCGCGGCGGTCTCCCGCGGCGACCGGCTGGGTCTCATGCCCCGCGGCCCGCAGATCCACCTCTTCGCGACCGGAGAAGACGGCGCGAACATCTCACTAAGCAACGACTGAACCATAACAAGGGAGGAAGACATGACACGAACAGGTGCAATCGCTCTGGCGCTCGGCACGACGATCCTGGCGACCGGCGCGCTGGCCGAGGATCTGCGGATGAGCTGGTGGGGCGGCGACAGCCGCCACGAGGCGACGCAGGCCGCGCTCCAGGCCTGCGGAGACAAGCACGGGCACACGATCCGGCCCGAATTCACCGGCTGGTCTGGCCATTTCGAGAAGTTGACGACCCAGATCGCCGGCGGGACCGAGGCCGACATCATGCAGGTCAACTGGCCGTGGCTGCCGATCTATTCGCCCGATGGCGACGGGCTCGCCGATCTCAACGACCATTCCGACATCATCGACCTTTCGAACTGGTCGGACGCCCAGATCGAGAGCGGCACGCAGAACGGCGCGCTCAACGGCATTCCCGTGTCCACGACCGGGCGGCTCTTCGTCTTCAACACCACGACGTGGGAGCAGGCGGGCCTGGACCTGCCGCAAAGCTGGGACGACCTGATCGCCGCCGGCCCGATCTTCGCGGAGCGGCTGGGCGAGGACTACTACCCGTTCGAGGGCATCGGCCTCGACGCCTCGCTGCTGGTGACCCTCTACGGCACGCAAAATACGGGCAAGCCGCTGATCGACCCGGCCACGAACGAGCTCCTGTGGACCGAGGACGAGCTGGTGGAGGCGATCGAGTTCTACCAGACGCTGGTGGACAACCACGTCGTGCCCTCCTGGCCCGATCACGCGGCGGCAGGCAACATCCCGCTGCATGAGAACCCCGACTGGACCGAAGGCCGGATCGCGGGCACCTACCAGTGGGATTCGACCTATTTCAAGATCTCCGACCCGCTCGCCGATGGTCAGGAGATCGAATATGTCGGCCTGCTCGGCCAGGACGGGCAGCAGACGCCCGGCGTCTACCGCAAGGCGTCCATGGTCTTCGCCATCTCGGCCAATTCCGAGCACCCCGAGGCCGCGGCGCAGATCCTCAACTGCCTGCTGAACGAGGAGGAGGGCGTCATGGCCCTCGGCGCGACGCGCGGCGTGCCCGCCTCCAACGGCGCGCGCGACATGCTGGTCGGCGCGGACGCCATCGCCCCCGCGCAGATGGATGCGCAGAACAAGGTTCTCGACGCCGAGGGGCCCGCGATCCATCCGTTCATGGAGCATCCCGACGTCCGCTCCGCGCTGCAGGACAACCTCGAACTGTTCGCCTATGGCGAGATCGACGCGCGCGAAGCCGCCGCCGAGATGATGATGGCCATCGAGGAAGTGCTCGAGGACATCGAAAGCTGACGTCCCGCCGTCACCGGGGCGGGCAGACCCGCTGCCCGCCCCGCCACTTTCCGCTTCGATTGAAGATCGCATGACATGACCGTTTTCGAGGTTCTCGCCGTCACGCCAAGAACGGCCGCCCTTCTCATCGCGCCCGCCGGCGCGCGCCACGCGCAACCCCGCCCGCTCGACTGGCAGCTGGAGCAGGCGGGCACCAAGCAGCCCGTGCAGACGGGGCGGGCGGAGGCCTGCACCCTGTTCCTCGACGACCTCGTGCCCGCGACCGACTATCGCTTGGCGACCCGGCTCGGGGAAATGACTTTCCGCACGTCCGCCTGCGCAGGGCTCGTCGATATAACCGATCACGGCGCGGCGCCCGACACCGATTGCACCGAGGCCATCGCACACGCCCTCGATGCCGTGCCCGAGGGCGGGACGCTCCACATCCCGCCGGGCCGCTACGAGACGCGCCCCCTGTTCCTGCGCCCGAACATGGTCCTGCATCTCGCGGGCGGCGCGGAACTGGCCGCGCCCGCCTCACGCGCCGATTGGCCGCAATTGCCCGCCCGTGACCGCTCGGGACGCCCTCTCGGCTCGTGGGAAGGTCTGCCCGAAAATTGCTTCGCCGCCCTCATCACCGCGATCGACTGCCCCCGCCTCGCCATCACGGGGCGCGGCACGCTCGACGGCGGCGGGGATCGCGGCGACTGGTGGAGCTGGCCGAAGGAAACGCGCGACGGCGCGCGCCGCCCGCGCCTGATGCACCTGCTCTATTGCGACGACGTCATCCTGACCGGCGTGACCTGCCGCAACGCACCGAGCTGGACCATCCACCCCTATCGCTGCGACCGCCTGCGCGCCGCGGCGCTGACCATCCTGAACCCTAAGGACAGCCCCAATACCGACGGCTTCAACCCCGAAAGCTGCACCGACGCCCGGCTCACCGGACTCGACTTCTCGGTCGGGGACGACTGCATCGCGATCAAGGCGGGCAAGCGGGGACCCGCGGGCGAGGACGATCACCTCGCCCCCTGCACCCGCCTCTCCATCCGCCATTCACGCATGCAGCACGGACACGGGGCGGTCGTCATCGGCTCCGAGATGTCGGGCGGGGTCGAGAACGTGCGCATCTCCGCCTGCGACTTCGTCGGCACCGATCGCGGATTGCGTCTCAAGACCCGGCGCGGACGCGGCGGCCGCATCCGCAACATCGTGATGGAGGACGTGGCGATGACGGGCGTCGCGACCCCGCTCGCCATCAACGCCTTCTATTTCTGCGACCCCGACGGCAAGGACGACTGGGTTCAGTCCCGCGCCCCGCGCGCCGTCGACGAAAACACCCCCGTCATCGAGAACGTGGCCCTGTCGCGCGTCACCGCCCGCGACGTCACCTGCGCGGGTGTCGCGATCCTGGGCCTGCCGGAGGCGCCGGTGTCCGGCATCCGGCTCGACGATGTGAGCATCTCCGTCGCCGACGCCCCCCCTGCCCCGCCGCTGATGGCCCTGCATGTGGCGGCCGTCGCCGGCATCGCGATGCTCAGCGAGTTCGCCGAGGTGAGCGGCACCGTCGACACCGTCGCGCGGACCAGTTCCGAGGAGACCCCATGCTGAGCGACTATTTCGACGCTTACGCCACCGCCCACGTCCCCTACAAGGGCGGCGCGTGGTGCTACGAGGACGGCCTGCTCTACCGCGGGCTGGAACTGCTGTGGCGGCAGACCGGAGAGGCGCGCTGGCGCGACCACCTCGTCCGCCTCGTCGACGCGCAGATCGGCGACGGAAACCGGCTCGCGGGCTACGATCCCCACGACTACAACATCGACAACATCCTCTCGGGCCGCGCCCTGCTGGCGCTGGACGAGATCACGGGCGATCCGCGCTACCTCGCCGCGGCGGCCCGGCTGGCCGATCAGCTCTCGACCCACCCACGGACGCGCTCGGGCGTCTACTGGCA
Organism: Roseobacter sp. HKCCA0434; assembly: GCF_032464675.1. Classification (NCBI taxonomy): domain Bacteria; kingdom Pseudomonadati; phylum Pseudomonadota; class Alphaproteobacteria; order Rhodobacterales; family Roseobacteraceae; genus Roseobacter; species Roseobacter sp. HKCCA0434. The sequence goes on from NZ_JAWDKL010000007.1 coordinate 101,850, forward strand.
CAAGCTGCGCTATCCCTGGCAGGTCTGGCTCGACGGGCTCTACATGGGATTGCCGTTCCAGATCGGCTATGGCCAACGGATCGGTACACCTGCGCTGGTGGACGACGCGCTCGCGCAGCTCGACACCGCGCTCGAGATGACTCATGTGCCCGCGACCGGCCTCTACGCCCACGCCGTCGACGAGACGCACAAGCAGCCCTGGGCCGACCCCGACACCGGCCAGACCTCCGCGCACTGGGCGCGTGCGCTCGGTTGGCTGGCGATGGCGCTGGTCGATATCGCGGAGCTGGTCGGCCCCAACCGCTTCGCCCCATTTCGCACCCGGACGGAATCGCTCCTCCGCCGGGTGGGAGAGGTGCAGCGTTCCGACGGCCTGTGGTTGCAGGTCATCGACCAGCCGGATCTGGAGGGCAACTATGCCGAAAGCTCCGCCTCGGCCATGTTCACCTATGCCTTTCTCAAGGCCGCCTCCCTCGGCCTCGCCGCACCGGACGGGCGCGGCGCACTGCGGGCTGTCGCGGCCTGCGTCGAGCGTGACCCGGACGGACAGCGCCGGATGCAGCGGATCTGCCATGTCGCCGGTCTGGGGCAGTTCGAGGGACGCTACCGCGACGGCACCGCGGCCTATTACGTATCCGAGCGGCTGCGCGTGGACGATCCCAAGGGGGTCGGCCCGCTGATGATGGCCGCATCGCTGGTCCGCTCCGACCTCTCCGCCGAGATCGCGGTGGGCTGATGCCGCGCGCGCCCGACCTCGCGACGGCGGTTCTCGGCCCCGACATGGCAGGCCCCCCGCCCCGTGACGCCCCGCCCGATCTTCTGGTCGATCCCGCAAGTCCCAAGGCTTTCGCGACGCTCCAGCAAGCTGTCGATCACGCCAGCCTGCAAGGCGGCGACCGGCGTCTGACCGTCGAGCTTGCACCCGGATCCCATACCGGCCCCGTCTACATCCCGCGCCCCGGACCGCCCCTGACGATCCGGGGACGGCCCGGACCCGACCGCGCGCGGCTCGTCGCGGATATCGATGCACGGATGCCGGGCGCAGAGTACCGGCGCCGCTACGGCAATGTCTTCCGGCAGGCTCACCCGGCCAGCCGCGCCATCCACGAGCGCATCGCGGCCCGCACCCATATCGGCACCGACAACAGCGCCGTCCTGCGGGTCGAGCGTGACGGCACCCATCTCGCCCATCTCGACATCACCAACACTCACGCCTGCGACCGGCCCGACGCGGACGGACAGCACCAGGCCGTTGCCCTGCACATGGCGAAGGCTGACGGGCTGCACGCGCACGATCTGCGCCTCACCAGCCATCAGGACACGCTCTACCTCCAGGGGACGGGCCGGACCCACCTCACCGACTGCCTCATCGAAGGCGATGTCGATTTCATCTTCGGGGGCGCGACGGCCCTGTTCGAGCGCTGCGAGATCCGCACGCGCATCGGGCGGACCGACCGGACCTGGGCGCTCGCCCCGTCGACGCGGATCGACGCGGCCCACGGCTTCGTCTGCCACGACTGCGACTTCACGGCAGAGGGCACGGCCCCCGGCCACCATTTCGTCGCCCGGCAATGGTTCGAGGGCGTCCGCGCGACGCCCTACGCCTCGGCGGATCATCCGGCCTGCGAGGTCTCGCTCGGCTCCCGCTCAGACCGCAGCGGGATCATCTCCCGGCAGACGCTTGAGTCCGTCGGCAAGGTGGCCCTCGTCGGCTGCCGCCTCGGACCGCATCTGAATGCCGAGCGTCCGTGGGACAATTGGGGCGGATCGCCGGGCTGGAGCCCGCGTTACCGCCCGGTCCAGCACGGCCCCGCCGACTTCCTGCGCCATCTCGAACGCTGGCTGCAAGCCCAGCGCCTGGATTACACGCATCTCGACCCTGACGAGCTTTGGCTGTCCATCGAGCCATAGCGATCGGCGGCGGCAGAGCACCGCGACGCCTTCGACCAAACCGGTCCGTCCGCGCCGTCAGGTCGGTGAGGTCAGTCTCAGCAACCCCTTCTGCAGGACGATGAACGACAGCAGCAGAGCCCCGATGACGATCTTGGTCCACCAGCTAGAAAGTGACCCATCGAAGACGATGTAGGTCTGGATCAAGCCCATCGTCAAGACGCCGAACAGCGTTCCGAACATGTATCCCGCCCCCCCGGTGAGGAGCGTCCCACCGATGACGACAGCGGCGATGGCCGTCAGCTCGGTTCCCACGGTCGCGAGCGGGTAGCCCGAGCCGGTATAGATCGCGAACACGATCCCCGCGATCCCCGCCATCAGCCCCGAAAACGCATAGATCCCGATCGTGGTCCGCGCGACCTCCACCCCCATCAGCCGCGCGGTCGCCGCCCCTCCCCCGATGGCGAAGACGCTGGCCCCGAACCGGGTCCGGTGGGCGACGATTGTCCCCAGAAGGATCGAGAGCAGCATCAGCCCCCCGATCAGCGTGAACCGCCCCCCGCCCGGCATCCGCCAATAGGCGTCCTGCAGCATGTCGAAGAAGGCATGGTCGATCGCCACTGAATCGATGGTCAGCATGTAGGCCACGCCGCGCGCCAGGAACATGCCGGCCAGCGTCACGATGAAGGCCGGCATCGCGAGCCAGTGGATGATCGCTCCCATCGCCGCGCCGAAGGCCGTCGTGACGATCAGCAGGAGGGCGAACACGACCAGCGGATGCAGACCGGTATCGCGAAGCATGACGGCGATGAACACGCCCGAGAACGCGATCACCGAGCCGACGCTCAGGTCGATCCCGCCCGACAGGATGACGACCGTCATCCCCACGGCGACGATGCCGAGATAGGCATTGTCCGTCAGCAGGTTTCCGGCCACGCGGGTCGACAGCATGAACGGGAACTGCAGCCAGCAGATGATGTAGGCCGCCACGAAGATCGCGATGGTGGCGAGCAGCGGGAACAGTCTGGGGTTCACGGACATCACGATGCCTCCTTGTCGGCGAGTGTCCCGGCATCCCGCCCTCGTCCCAGCCGGGCGCGCAGGAAATACCAGTGCGCCGCGAGGTTCGGGGACTGGACCAGAAGGATCGCCAGCACCAGCCCCGCCTTGATGATCAGGTTGTATTCGGACGGGAAACCGGCCAGCAGGATGCCGGTGTCCACGGTCTGGATGATCAGCGCGCCCAGCACGGATGCGGCGATGGAGAAGCGCCCGCCGAGCAGCGAGTTGCCACCGATCACCACGGCGAGGATCGCGTCAAGTTCGAGCCACAGCCCGGCATTGTTCGCGTCCGCTCCGCGGATGTCGGCCGTTGCGATGATCCCGGCCAAAGCAGCGCACAGACCGGAGGCCATGTAGACGGCCAACAGCAACACCCGCGCGTTCACGCCCGCCAGCGCCGATGCCGCGCGATTGATGCCGATCGATTCCACCAGCAGCCCCAAGGCGGTGCGCCGCATCAGGACCGCGACCGCAACGCCGGTGACGAGCCAGATCAGGGCGGGGACGGGTATGCCCACGACCGTGCCGGACCCGAACCACGCGAAGGCGGGCTCCGAGAAGGTCAGGATACGCCCCTCCGTGATGAGCTGCGCGATGCCACGGCCCGAGGTCATCAGGATCAGCGTCGCCACGATGGGCTGGATACCGACGAAGGCGACCAGGCACCCGTTCCACAGCCCGCAGGCGAGCCCGGCCAGAACCGCCAGGCCCAAGGCCGGCAGCACGCCCATCCCCGATGCGAGCGTCCAGGCCGCGACCGCCCCCGATATCGCCATCACCGTCCCGACGGACAGGTCGATGCCCTTCGTCGCGATCACCAGCGTCATGCCCACGGCCAGCAGGGCGACCGGCGCGCCGCGCTTCAAGATGTCGACCACGGGCCCGGTCAGGCGGCCGTTCTCCAGCGAGATCGTCAGGAATTGCGGGAAGAAGAGCGTCACCAGCACAATCAGCACGGCCAGCGTGACGATTTGCGGCAAACAGCGGCGAATTGCGCGGGGCATCAGGCGGCCCTCCCTTCGTCGGGGGCGGCGATCGCACGGACGATCGCGTCGGTCGACACGTCCGCGCCGGTCAGTTCCGCCACATGGGCGCGGTCGCGCACGACGATGATCCGGTCGGCCGCGGCGACCAGTTCGTCCAGTTCGGACGATATCACCAGCAGCGACATGCCGCTTTGGGTAATACGTGCGATCAGGCGCAGGATCTCGGCATGCGCGCCGACATCGATCCCGCGCGTCGGCTCGTCCAGGATCAGGAAGCGCGGGTTCATCGCCAGCCAGCGCGCCAGCACGACCTTCTGCTGGTTGCCGCCGGACAGCTCGCCCACGGCCTTCTCGGCATCCGAAGTGCGGATATCGAGCTTCTGAATATAGTCCTCGGCGAGTCGGTGTTGCTCGGCCCGCGGGATGGGACGGGCCCATCCGCGCCTCGCCTGCAGCGCGAGGATGATGTTCTCTCGCACCGAGAGGTCCGGCACGATGCCGTCGATCTTCCGGTCCTCGGGGGCGAATCCGAACCCGGCGGCGATCGCCTCCCGCGGGGACGTGAGCGCGGTCGGCGTTCCGTCCACGGTCGCCGTGCCGGTCTGGGCCTGACGGACGCCGAACATCAGCTCGGCGGTTTCCGTCCGCCCTGATCCGAGCAGCCCCGCCAGACCGATGACTTCCCCCTCGCGCACGGTCAGGTCGAACGGCTCGACCAGCCCTGCCCGGCCGAACCCGTCGAACCGCACGGCCTCCTTGCCGCCGACGCCTTGCGCGGGGGCCTGCGCCCCGGCACTTTCCACGGCTTCCAGCTCTCGCCCAAGCATGTGCCGGATCAGTGAGAGCCGGTCGAGTTCGGCAGTCTTCTCCGTCGTGATCTTGCACCCGTTGCGAAGCACCGTGACCCGGTCGGTCAAGTCGAATACCTGGTCGAGGAAATGCGAGACGAAGACGATGCCCAGCCCGCGATCCCGAAGGCGCCGGACGATATCGAACAACATTCGCGTCTCGGTCGCATCGAGGCTCGCCGTTGGCTCGTCGAGGATCAGGACCTTGCCCGAGACCTCGACCGCGCGCGCGATCGCCACGATCTGTCTAATGGCGACCGAATAGCTGCCCAGATCCCGCCCGACATCAATGTCGAGTCCGTAGTCCTTTAGCATCCGCCGCGCCTGTCGCCGCTGCCTGCGCCCGTCCACCAGGCCGAAGCGGCGCGGCTCCCGCCCGAAGGTGAGATTCTGCGCCACGGTCAGGTTCTCCAGCAGGTTGACCTCCTGGTAGACCGTGCCGATGCCCAGCGCCTGCGCCTCCGCCGTACTGGCGGGAGAGACGGCCTCTCCGTCCAGCCGAATCTCCCCGGCATCACGCCGGTAGGCGCCGGTCATGCATTTGATGAGCGTGGATTTGCCCGCACCGTTCTCGCCGAGCAGGGCATGGACCTCGCCCGCGGCGAGGTCGAAATCCACGCCGTCCAGAGCCTTCGTCCCCGGAAAGGACTTGCTGAGGTCACGGATGGTCAGAAGCATCGTTTCGTCCTCGTCGCCGGAAGTGGCCGGGGCGGTGACCCACCCCGGCCTCCCGATCAATAGCCCAGATCCTTGCGAGCCTCGTACTCTGCCAGCGGATCGTCGGCCTGCGTGTAGAGACGGGATTCGGTCTGGATGAACTTCTCCGGTTCCGTCCCGTCTGCCCAGTACGCCTCCAGCGCGTCGAAGGCGGGACCGGCCATGTTCGGCGTCAGCTCGACCGTCGCGTTCGCATCCCCGTTCGCCATCGCCTGGAAGATGTCGGGCACCGCGTCGATCGACACGATCAGGATGTCACCGCCCGGATCCATGCCTGCCTCGGTAATCGCCTGGATCGCCCCCAGCGCCATGTCATCGTTATGGGCGTAGAGCGCACAGATGTCGTTGCCGCTCTCGGCCTGCAGGAAGCTCTCCATGACCTCCTTGCCGCCCGAACGGGTGAAGTCGCCGGTCTGGCTGCGCACGATCTCGATATCGGCATTGCCCTCGATCGCGTTGCGGAATCCCGTCGCGCGGTCGATCGCGGGGGAAGAGCCGGTGGTGCCCTGAAGCTCCACCACGCGGCATTCGCCCTCGGGCTTGTTGTCGACGAGCCACTGGCCCGCGACCTCCCCCTCGTGCACCAGGTCGGAGCCGACCGCCGTCAGGTAAAGCTCGTCGGAACTGTCGACGAGACGATCGAGCAGGACGACGGGGATCTCCGCCTCCGCGGCCTCCTCCAGCACGCTGTCCCAGCCGGTCGCGACGACCGGGGCGAGCAGGATCGCGTCCACGCCCTGCGCGACGAAGGACCGGATCGCGGAGATCTGGTTCTCCTGCCGCTGCTGCGCGTCGGAAAAGCGCAGGTCGATCCCGCGTTCCTCGGCCTGCTGACGGGTCAGCGTCGTTTCGGCGGCACGCCAGCCCGATTCCGATCCGATCTGCGAGAACCCGACCGTCTGGGCCGAGGCTGCGGTGCCCGCGACGATCGCGGCACTTGCCAAAAGTATGCTCTTCATTGTTTCACTCCCTTTGATGAACGGGGCTGGTCCTTTCGCGACGACCCCTTTGTCAGGCCGGACCCCGGTTCCCCCCGGTGTCCGGCCATTCCGTGCGAGGGACACTCAGTCCCTCAGATCCTCCGGCAGCAGTTCCGAAGGCATGTTCTGATAGCAGACGGGCCGCAGGAACCGCCGGATGGCCAGCGTCCCCACGCTCGTCGCGCCGAAATTGGTGGAGGCCGGGAACGGCCCGCCATGGACCATCGCATCCGCCACCTCGACCCCGGTGGGAAAGCCGTTGACCAGGACCCGCCCGGCCTTGCGCTCCAGCACAGGGATGAGCGCCCGCGCGATCGGCAGGTCCTCGTCCTCCATCTGCAGGGTCGCGGTCAGTTGTCCCGAAAGCCCTTGCGCGATGGCCTGCACCTGGTCGGCGTCGGCGGCCCGAACGACCAGCCCCGCCGGACCGAAGACCTCGTACGCCAGCTCCGGCTGTTGCAGCCAGTCGTCGCCCGACACGGCGAACAGCCCCGGCCCACCCTCGCGCCCCTCGCCCGGAGCGGAATGCAGCGTCTCGACGCCGCCAACCCCGGCCAACGCCGAGAGCCCGTCCCGGTAGGCCCCCGCGGTCCCCGCCGTCAGCATCGGCTGCGCCTGCGTGCCTGCGAGTGCGGCGCGGGCCGCCTCCACGAACGCGTCCTGCCCCGCACCGTTGGGCAGCACCACGACACCGGGATTGGTGCAGAACTGACCGACCCCCATGACCAGCGAAGCCGCCCAGTCGGCACCGATCCGCTCTCCCCGCGCGGCCAGTGCCGCGGGCAGGACGAAGACCGGATTGACCGCTCCCAATTCGCCGAAGAAGGGGATCGGCTCGTCGCGCGCCATCGCAAGGTCGAACAGCGCCTTGCCGCCGCGATAGGACCCGGTGAATCCGACGGCCCGCGTCAGGGGATGCGTGACCAGTGCCTCGCCTGCCTCGTTGGTGTTCGACTGAACGAAGCCGAAGACGCCCGTGGGCATCCCGGTCCTCCCCGCCGCCGCCGCGATCGCGCGGGCGACCAGCTCCCCACAGCCCGGATGACCCGGATGGCCCTTATAGACGACGGGGCACCCGGCGGCGAGCGCCGCGGCGGTGTCGCCCCCCGCGGTGGAGAAGGCGAGTGGAAAGTTAGACGCGCCGAACACGCCCACAGGGCCGAGCGGCCGCTGCATCATCCGCAGATCCGGGCGCGGCATCGGCTGGCGCTCCGGCAGTGCTGCGTCATGGCGTCGGTCGAGATAGGCTCCGTCGCGGACATGCGCGGCGAACAGGCGCAGCTGATTGGCGGTTCGTGGCAACTCCACCGCCCTGAGGCGCGGTTCGGGCAATCCCGTTTCCGCCATCCCGACCTGCACGATCGCATCGACGCGCGCCTCGATCTCCTCCGCGATCGCGTCGAGGAACTCCGCCCGCCGCTCCCGCGGCATCCAGCCATAGGTGACGAAAGCCTCCTCGGCGGCGCGCAGGGCCGCGTCCATTTCCGCCGCCCCACCCGCGCAGACCGTCAAAGGGGATCCCGACACCGGGTCGGAGCAAAAGCTCCCACCGCCGTCGACCCAGTCGCCCGCGATATAGTGCTGTCCAGTAAGCTCGGTCATGGAAACTCCGGTCGTTCAGTCGTGGAAAGGCGCGACGGTCACGCGCCGCCCCAGCATGAAGGCATCGGCGACGTGGATCAGCGGCTCGACATCGACGCTGCTCGCGCCCGTGTCGATCAACTCCGCGAACCGGCGGTAGAGCGATGGGTACTCGCCCGGCCCCTCCACCGGCTGGTCCGCGCCGTCGATCATCAGGCGCGCGCCGCCATCGGTCAGGACCAGCGGACCCTCATCGGTCTCGACGGCGATCTGCCAGGTCTCCCCGCCCTGCTCGCGCCAGTCGAAGCCCGCCGTCGCCTCGATCCCCTCCGGGCCGGCGAAGGTGAGATCGGCGGCGATCGGCGTATCGCGGTTTTCCGGAAAAACCAGCGTCGCCGCGGTCAGGTGCAGTTCCACCGGTAGGATGGCCGTCGCCAGCGACAGGGCATTGATGCCCGGATCGAAGACGCCCAGCCCGCCGGGCCGCCAGATCCAATCCTGCCCCGGATGCCACTTGCGCACATCCTCGCGCCAGTCGATCCGGACGGACCGCACGGCGCGTCCGGCCAGCCAGCGCCGCGCCGCATCCGCCGCGCGCGCATGGCGCGAATGCCAGGTCACAAACAGGGTCACACCGGCCGCGCGGGCCTGTCGGTCCAGCTTCAGCACCTCGGCCACCGTCGCGCCGGGTGGCTTTTCCAGCATGGTGTGGCGCCCCGCCGCGATGCAGCAGGCGGCGGCCTCGTAGCGCGGCCCCGGCGGCATGGTCAGCGACAGAGCGGAGATATCGGGCCGGGCCGAGAGCAGCGCCTCCACCGTCGCGTGGTTTTCGACCCCCTCCACCCCGCCCGAGCGGCTGACCGTCGCGGCCAGCCGGAAGGCAGGATTGTCCTGGACGGCGGGGATGTGCTGGTCGCGGGCGATCTTGCCGATGCCGACCAGCGCGATCTCAGTGACTGTCACGTGGCACCTCCCGTCCCCGGCAGCCCTTGAGGAAGTCGAAATCCGCCCCCGTCTCGGCCCCTTCGACATGGTCGTGGAACAGTCTGGCATAACCACCCGTGGGCGCATCACCCGGCGGCGTCCAGTCCGCCAGCCGGGCGGCGAGCTCCGAGTCCGGGACGTCGAGATGCAACCGGCGCGCGGCCACGTCGATCTCGATCATGTCCCCGTCCCGAACCACGGCGAGCGGCCCGCCGACGGCCGCTTCCGGCGCGGTGTGCAGGACCACGGTCCCGTAAGCGGTGCCCGACATGCGCGCGTCCGAGATGCGGACCATGTCGGTGATCCCCTTCTTCAGCACCTTGGGCGGCAGGCCCATATTGCCGACCTCGGACATGCCTGGATAGCCGCGTGGGCCGCAATTCTTCAGGACCATCACGCAGGTCTCGTCGATGTCGAGCGCATCGTCGGCGATCCGCGCCTTGTAGTCGTCGATGTCCTCGAAGACGACCGCGCGCCCGCGATGCCGCATCAGGCGGGGCGACGCGGCGGACGGTTTCAGTACCGCCCCCTCGGGCGCGAGATTGCCCCGCAGCACCGCGATGCCGCCGCTCGCGGTGATCGGACGGTCGGCGGGCCGGATCACATCCTCGTTCCAGTTGCGCGCATCCTTGACCTCGTCCCAGATGCCCCCGCCCGAAACGGTCAGCGCGTCACGATGCAACAGACCCGCCTCGCCCAGCCGCTTGAGCACCACAGGCAAGCCGCCGGCGTAGAAGAATTCCTCCATCAGGTACTCGCCCGACGGCATCAGGTTGAGGATGGTCGGCACGTCCCGGCCCAGCGCGTCCCAGTCATCGAGCGTCAACTCGACCCCGACACGCCCGGCCAGCGCCAGCATGTGCAGCACCGCGTTGGTCGAGCCGCCGATCGCCCCGTTGACGCGGACCGCGTTTTCGAACGCCGCGCGCGTCATCACGTCCGACGGTTTCAGATCGTCCTTGACCATCTGCACGATGCGCCGACCCGACATCTGGGCCATGACGCGCCTGCGGGCATCCACCGCCGGAATGGCCGCATTGCCCGACAGCGCCATGCCGAGAGCCTCCGCCATGCTCGCCATCGTGCTGGCCGTGCCCATCGTGTTGCAGGTTCCCGAGGATCGGCTCATCGCCTGCTCGGCCTCCAGGAAATCCTCCCGGCCGATCTTGCCCGCCTTGATGTCCTCGCTCATCTGCCACAGCGCGGTGCCCGATCCGACGCGCTGCCCGCGGAACCAACCGTTGAGCATCGGTCCGCCGGTCACGACGATCGAGGGAATGTCGGTGGAGGCCGCGCCCATCATCAGGCTAGGCGTGGTCTTGTCGCACCCGACCAGCAAGACCGCGCCGTCGATGGGCTGCGCGCGCATCGTCTCTTCGACCGCCATCGCCGCGAGGTTGCGGTACATCATCGCCGTCGGACGGAACGTGTTCTCCGAGGCGGAGAAGACCGGCACCTCCAGCGGGAAGCCCCCCGCCTCCCAGACCCCGGCCTTCACCTTCTCCGCCAGCTCGCGCAGATGCCCGTTGCACGGCGTGAGGTCAGACCAGGTGTTCAGGATCCCGATAACGGGGCGCCCGTCGAACAGATCGTGCGGATAGCCCTGGTTTTTGAGCCAGCCGCGGTGGTAGATGCTGTCCCGGCTGGTGCCGCCGTACCACTCCTGGCTGCGCAGGCGACGCGGCCATTCCGCCGCGCGGAAGCTCACAACGCCCTCACTTCGGTCAGCGGCTCGGGGCGGCCCAGTGGCGCCTGGCGCAGCGGATTGCGCAACGGCAGGCCAAACGGTGCGGCCTCGATCTCGAACATGTCGCCATCGCGCGTCTCGACCCCGTCGGCGAAGGACAGCGTCGCCGTCCCGAACATGTGGACATGGACATCGCCTGGCTGGCGGAACAGGTCGTACTTGAAGTGATGATGTTCCAGATTGGCGATGGAATGGGACATGTTCGCTTCGCCGGACAGGAACGGCTTTTCGAAGATCGTCCCGTCCCCCCGCCGGATGCGGCTGACCCCTTCCACGCTGTCGGGCAGATCGCCCACCAGCAGCTCGGGGCCGATCGCGCAGGGCCGCAGCTTGGAATGGGCGAGGTAGAGGTAGTTCTGCCGCTCCGTCACATGGTCGGAAAACTCGTTGGCGAGCGCGAAGCCCACCCTGTGCGGCGTGCCGTCCGGCGCGACGACGTAAAGCCCCGCGATCTCCGGCTCCTCCCCGCCATCTTGGCCGAAGGCGGGACTGACCAGAGGCGCACCGGGCGCGACCAGCGCGGCGCCGTTTCCCTTGTAGAACCATTCCGGCTGAACGCCCGCAGACCCGTTCGCAGGCTTGCCGCCCTCCACGCCCATTCGGAACATCCGCATGGAGTCCGTCTCGCTCGCGGCGTCCGCGGCATGCATCGCCGACCGCGTGGAAGCGGAGCCCAGATGCGTCAGCCCGGTTCCCGTCAGGTGCAGGTGGGCCGGGTCGGGATGCGTCACCGGCGGCAGCAGCCGACCGTCCCCTGCCAACACGCCCAGGTCCACCGCAGCCCCCAAACCCAGGGACGGGATCAGCTCGCGCAGCGTTGTCTCGCGCTCGATCGCCAACATCGCCAGACCGTAGAGCGTCAGGTCGGTCCGCAGATCATAGGCCTCCGACCCGTCGCGGGCGACGACCTGAACCCGGCCGTCCCGGTGGCGATATTGCGACAAGAGCATCGAGCGCATCCTTCCTGTTCGTCTTGACGCCGGGGGCACTTCGGCCAGCCGCGCCGGGTTTGCCCCCTCGGGGAACGCCGGTCCGGCAACGTCGATGGGGTCAGGCTTGCAGGACACAGACATATCAGTCAAATTCGATTGCATACGCATGATATACCATATGGAGCATATCGATGCCGCGCGCCGAAAAACCGAAGATCCCGCGGGACCTCACCCTGAGCGGGCTCAAGTTCTCCCACCTGCGACTGCTCGCGGCGCTGCGCGACACCGATCAGATCAGCGCGGCGGCCCAGCAGGTCGGGATGACCCAGCCGACCGCGTCGCGCATCCTCGGCCAGCTCGAACTGATGCTCGGCACGCCGATCCACACGCGCCAGTCGCGTGGCATCCTCCTGACGGAGGCAGGCGCCCTGCTCGCTGGACAAGCGAGCGCCATGCTGCGCGGGTTGGAGCGGACCCGGCAGGAGATCGCCCAGATCGCCGAGGGAACGCGGGGGCACGTCCGCATCGGCTCCGTGACCGGACCGTCGCTCGACTTGCTTTTGCCCACCCTGCGCGAGATGCGCGTCGCCTATCCGGACATCGAGACGAGCGTCCATATCGACACCTCAGACCGCCTGTCGGACGCGCTGCTGTCGGACGAGATCGACCTCTATATCGGGCGCATTCCCGACGGTGCGGATGCGCGGCCCTTCCTGATCGACATGATCGGCCCCGAACCGATCAGCCTCGTCGTCCGGCTGGAGCATCCCTTGGTCGGCAAGCCCGACGTGACGCTCGACGATTGCCTGGCCTATGACTGGGTCATGCAGCCCCCCGGCGGGCTTTTACGGCGAACGGCGGAGAATTACTTGCTGGAACACGGCCTTCCGCTGCCCCGGCGTGTGCTGGGCACCCCGTCGATCCTGTTCACGCTGGCCCATGTGAACGAAACGAACGCGGTGTCGCCCCTCGCACGGGCGGTGGCCGAGTTCTTCATCGCGCGCGGGTCGCTGGGCAGCCGGCTGTCGATCCTGCCCCTCGCGACGGACATGGCCGTCTCCGATTACGGCATCGTGCGCCGATCCGGGGAGGAGCCGACCCCCACGGCCCTACTCGTCCTCAACCTGTTGAGAGAGCACAGGAATCGCGACGCCAGATCGCACTGAGCCGAAGTCTCCATGACCGCGGCATTCGGGACTGACGTGCCCCTGTCTCCTGGGCATCTGCCCGGTTCGGTTTCTGCTGCTCGAAGTCGACGCGCAACGACATACCGTTGTGCGTGCACTAGCGGGTAAGATCGTAGAACAGCTCGATCTCAAGATGCTATCCTGGTCTCTCGGCCACCATCCCTGTCCGGGACCATGACGAAGCGACGGGCTGCCCCTGCCGAATGCTCTAGCGCCCCCCCGAGCGCATAGGCCTACACCGGTCAATCCTGAGGGGCGGCCGACAGCTCGATAGGCTGACCGTGCGGCGTCGCGTGCGCGGCCTCCTGCCAACGGCGGGTCAGCCTTTCGACATCGGTCGACGTCGCGATGCCACGCTGATCGAGAATCGCGACGAGCGCCTCCGACCAGACGTCCCAGTAGGCATCTGACTCGACCTCCTGCACGCGCGGGCCGAACGCGGCCGCCCAGTCCGACCAGGTGAACGCACCGGCCTCGTTCAAGGCGACCGTCATCGCGAAGAGCTGCGCCTGCCAGGGCTGCTCGAACGGGGCTTCAGGCGCGGTCAAGATAGCTCTCCCAGGCGTCGATGCTGACCGTCAGGGTCGGATCGCCATCCGCGCCGTAAAGCTCCTCCGCCGTGAATTCCACGGTGTAGAGCGGCTGCGGTTGCTCCCCTTCGAAATGCGCGTTGCTGTCGGGGAAGACATGGCTTCCATGCGAGGCCGTCACCGTCCCGACGCGAGCTCGCGCATAGGATGGCAGCCGGGTGTGCCCCGGCGGCTGGTGGTTGCGCGTGCGGACCCTGTCGCCGATCGCGAAACCGGGTCGCGGCCCCGGCCGTTCGGTCGGGCCGCCCGCGGCCAGGACGCCGGGAACCGCCTCGGGGGCAAGACGGCGATCGGCCCGCTTGCCTGGTCGCTGCGCATGTCCGGCGGCAAACTCCGCCTCCGACAGCTCGCCCGCCCCTTTCAGTAGGGTCTCCAACGCGCGCAACCAGATCCCGTAATAGCTGGACGTGTAGTAGATGACGGGCGGCAGGCTTTCGCGCGCATGTCTCGACACATCGATGTTCCAATGGCCGAGCGCTCCCGCCGCCAGCGTGAGGCCCAGTGCCCGCTTCTCCCATTCCGCATGGAAGCGCGTCCCGGCATCTTCCGGCACGACCGGCCCGAAGCCGTGGCGGCCTCCCAGATCGTGCGGCCCGTTCATGCGGCCTCCGGTGCGGGAACCAGCCCGCATCCGATCATGCTGTCGCGCGTGACGAGATCCGCCAGCGCGGCCGCATCGAGCTCATCCGTCCCCTCGGGCCGCATCGGGATCACGAGGTAGCGCAGCTCGGCCGTGGAATCCCAGACCCGGATGCGCGCCTCGGCGGGCAGATCGACGCCGAACTCCCCCAGCACCGCGCGCGGCTCCCGCACGGCGCGGGCGCGGTAGGCCGGCGCCTTGTACCAGGTCGGCGGCAGGCCGAGGACCGGCCACGGATAGCAGGAGCAGAGCGTGCAGACGACGAGGTTGTGCTCCTCGGGCGTGTTGAACAGGGCGACCATGTGCTCGCCCTGCCGACCGATGAAGCCCATCGAGGCGATGGCCGCCGTCGCGTCGCGCCGCAACCACTCCGCGAAATCCGGGTCGCTCCAGGCCCGCGCGACGACCTCCGCTCCGTTGCGTGGGCCCACCTCGTGCTCGTAGGTCTCGATGATCGCGTCGATCGCCGCCGGGTCGACGAGCCCCTTCTCGGTCAGGATCGTCTCCAGCGCCCGCACGCGCGCCGTCATCTCGTCGAGCTCGTTGTCGTGATGCGGGTGGTCGTGCATGGCTGTCCTCGCGCTTGCTCCAACTATGCCGGGGCGATCGGCGAAATCCAAGCGCCCGGCGCGCTCCCTACCGACGCTGCGTGCTGTCGCGGGCCATCAGGCGAAAGCCCATGTCGCGCACCGGCTCGGGCTGGTCCTCGCCTTTCAGTCGGGCGGCGATCAGCTCCACCGCGCCCCGGCCCATCTCGTAGAGCGGCGTGGCCACGGAAGTTACCGCGGGCACCGAATGGCGCACGATCTCCAGATCGTTGAAGCCGCAGATGCCCAGCCGCTCCGGCACCGCGATCCCGCGGCGATGCGCCTCGAACAGCGCGCCGATGGCGATGTCGTCATTGTTGCAGAACACCGCGTCGGTCTCGGGCCGACGCGTCAGGAGCGCGGCGAGCAGTTCGCCCCCCAGCTGGATGCTCGACGCCTGTTCGGTCGTCTCCATGCAGTCGGGATCGAACAGCCCCTTCGCCTCGCAGGCGCGGCGGAACCCCTCAAATCGCCGCCGGGTGCGCGGGTCGAGCCGTGCGCCGAGGAACCCGGGCCGTCGGTAGCCCTGCGCGATCAGGTGGGCCGTCGCCGCCGCCGCCGCGTCGCCTTGCGAGAAGCCGATGGCCATGTCGACCGGATCGGCGCCGATCTCCATGATCTGCACCACGGGCGCGTCAAGCGTGTCGAGGATGCCGCGCGCCGCCTCGGTCTGGTCGATGCCCGCGACGATGAGACCGGCGGGCCGCTGGGCGGCGAAGATTCGCAGCAGCGATTCCTCCCGCTCGGGCTTGTAGCGGGCATTGGCGAGCTGGATCTCGAACGGGGTCGCCTCAACCGCTTCGTAGATCCCGCGCAACACGTCCGTGAACACGTTGTTGGAGATCGAGGGGATCACCACTCCGATCACGTTGGACCGCCCCGAGGCCAGCAGACGCGCTGCCTGGTTGGGAACGTAGCCCAACCGCCCGACCGCATCGCGCACCCGCTTGCGCACCTGCTCGGACACGATTTCGGGCCGGTTGAGCGCGCGTGAGACGGTGATCGTGCTCACTTCGGCCTCCGCCGCGACATCGGCCAATGTCACCTTGCTGTTGCGCATATTTGTCCCGTGGTCGCCTTGGATCTCTCGCATCCTCTTGACAGATGTTAGCGCTGTCAAATAATGATAGCGCTAACATGTAGCCCGGTTTTCGATCGGAGCCGCAATGAAGCGAGGGCGATCATGCGAATCGCCCCGAAGGGGAGGAGATCGACCGTGGGTCATGTGCTCGTCATGGGCGTATGCGGGGTGGGCAAGTCCACCATCGGACGGGGCGTGGCCGACGCGCTCGACCGCCCATTCGTCGAGGCCGACGAGTTTCATCCGCGAGACAACATCGCCCACATGAGCGCGGGCCGCCCGCTGACCGACGCGATGCGGGCCGGATGGCTCGACAACGTGGCCGAGGCCGCGCAGGCCGCCGGGACGCGCAGCGTCATCGCCTGCTCGGCGCTGAAGCGCAGCTACCGCGAGCGGCTGGAGGCCCGGCTTGGACCGCTGACGGTCGTCTTCCTGCACGGCACCCGTGCCCTGCTGGTCGAGCGGATGAGCGCGCGGCAAGGCCACTTCATGCCGGTCAGCCTGCTCGACAGCCAGTTCGCCGATCTCGAACCCCCCGAAGGGCCGCGCGTGCTGCCCCTCGACCTCGCCCAGACGCCCGAAGCCATCGTGGCGCAGGCGCAAGACTTCGCCCGGAGCGTCGAGACCCGCTCCGTCGAACACGACGACCATAACCGATCAGGGAGGATCACATGAAACGTCTCATCATCACCACCACGGCACTTGCCGCACTCGCCGCCGGTGCCGCGTCCGCGCAGGACTTCTCGTTCCGCTTCCAGTCCTCGGACCCCGCGGGCAACCCCAACTTCATGCTCCAGACCGGCTGGGCCGAGAGCGTGTCGGAACTGACCGACGGCCGTGTCGAGATCGAGCTGCTGCCGGTCGAGTCGCTCGTCGCCCATAACGAGACGCAGGACGCGATCGCCGCCGGCATCCTCGACGGGCACATCACCGACACGTCCTATTTCTCGGGCAAGGATCCGGCCTTCGGCCTGATCGCCAACCCGGTCGGCGCATGGTCCGCGCCCGGGGAGATGTTCGCCTTCATGAACGAGGGCGGCGGTGCCGAGCTGATGAACGAGCTGCTGGAGCCCTATGGCCTGCACTTCATCGGCGCGACGACGCCGGGCCTGGAGGCCTTCGTCTCCTCCGTGCCGCTCGAAGGCGTGGACGATCTGCAGGGTCTGAAGATGCGCGCGCCCGAGGGTCTCGTGCAGCAGGTCTTCGCCGCCGCGGGTGCCGCGCCGGTGAACCTGCCCGGCTCCGAGGTGTTCACCTCGCTCGACAAGGGCGTGATCGACGCGGCGGATTACACCGTGTTCTCCACCAACCAGGCGCAGGGCCTGCATGACGTCGCCCCGCACCCGGTCTATCCCGGCTTCCACTCCATGCCGCTGGTCGAGGTGTCGATGAACCTCGAGAAGTGGAACGCCCTGCCCGAGGACCTGCAGCAGATCCTCGAGCAGTCGGTGCAGGATTTCGCCCAGTCCCAGGTCGACGCACTGGCCGAGGCCGACATGGCCGCGGTCGAGGAAGCGCGCGCCGGCGGCGAGATCACCGTCCATGATTGGCCGGCCGAGGAACGTGCCCGCTTCCGCTCCATCGCCACCGGCGAGTGGGAAAAGGTCGCGGAGCGCTCGGACAACGCGCAGCGCGTCTATGACGTCCTGACCACCTATCTCGACGAGGCAGGTCTGCTGTCGGCCGACTGAGCCGCGACGCAAGCCGAGACCGGGCCGGGCGCACCGATGCGCCCGGCCCTTTCAGACGAGGTGATCCCATGACCAGCGACCCAGACATCGCCGCCGCGGCGGAGCACGATCCGCGCGAGGAGAGCGGCCCGATCCGCGAGGCCGGATGGCTGGGCCGCATCGTCGAGCGTGGCGGCATCCTCTTCGCCGCCGGCATCGTGATCGCCGCCTTCATCCTGATCCAGGAGGTCGTGCTGCGCTACGTCTTCAACGCCCCGACGATCTGGGCGCATGAGACGACGATCTTCCTCAGCGGTCTGGCCTTCGTCTATGGCGGGCTGCTTTGTACCGCGCGCGACAAGCATATCCGCGTCGTCCTGATCTACGACGCGGTCGGCCCGCGCATCCGCCGCGCCCTCGATATCATCATCTCCGCCGTCTGTGCCGCGGCCAGCGCCATGTTCGCCTGGGCCGCCTGGCTGATGGTCGGTCGCGCCGCCTTCACGCCGCAGGGCGAGTTCCGGCTGGAACGCTCCGGCTCGGCCTGGGATCCGGTCTATCCCGGCCTGATGAAGGTCTTTCTTCTGATCGTGCTGACGGTGATGGCCGTGCAGTTCGCGATCCTCACGATCAACTACGCACGGGGACGGCGGTGATGGAATTCTTCGGCTCGTTCCAGGGGCTCGGCATCGAGGGCGCGACGCTCCTGATGTTCGGCATGCTGCTCGCTCTGCTCGTCTCGGGCATTCCGCTGGCCTTCGTGACGCTGCTGGTCGCGCTGATCTTCGCGCTCGGCTGGTTCGGGCCGATGGCAGTGCCTCTGATCACGAGCCGCGTCTACTCGTTCGTGTCGAGCTTCGTCTTCGTGTCGGTGCCGATGTTCGTGCTGATGGCCGCGATCCTCGACCGATCCGGGATCGCCCGCGATCTCTTCGACGCGATGCGTCTGGTCGGCGGACGGCTGCGAGGGGGCGTCGCGATCCAGACCATCCTCGTGGCCGTCATCCTCGCCGCCATGTCCGGGATCATCGGTGGCGAGGTCGTCCTGCTGGGCCTGATCGCGCTGCCGCAGATGCTGCGTCTCGGCTATGACCGGCATCTGGCCATCGGTGTCGTCTGCGCGGGGGGCGCGCTCGGCACGATGGTTCCGCCCTCGATCGTCCTCATCATCTACGGGCTGACGGCCAACGTCTCGATCGGCGACCTGTTCACCGCCGCCTTCTTTCCCGGCCTCATGCTGGCGGGGTTCTACGTGGCTTACGTTCTGATCCGCGCCTATCTCAACCCCGCGGTCGCACCGATCGTGGAGGAGGAGGACCACACCCCGCTGTCGGAGAAGATCAAACTGCTCAAGGGTCTCATCCTGCCGATCCTGGTGGTGATCGCGGTGCTCGGCTCCATCTATGGCGGCATCGCCAGCGTGACCGAGGCCTCCGCCGTCGGCGTGGTCGGCGTGATGCTGTCCACCATCCTGCGTGGCGAGTTCTCCTACGCCCTGATCCGCGGTGCCGCGATGCAGACGCTGCAGACCGTCGGCATGATCGTCTGGATCGGCATCGGCGCCTCGGCACTGGTCGGCGTGTTCAACCTGATGGGCGGCGTGCGCTTCGTGTCCGCGCTGATCGGCAACATCTCCGACGAGCCTTTGATGATCCTCCTGTTCATGATGGCGGTGCTGTTCGTGCTGGGCATGTTTCTCGACTGGGTGGGCATCGCGCTCCTGACCATGCCGATCTTCGTCCCGATCATCACCTCGCTGGGCTACGATCCGGTCTGGTTCGGGGTGCTGTTCTGCATGAACATGCAGGTGAGCTTCCTCTCGCCCCCCTTCGGCCCGGCCGCTTTCTACCTCAAATCGGTGGCGCCACCTGACATCTCGCTCGGCACGATCTTCCGCGCGCTCCTGCCGTTCATCGCGCTGCAGGTCCTGGCGCTGGCGATCCTCATCGCCTTCCCCGGCATCACGGGCCGCTAAGCCAAGCCTCAAGGCCGCCTGCACGGACGAGTGTCCCGAGTGCAGGCGGTCGGGCCGCGATGGATCCCGCACCATCGGCAGGGCAGTTCCCGCCGCGCCAGATCGCTAATTTTCGAAGAACGCCGTCGGATACCCCTCATCCATACCGGACAGGTCCACAACCCTCCCGGCGATCTCGTGATGCATCCAGTCGGGCAAGCGGAACTCGGCCGGATCGGCGCCCTTGAAGAGGGCATAGCTCTCCCAGCGCTCCGCCGTCACGAAGTCGCGATGGTCGGTCGAGAATGCACCCTCCGGGATCGATCCCGATCGAACCCGATCGAACAGGGTCACGCACAGCTCCCGTTCGCCCGCCTCCCATGGATCCCGTCCACCATCGCGGTAGAGTTTTCCGAGAAGAAACCATTCCGGTGACGTGAGCCAGAACATCGTATGCGCGGTCGCGCGGTCCAGCTGGGGCTGCCGGGCGATCCAGAGAAGCGGCCTCATACCGTTATCCCAGTTATACGTGCTGACGACCCTGTGCCAGTCGTCAGGCCCCCTGGTCTTCATCCAGCCCAGCAGCCTTTCGTTCAGAGTTTCGTTATCCATGCCCCATCCTCGTACTTGCGCCGACGCACTCAGCCTAAGCTGATGAAAGGCGAGCTGGCCAGTTGGCAACTGCCAGACGGTACGAATGGGGAAGCCCAATTGCTCGGCGCGTAGCAATCGCTGTTCTCGACAGCGTCAGCAATGCCCCGATCCCGGCTCTAAGGCCTTAGGCTGCTCGTAGCCGAGCCTGTCGGACCCTCAGACGCCGTGACCCCAAAATGCATTGATGGCAGGACGACCAGCATCGGAGGTCGCACCCGCCGCCTCACCGCCAGCGTGGATGCGGGTCGAGCCGCCGATAAACCCG
>NZ_JAWDKL010000008.1:0-114794 GCF_032464675.1 Roseobacter sp. HKCCA0434
AGGGGGACGGCAGGCTGCGGGCGCAGGTGCTGGCGGCGCTGCCCTACGCGCCGACCGGGGCGCAGACCCGCGCGGTGGCCGAGATCACCGGCGACATGGCCGCGCCGATCCGCATGAATCGCCTGCTGCAAGGCGACGTGGGGGCGGGCAAGACGCTGGTCGCGCTGCTCGCCATGCTGGCGGCGGTGGAGGCGGGCGGGCAGGCCGCGCTGATGGCCCCGACGGAGATCCTCGCCCGCCAGCATCTGGAGGCGCTGGCCCCGCTGGCCGAGGGGCAGGGCATCCGGCTCGACATCCTGACGGGGCGCGACAAGGGGCCGGTCCGGCAGGAGAAGCTGGCCGCACTTGCCGAGGGGCGCATCCACATCCTCGTCGGCACGCACGCGCTGTTCCAGTCGGACGTGACCTTCGCCGACCTGCGCCTCGCCATCATCGACGAGCAGCACCGTTTCGGCGTGCGCGAGCGGATGAGCCTGGGGGAGAAGGGGCGGGCGGTCGATATCCTCGTGATGACGGCGACGCCGATACCGCGCTCGCTGAGCCTCGCGCAATATGGCGACATGGATCTCAGCGTGCTCGACGAGAAGCCGCCGGGCCGCAAGCCGGTGGAGACGGCGCTGGTCTCCTCCGAGCGGATGGAGCAGGTCGTCACGCGGCTGCGCGCCGCCATCGCCGAGGGGCGGCAGGCCTATTGGGTCTGCCCGCTGGTCGAGGAGAGCGAGGTGGTCGAGATGGCCGCCGCCGAGGAGCGGTTCCGTGCGCTGCGCCTCGCACTGGGCGAGGGGGTCGTCGGGCTGGTGCATGGTCGCCTTCCTCCGGCGGAGAAGGACGCGGCGATGGCCGATTTCGTGGCCGGTCGCACGCGCGTGCTGGTCGCGACCACGGTGATCGAGGTCGGGGTGAACGTGCCCGCCGCCTCGATCATGGTGATCGAGCAGGCGGAACGATTTGGTTTGGCGCAGTTGCACCAACTGCGCGGGCGCGTCGGGCGCGGGGCGGAGAAATCGACCTGCCTCTTGATGTACCAGCCACCGCTGGGCGACACGGCGCGCGCGCGGCTGGAGATCATGCGCGAGACCGAAGACGGCTTTCGCATCGCCGACGAGGACCTGCGCCTGCGCGGGGCGGGCGACGTGCTGGGCACCGCGCAGTCGGGCTTGCCCCGGTTCCGCATCGCCGATCTGGAGCGGCAGACCGCACTTCTGGCGCTGGCGCAGAAGGAGGCGCGGCTGCTGCTCGACCGCGACCCGGAGCTGGCGGGCGAGCGGGGAGAGGCCGTGCGCACGATGCTCTACCTGATGGAGCAGGACCGGGCGATCCGGCTGCTGACCGTCGGCTAAGCGGAAATTCGCGCGACGTTCGCAAATGTTCCAGTTTTGTCTTGACCCGACTCGGCTCTTAAGAGAACGTTAAGGCAACACGGAACACAGGAGGCCGCGATGATCCCCCGCATGCTGAACACCGCCCGCACGCACGGAACGGAAATCGTCGGCGATGCGATCGGCCTCGCCGCCATCTGTGTGATGATTGTCAGCGCGCTGATGTTCTGACGGAGCATCGGCCCGCTTTCTGCCCCGAGACCGGCCCGCCTGCCACCGCCGCCGCATGTCCCTGCCGCGCCGGATCGGGCGGTCTCGACCCAACTCGCCGCGCGCCCTCAGGGTGTCGCGGCGATTTTTTCGTCTGCAAGCTGTTCGAGCGCCGCGACGGTTGCGTCGGGCACCAGGAGGATCGAGGCGTGGCGGTTGCGATAGGCGCGGGCCGGTTCCAGCGCCGCGTAGCCGTCGAAGGGCGCGGAGGGCACCGGGCCTTCGTCCTTGAGCATGGCGCGCAGGGCGTCGCGCCCGGCGCGCGCCTCCTCCAGCGTCAGACCCTCGGCCTGCGCGGCGAAGACCGCAGCCGAGGCCTGGCCGAGCGCGCAGGCCTTCACGTCCTGCCCGAAGCGGGTGATCCGCCCGTCCTCGACATCGACATCCACCGTGACGGTGGAGCCGCAGAGCGGCGAGCGTTTCGTCACCGTCGCGTCGGGCGCGTCGAGCCGTTCGTGATGCGGGATGTCGGCCGCCAGCGCCAGGATGCGCTGGGAATAGAGCTTCATCATCTCGTCGTCGCGGTCGCTCATGCTCTCGCCTTTCTGCCGTTGGCCTCTTAGATAGGCTGACTGCACGGTACAGGAAAGAGGCCCGCCCATGACCGCGACATTCGATCCCGCCACCCTGCGCTACACCGCCGACGGACTGATCCCGGCCATCGCGCAGGACGAGGGCGGCGAGGTGCTGATGATGGCGTGGATGACGCGGGAGACGGTGGCCGAGACGCTCGCCACCGGGCGCGTCTGCTACTGGAGCCGCTCGCGTCAGGCCTTCTGGCGCAAGGGGGAGACCTCGGGCCACGTCCAGACGCTGATCGAGATGCGGGTGGATTGCGACCGCGACTGCCTGCTGATGACCGTGCGGCAGGAGGGACCGGCCTGCCACACGAACCGGCGGTCCTGCTTCTACACCGCGATCCGGGACGGGCGGGAGGTCATCACCTCCGACCCGATCGCCTGACGGCCGCCGCCGACGGGGATATTTCTACGAATCCGAAAGGCCGATGGCGCGGCGGATGTCGGCGGGCGTCCAGCCCTGCGCGCGCAGCAGGGACAGCGCACGGGCGTCGTCGCGCTTGGCCAGCCGCTTGCCGTCAGCGTCTCGGATCAGGCGGTGGTGGCGGTAGAGCGGGGTCGGCAGGTCCAGCAGCGCCTGAAGGATGCGGTGGATCGGCGTCGCCTCGAACAGATCGCGCCCACGGGTGACATGGGTGATGGCTTGCGCGGCGTCGTCCACGACGACCGCGACGTGATATGAGGTGCCGATATCGCGGCGCGCCAGCACGATGTCGCCCACCCCGGTGCGCAGCGCGTCGGGGTCGAGCGGGATGCACCCCGTCTGACCCTCCGGGCCCTCGTCGAGTTCGGTGAAGGTCAGGCGCCGCACGGCCTCGTCGCCGCCCAGGGCAGCGATGGCGGCAGCCATGTCGAGGCGGATTGCGTTGGCCTCCTCGGGGTGCCCGGCCCGGCGGCAGGTGCCCGGATAGACCAGCCCGTCCGGCCCCGTCACCGGCGCGCCCTCCTGCGGAGCGCTGAGTGCGGCGCGGATGTCGCCGCGCGTACAGGTGCAAGCATAGGTCAGGCCCGCCGCCGTCAGGCGCGCGACGGCGTCGCGGTAGAGGGGCAGACGCTCCGATTGACGCAGTACGGGCCGCTCCCAGTCGAGGTCGAGCCAGTGCAGGTCCTGCTCGATCGCCGCCTCCCAGTCCGGGCGGCTGCGGGCAGTGTCGATGTCTTCCATGCGCAGCAGGAACCTGTCGGCCCCGCGCGCCGCGGTCAGGGCGCTGAAAGCGTGGCCCAGATGCAGCGGCCCGGTGGGGGAGGGGGCGAAGCGCTCAACCCTTCTGGAGGACATAGACCGTCGCGCCCAGATCCTCGGCCGGGATGTGGGGGCCGTGTTCGCGGAACAGGCAGCGGGCCGAGCCGCTGTCGGTCCAGGCACCGATGCGGGCCTCGAAGCTGCGGGCGGCGAGCGCGTGGTCGTTGAGCGAGAAGACCAGCCGTCCGCCCGAGGGCAGGGCGCCGAGCAGCAGATCGATGGTCTCGGGCGGCGCATGTCCCGGCGCGATGACGCCGATGGCGGCGATGCTGTCCGGCGTCGGTCCCGGCAGGCCGTCGGAGCCCGGTGCGATCTCGTGCAGGTTCCGGTAGATCCCCCGCTCCCGCGCCTTGGCGAGCATGTCCGCGTTCACGTCGCAGCCGTCGAGCGTCTCGAACCCGGCGCGTTTCAGCGCGCCCCCCGACAGGCCCGTGCCGCAGCCGAAATCGAGCACGGTGCCGTCCGTCGGCGCATCGCAGGCAGCCAGCGCCTCGGCGCAACGGCGGGGCGAGGCGTAGCCGCTCGCCTCCAGTTCCGCGTCGTAGCTCTCGGCCCAATCGGAATAGAGCCGGTCCATGTCCGTGTCGTCGCGATAGGCCTTGTCCAAGAAGCGTTGCGTCATCCGGGTCCTCCTGACGGTCAGGATACCGGATGGGGCAGGCTTCTCAAGCCGTTACGGTTTCGCGCGCGGGCAGGGCGGCGAGCCAGGCCTGCCAGTCGGCCTTGGCCCGCTCCGTATAGGCGATCTTGCGGTCCTTCTTGCCCCGGCGGCCCTTCTTCGGCGCGTCGAGCGGCGGGAACAGGCCGAAATTCACGTTCATCGGCTGGAAGGTCTCCGCCTCCGCCCCGCCGGTGATGTGGCCGAGCAGCGCGCCGATGGCTGTGGTCTGCGGCGGCGTGGCGATTTCGATCCCCAGCGCCTCGTAGGCGGCGAGGCGTCCGGCCAGGAGGCCCATCGCCGCCGACTCGACATAGCCCTCCACCCCCGTGACCTGGCCTGCGAAGCGCAGATCGGGGCGTGCGCGCATCCGCATCCGGCCGTCGAGCAGGCGCGGCGAGTTCAGGAAGGTGTTGCGGTGCATGCCGCCGAGCCGCGCGAACTCGGCGTTCTCCAGCCCCGGAATGGATCGGAACACATCCGTCTGCGCGCCGTATTTCATCTTCGTCTGGAAGCCGACGATGTTGTAGAGCGTGCCGAGCGCATTTTCCCGGCGCAGCTGCACCACGGCATGCGCCTTCACGTCCGGCTGGTGCGGATTGGTCAGGCCAACCGGCTTCATGGGTCCCCAGCGCAGGGTCTCGCGCCCGCGTTCGGCCATCACCTCGATCGGCAGGCAGGCGTCGAAATAGGGGGTGTCGCGCTCCCACTCCTTGAACTCGGTCTTGGGCGCGGCGAGCAGCGCGTCGATGAAGGCCTCGTATTGCGCCTCGTCCATCGGGCAGTTGAGATAGGCGGTGCGCTCCTCCTCCGTCTCGCCCTTGTCGTAACGGGACTGGAACCACGCCTTGCTCAGGTCGATGCTGTCGGCATGGACGATGGGGGCGATGGCGTCGAAGAAGGCGAGGCTTTCCTCGCCCGACAGCGCGCGCAGTGCCTCGGCCAGCGCGGGAGAGGTCAGCGGGCCGGTGGCCACGATGGTCGAGCCCCACTCCTCGGGCGGCAGGCCCGCCACCTCGCCGCGCGCGATCTCGATCAGCGGGTGGCCCTCGATCTTTGCCGTGATCTCGTCGGAGAATGCGTCGCGGTCCACGGCCAGCGCGCCACCCGCGGGCAGGGCATGGCGATCGCCGGTCGAGATGATCAGCCCGCCCGCCTGCCGCATCTCCCAGTGCAGAAGGCCCACCGCGTTGCTCTCGTCATCGTCCGAGCGGAAGGAGTTGGAGCAGACGAGCTCCGCCAGCCCCTCGGTCTGGTGGGCGAAGGTCTCGACGGTCGGGCGCATCTCGTGCAGCACGACCGGAACGCCGAGCTCGGCGGCCTGCCAGGCGGCCTCGCATCCGGCCATGCCGCCGCCGACGATGTGAATGGGGTGTGTCATGCCCCGCGATCTACGCGCTCCGGCCCGGTTTGAAAAGGAGCGAGGCTTTCGGATTGGCGGAAATACTCAGGCCCGCCGGTCGAGGGCGATGCGCCCGCCGCCCTGTGCCGCCAGCACCAGCAGCCCGCCCGCGATGGCCCAATTCTTGACGAAGATGCTCATCTGCCACGGATCGTCGGGGATCAGGTGAAAGAGGCTCGTGACCATGCAGTAGGCCGCGAGCGCCGCCGCAATCGGGCGCAGCCACAGACCCGCGATCAGGCAGAGCGCGCCGAGCGCGTTGAAGGCGGTGGCGGGCCAGACCAGCCAGCCCGGCAGACCGCGCCCGGTCAGCAGCTCCGCCGCCGGGGCGGGGTCGACCAGTTTCTGCGCCGTGCCTGCCACGAAGAGCAGGCCGAGCAGAACCCGGCCCGCGAAGGCGGTCCAGTCAGACAGCCCCGTCTCAGACCGGCTCGGGCGCATCGGCCACCGGGTCGTCGCCCTCGTCACCCTGATCGGCGATCCACGCGACGCTCACCACCTTCTCGCCCTCGCGGGTGTTGAAGACGCGCACGCCACCGGCCGAGCGGGAGCGGAAGGAGATGTCCGAGACCGGCGTGCGGATCGACTGGCCGGTATTGGTGGCCAGCATGATCTGGTCGTCAAGATCGACGGGGAAGGAGGCGATCAGCTCGCCGCCGCGCATCGCCTTGTCCATCGCCATGACGCCCTGGCCGCCGCGTCCGCGCACCGGGTAGTCGTGCGAGGACGAAAGCTTGCCCGCGCCGTTCTCGGTCAGCGTCAGGATCAGGTCCTCGGCCGCCGACATCTCGGCATACCGCTCGGGGCTGATGGCACCCGGTGCCACGTCGTCCTCGTCGCCCGCTTCTTCCTCGGTCTGGCCGGCGACGGCGCGGCGCATCTTGAGATAGGCGGCGCGCTCCGCCGGATCGGCCTCGAAATGCCGGATCACGGACATGGAGACGACGCGGTCCTCGGTGCCGAGCTTGATGCCGCGCACGCCCGTGGAGGTGCGGGAGTTGAAGACGCGCACCGCGGTGGAGGGGAAGCGGATGGCCCTGCCGGACGCGGTCATCAGCATCACGTCATCCTCCTCGCCGCAGATGCGGGCGTTGACGAGGCGCGTGCCGTCATCGGGCAGGCGGATGGCGATCTTGCCGTTGCGCATGATATTGGTGAAGTCGGACAGGCGGTTGCGCCGCACGTCGCCCGCCGAGGTGGCGAAGACCACCTGCAAATCGCCCCAGTCGGCCTCGTCCCGGTCGACGGGCATGGTCGCGGCGATGCCGGTGCCCGGCTCGATCGGCAGGATGTTGACCAGCGCCTTGCCCCGCGCGTTGCGCCCGCCCAAGGGCAGCCGCCAGGTCTTGAGCTGGTAGACCATGCCATCGGTGGTGAAGAACAGGATGGCCGTGTGGGTGTTGGCGACGAACAGGGTCGTGACGAAATCCTCGTCCTTCATGTTCATGCCGCCGACGCCCTTCCCGCCACGCTTCTGCGCGCGGTATTCGTCGAGCGGGGTGCGCTTGATGTAGCCGCCATTGGTGATGGTCACGACCATCTCGGCCGGCTCGATCAGGTCCTCGTCCTCCATGTCGCCGACATAATCGGCGATCTCGGAGCGGCGCGGGGTCGCGTATTTCTCGCGCACCTCGGCGATCTCGTCGCGGATGATGGCCATGATCCGGTCGCGGCTGCGAAGGATGTCGAGATAGTCGGCGATCTTTCCGGCGAGCACTTCCAGCTCGTCCGTGATCTCCTTCACCCCCAGCGCGGTCAGGCGCTGCAGGCGCAGTTCGAGGATGGCGTTGGCCTGTTCCAGCGACAGGTTGTAGGTGCCGTCATCGTTCATCGTGTGGCTGGGATCGTCGATCAGGCGAATATAGTCCGCGATGCTCTCGGCGGGCCAGCGGCGGGTCATCAGCTTCTCGCGCGCCTCGCCCCGGTCGGCGGAGGCGCGGATGGTCGCGACCACCTCGTCCACGTTCTCGACCGCGACGGCCAGGCCGGACAGGATATGGGCCCGCTCGCGCGCCTTCATCAGCTCGTGCGCGGTGCGTCGGGCGACGACCTCCTCGCGAAAATCGACGAAGGCCTTGAGGAAGCCACGCAGGGTCAGCTGCTCGGGCCGGCCGGAATTCAGCGCCAGCATGTTCGCGCCGAAGCTCGTCTGCATCGGCGTGAAGCGGTAGAGCTGGTTGAGCACCACATCCGCCGTCGCGTCGCGCTTCAGCTCGATCACGACGCGCACGCCGAAGCGGTCGCTCTCGTCCTGGACATGGGCGATGCCCTCGATCTTCCGGTCGCGCGCGAGTTCCGCGATGCGCTCGATCATCGTGGACTTGTTCACCTGGTAGGGGATCTCGGTCACGACGATGGCGTAGCGGTCCTTGCGGATCTCCTCGACCTTGGTGCGGGCGCGGATCACGACAGAGCCGCGTCCCTCCAGATAGGCCTTCCGCGCGCCGGAGCGCCCGATGATGATGCCGCCCGTGGGGAAATCGGGGGCGGGCACGTGCTCCATCAGTGCCTCGGAGCTGAGGTCTGGGTCGTCGATCAGCGCGGTCGCGGCATCGAGCACCTCGCCCAGATTGTGCGGCGGGATGCGGGTCGCCATGCCGACCGCGATCCCCTCGGCCCCGTTGACCAGCAGGTTGGGGTAGCGCGCGGGCAGGACCGTCGGCTCCTCGTCCTTGCCGTCGTAGTTGGGCTGGAAGTCGACCGTGTCCTTGTCGATATCGGCCAGCATCGCGTCGGCGGGCGGTGCCATGCGCACCTCGGTATAGCGCATCGCCGCGGGCGCATCCCCGTCCATCGAGCCGAAGTTGCCCTGACCGTCGAGCAGCGGGAGCCGCATCGAGAAATCCTGCGCCATGCGCACCAGCGCGTCATAGATCGCGGTGTCGCCGTGCGGGTGGTACTTACCGATCACGTCGCCGACGGGGCGCGCCGACTTGCGGTAGCCCTTGTCGGCGGTGTTGCCCGTCTCGTGCATCGCGTAGAGGATGCGCCGGTGCACCGGCTTCAGCCCGTCGCGCACGTCGGGGATGGCGCGCGAGATGATGACGCTCATCGAATAGTCGAGGAAGGAGCGCTTCATCTCCTCCTCGATGGTGATCGAGGGGCCGTCATAGGACGGGGTGGCGGGCTCGTCGTCTTCGGGTGTTTCGGGGCTGTCGCTCAACTCGTGCTCCTGCCGTCGCGCTGTCGCTAGATGTTGTGTAACTTATGCGACAACGGGGCGGTGAAGGCAACGCGAAGGCCCGCGTTCGGAGGGCTTATTTGTCCGGTTCGATGGGTTTTTCCGCATCCTCCGCAGCGAGGAAACTGCCGAAGGCGTTGAGCGCCGGGATGTGCTCGGAAAACACCCGCATCACGACCAGGATCGGCACCGCGACGATCATGCCGACGACCGACCAGAGCCAGGCCCAGAACGCGACCGACAGGAACACCACGACCGGATTCAGCTTCAGCGAGCGTCCGACGAAATAGGGGGTGATGAACTGCCCCTCGATCGTGGTCAGCATCATGTAAGCCCCTGCCGCGAAGACGGCGAGCCAGATGTCGGGCAGGGCCACGATGCCGACGGCGAGCGCACTGACCGTGCCGATGATCGCGCCGATATAGGGCATGAAGTTCAAGACGAAGGCCACGACGCCGAACAGCAGCGGATCGGGCATCCCGAAGGCCCACATGGCGAGCCCGATCGCGACGCCCAGCGCGGCATTCACCAGCGTGATGGTGAACAGGTAGTAGCCCACGCGCCGCTCGATATCGGCGGCGATGCGCACCGCCTTGCGCTTGTCGCGAAAGCGCGGCATCGCCTCGACCATGCGCTGCTGGAACAGATCGCCCGAGGCGAGCACGAAGAACAGCAGCGCCAGCGTGAAGACGATCTGCCCCACCACCAGCGGCGCGGTCGCGGCGATGCGCGAGAGGATGCCGCCATCGTTCTCGCTGACCTCGATCTCCATCTGCTGCGGTTGCCGCACGGTGCCGGGCGTCTCGACCTCCTCCTCGTTGCCATCGGCGAGGTCGTCGATCTGGCGGGCGGCCTCGCTGACCGCCTCGACCGTGCCCTGCAGGCTTTCGAGCTTGGTCTCGATCTGCGCGGTGATGCGCGGAGCGTCCGCAATCCATTTCGAGACCGGCTGCGCCAGCCCGGCAAAGAGACCGGCGATGGCGAGCATCAGCAGGGCGGTGATGACGAAGGCGGCGGCGCCGTTCGACAGCCCGATCTTGTTGAGCCCGCGACGCACGGGCCGGAAGACCAGCGCCAGCAGGGCCGCGAACATCACCGGGATGAGGAAGGCGCGCGCGGCGGCCAGCGCCCCGATGGCGAGGATCAGCGCGACGATCCCGACCGACCACATGAAGACGCTTGGCAACCGGATCGGCATCGCCGCGGCCGGGCCCATCTGAGCCTGGGCATGCTCATCTTCCACGCCCTGCGAGCCACTGGCCTGTGCGTCGTTCGCCATCCGATCTGATCCCCCTCCGGTCCTCGTGACGAAGGTAGATGGATGACTGCGGCTATCAACCGCAGGGTAGCGGCGTCACGCGAAAAACCGCGGCGTCAGAACGGGATGTCGTCATCCATGTCCGAGCCGTAGCCCCCGTCCTGCGAGCCGCCGCCCGAGCCGCGCCCGCCGCCGCCGTAGGAGCCGCCATTGCCGCCGCCATAGGAGCCGCCGCCGCCGCCGTAGTCACCGCCACCGCCGCCGCCGCCTTCTCCGCGACCGTCGAGCATGGTCAGCGTGGAGGTGTAGGGCCGCAGGACGACCTCGGTCGAATAGCGGTCCTGGCCGGACTGGTCCTGCCATTTGCGGGTTTCCAGCTGACCCTCGATATAGACCTTCGAGCCTTTGCGCAGGTATTGCTCGGCCACGCGGACCAGCGGTTCGGAAAAGATGGCGACGCTGTGCCATTCCGTCCGCTCGCGTCGCTCGCCCGAGTTCTTGTCGCGCCACGTCTCGGAGGTGGCGATGCGCAGGTTGCACACCTTGCCGCCGTTCTGGAAAGACCGCGTTTCGGGGTCGCGGCCGAGATTGCCGATCAGGATGACCTTGTTGACGCTGCCTGCCATGGTCCGTCTCCGTGCACTGATTCACTGGATGGGCAGACTAGGCTTGTCCCGCCGCGGTGAACAAGCCGTAAACGGGGGGCAGGGCCCGATCGGCCCAGCCCCGGTCTTTCAGGGGCGCGGAACGGTCAGCACGGTGCCGACCCGCAGTTGGTTGGGGTTGGCCATGTTGGCGCGGTTCGCCTCGTAGATCCGCCGGTAAGCCAGCGCGTCGCCGTAGATCGCGTTGGCGATGACGCCCAGCGTGTCGCCCGGCTCCACCCGGATCTGTCCGGCATCGCCGTCCCAGGTGATGCGGTCGCGCAGATCGCCGAAGGTTTCCTGCTCCACCGCCGTCAGCTCGGGCAGCCCGGACTCCTGTGCGGCGATATCGACCTCCTCGGTGGTCTCCTCCACCGCTGCGGGGGCGGCCAGCGCCACCTCGACCGTCTCGGTCGTGGCGCGGGTTCGCGCCCCCTCGGATTGCAGCATGGCGAGGTAGTCGGTGTCGACGGAGCGCTGTTCGGCCACACGCGTGCGCCCGATCACGCCGCGCAGCAGCGAGACGGCGTCGAGCGCGCCGTCCCCGTCCGACAGGGCGACCGGGATCGGCCCGACATAGCGGTCGCGGTAGACGTCCATCAGCAGGTCCGCGATCTCCTCCGCGTCGAGCCCGGCATCGCGCCCGGCATCGAGCAGGCGCTCGGCCGCGCTGCGCAGGTTGGTGGTGGCGCCGTCCGACAGGCTGACGCCCTGTTCGGCCCTGAGATCCTCGGCCGCGAGCTCGGCCACGGCGCGCAGCACGCGCTCGGCATAGGCGGCGAGGCGGCGCTCCTCGCTGGCGGTGGCCTGGGCGAGGTGCAGCTCGGCACCCGGCGTTGCGGATTGCAGGGCCCGCGGGGCCGCGCCGGCCGGCAGCGCGACGATCAGGCAGGCGGTGGCGGTTGCGATATGTCTGAACATGGCCTCACCCCGTCGCCGGCACTTCGACGGTCAGGCCCAGCATCAGCCAGTTCTGCATGCCGCCGCGGTAGTAGCGCAGCTTCTCGGCCGGATAGCCCAGCTCCAGCAGGTTGCGGATGGCCGTCGGGCTCTGCCCGCACCAGGGGCCGTTGCAGAACATCATCAGCTCGCGCGCCTCGGCGAAATCCCAGGTGCCATTCGAGCGCAGCTGTCCGCCGAACTGCCGCAGCAGCGGATCGAGGAACGGGTTCTCGTTGGACGGCGTGAACAGGTTGAACGGCAGGTTCACCGCGCCCGGAATGGTGCCGCCGTCGAACCAGTCGGTCAGACGGCTGTCGATCAGCAGGCCGTTGCCCGGCACCACGTACTCCTCGATGAAGGCGATCAGCTCCAGCTCACCGACCGTGGTGACGCCTTCGGCCACCTGGAAGGGCTGGATGCAGAAGGGCGGGCAGGGGCGCGAGGTCCGGGCGAAATCGTCGACGATGCGCGCCTCGGTATCCTGGTTGCGCTCGATCATCACGAAGCTGTCGCCAACCTCCGCCTCGTACCACGGCATGTCCTGCGTGATGAAGACGTCCTGCGCCTGAGCGCCGGTTCCGATGACCAAGGTTGCCAAGGCGGCAAGCCTTCCGAACCCGATTTTCATTTCGCTCTCCCGAATTGAGGCCGGTCTCGCGCAGGTGCGATCCCGACAAAGCAGTGCCCCCATAGGTTGAGTTTACCCCACTACCGGTTGCGTTAACAGAACCTATCGCCCCTTGGTCGAACAGCGCGTTTGCGCGACAACCTAGCGGCGATCAGGTGCTTGTTCTCGTCCTGTTCCGTGGTAAACGGCGTGTGCGCACCTACATGATGCGCCTGACCCGGCGGAGGAGCTGACGACATGGCCGATCTCAAGACGATCTCGATTCGCGGCGCGCGGGAGCACAACCTCAAGTCGGTGGATGTCGACCTGCCGCGCGACGAGCTGATCGTGATCACCGGGCTGTCGGGCTCGGGCAAGTCCTCGCTGGCTTTCGACACGATCTATGCCGAGGGGCAGCGCCGCTATGTCGAGTCGCTCAGTGCCTATGCGCGGCAATTCCTCGACATGATGCAGAAGCCGGACGTGGACCATATCAGCGGCCTCAGCCCCGCGATCTCGATCGAGCAGAAGACGACGAGCAAGAACCCGCGCTCCACAGTCGGCACCGTGACCGAGATCTACGACTACATGCGGCTTCTGTTCGCACGCGTCGGCGTGCCCTATTCGCCCGCCACCGGCCTGCCCATCGAGGCGCAGCAGGTGTCGGAGATGGTGGACCGCGTCATGGCGATGGAGGAGGGGACCCGCGCCTACCTGCTCGCCCCCATCATCCGCGACCGCAAGGGCGAGTATCGCAAGGAATTCGCCGAGCTGAAGAAGCAGGGCTTCCAGCGCGTGAAGGTGAACGGGGAGTTCCACGAGCTGGACGAGCCGCCGACCCTAGACAAGAAGTTCCGCCACAATATCGACGTGGTCGTGGACCGGATCGTGGTGCGCGAGGGGATGGAGACGCGGCTGGCCGACAGCTTCCGCACCGCGCTCGACCTCGCCGACGGCATCGCCGTGCTGGAGACCGCGCCGCGCGCCGACGACGCGGGCAACACGCCCGAGCCGGATCGCATCACCTTCTCCGAAAATTTCGCCTGCCCGGTCTCCGGCTTCACCATTCCCGAGATCGAGCCACGGCTGTTCTCGTTCAACGCGCCCTTCGGGGCCTGCCCGGTCTGCGACGGGCTGGGAGTGGAGCTGTTCTTCGACGAGCGGCTGATCGTGCCGGATGAGGGCTTGAGCCTCTACAAGGGCGCGGTGGCGCCGTGGTCCAAGTCGAAATCCCCCTATTTCCGCCAGACCATCGACGCGCTCGCCAAGCATTACGAATTCGACAAGAACGCGCCGTGGTCGAAGCTGCCCGCCCATGTGAAGCAGCTGATCCTGCACGGATCGGGCGAGGAGAAGATCAAGTTCCGCTATGACGAGGGCGGCCGGGTCTACGAGATCTCCCGCGTGTTCGAGGGGGTCGTTCCCAATCTCGAACGCCGCTACCGCGAGACGGATTCGAGCTGGTCGCGCGAGGAGATGGAGCGCTACCAGAACAACCGGGCCTGCGGGGCCTGCGACGGCTACCGGCTGAAGCCCGAGGCGCTGGCGGTCAAGATCGACGGCTGCCATGTCGGGCAGGTGGTCGAGCTGTCGATCCGCGACGCGCTCGACTGGATCGAGAAGGCCCCCGGCACGCTCAGCAAGCAGCGGCAGGAGATCGCCCGCGCGATCTTCAAGGAGATCCGCGAGCGGCTGGGCTTCCTCGTCAATGTCGGCCTCGACTACCTGACGCTCAGTCGCAATTCCGGCACGCTGTCGGGCGGCGAGAGCCAGCGCATCCGGCTCGCCAGCCAGATCGGCAGCGGCCTGACCGGCGTGCTCTACGTGCTCGACGAGCCGTCCATCGGCCTGCACCAGCGCGACAATGATCGCCTG
The DNA here is from genome assembly GCF_032464675.1 of Roseobacter sp. HKCCA0434. NCBI lineage: Bacteria > Pseudomonadati > Pseudomonadota > Alphaproteobacteria > Rhodobacterales > Roseobacteraceae > Roseobacter > Roseobacter sp. HKCCA0434. Next base: position 13,978 of record NZ_JAWDKL010000008.1, read on the forward strand.
CTGACCACCCTCAAGAACCTGCGAGACGCGGGCAATACCGTGATCGTGGTCGAGCATGACGAGGAGGCGATCCGCGAGGCGGACTACGTTCTCGACATCGGCCCCGGCGCGGGCGTGCATGGCGGGCAGATCATCGCCCACGGCACCCCGGCCGAGATCGCGGCGAGCGAGAATTCGATCACCGGTCAGTACCTGACCGGCAAGCGCGAGATCGCGGTGCCCGCCGAGCGGCGCAAGGGCAGCGGCAAGTCGGTCAAGGTCGTGGGCGCCACCGGCAACAACCTCAAGGACGTGACGGCGGAATACCCGCTCGGCACGCTGTGCTGCGTCACCGGCGTGTCGGGCGGCGGCAAGTCCACTCTGACCATCGAGACGCTGTTCAAGACCGCCTCGATGCGGCTGAACGGCGCGCGCCAGACGCCCGCGCCGTGCCAGACCATCAAGGGGCTGGAGCATCTGGACAAGGTCATCGACATCGACCAATCGCCCATCGGGCGCACGCCGCGTTCCAACCCCGCGACCTATACCGGCGCCTTCACCCCGATCCGCGACTGGTTCGCGGGCCTGCCAGAGGCGAAGACCCGCGGATACAAGCCCGGCCGCTTCTCCTTCAACGTGAAGGGCGGGCGCTGCGAGGCCTGCCAGGGCGACGGGGTCATCAAGATCGAGATGCACTTCCTGCCCGATGTCTACGTCACTTGCGAGACCTGCGACGGCGCGCGCTACAATCGCGAGACGCTGGAGGTGAAGTTCAAGGGCCACTCCATCGCCGACGTGCTCGACATGACCATCGAGGACGCGGCGGAGCTGTTCCAGGCCGTGCCCGCCATCCGCGACAAGATGGAGACGCTCAAGCGCGTGGGCCTCGGCTACATCAAGGTCGGGCAGTCCTCCACCACCCTGTCGGGCGGCGAGGCGCAGCGGGTGAAGCTGTCCAAGGAGCTGAGCAAGCGCGCCACGGGCCGCACGCTCTACATCCTCGACGAGCCGACCACCGGCCTGCATTTCGAGGACGTGAACAAGCTGCTGGAGGTGATCCAGGAGCTCGTGGATCAAGGCAATTCCGTGGTGGTGATCGAGCACAATCTCGACGTCATCAAATGCGCCGACTGGATCATCGATATCGGCCCCGAGGGCGGCGATGGCGGCGGGCAGATCGTCGCGACCGGCACGCCCGAGCAGGTGGCGCAGAGCGAGGCGAGCCATACCGGGCGCTATCTGCGCGACATGCTGGGCAAGCGACCGCTGGCCGCCGAGTGACCGACGCCCGCGCCGCGGTCAGTTTCGTATATCAGTGGTCGTCGTCGTAGAAGATCTCGCGCACGATCAGCTGCGGCCCTTCGAGCAACAGCACCAGATTGCTGCTGGCCACGCGGTAATACGTGGCCCCGTCGACCGGGTCACGGCCGAGCGTTTCGGGCGGCACGATGCGCAGGATTGCGCTACCCACCAGCGGTTCTCCCTCGCGGATGACGAGGCCCAGCTGCTCGGGCCAGATGCAGCCCGATTTCGTGTCGAGCTGCGGCGGCTCGCAATCGTGCTGCCCCAGCGCCGGGGCGAGGGGAAGACAGGACGCGAGAAACGTCAGCACATATGTCCAGTTGCGAAACACCATGGCTTTTCAACGCGCCCGCAGGCGTTTCGATCCGTCCCCGCACGGATTCTTGACGTGGGATCGCTCCGTGCGTCACAGTCGGAAGAAACAAGGGGGTCGATCATGCTCGTCCAGCACATTCTTTCCGGCAAACAAGGCGGGGTGGAGACCATCACCTCCGACGCATCGGTCAACGAGGCCACCAAGGTCCTGTCGCGTCGCAAGATCGGCGCGTTGATCGTATCGGATGACGAGGGCAAGTCGATCCGCGGCATCCTGTCCGAACGCGATATCGTGCGCGAGGTCGGCGCGCGGGGGGCCGCGGCCCTGTCCGACAGCGTCATGGACATCATGACCGCCAAGGTCCAGTCGTGCAAAACCGACGACAATGCGGTCGAGGTGCTGGCCCGCATGACCTCGGGCCGGTTCCGGCACATGCCGGTGCTCGACGGCGAGGCGCTGATCGGCGTCGTGTCGATCGGCGACGTGGTCAAGGCGCGCCTGGGCGAGGTGGAGAACGAGAACTCCGCCTTGGCCGACATGATCCGCGGCTACTGACGCCCGACCCACGCGCGCGATCACGAATGGTTGACCGCGCGCGCGTAATATTGTTGCGTGCGCGAAACGCGACCCCGACCGGAGGCCTCACATGCGCACCGCTCTCTATCCCGGCACCTTCGATCCGCTGACGCTGGGCCATCTCGACGTGATCCGCCGCGCCATGACGCTGGCCGACCGGCTGGTGATCGGCGTGGCGATCAACCGCGACAAGGGCCCGCTGTTCTCGCTCGACGAACGGGTCGCGATGATCGTGGGCGAGACGAAGGGCCTGGCGGAACGGATGGGATGCGAATTGATCGTGCATCCGTTCGAGAACCTGTTGATCCACTGTGCCCGCGACGTCGGTGCAAGCATGATCGTGCGCGGCCTGCGCGCCGTCTCCGACTTCGAGTACGAGTTCCAGATGGTCGGCATGAACCGCGCCATGGATGACGAGATCGAGACCGTGTTCCTGATGGCCGACGCGCATCACCAGGCCATCGCTTCGCGGCTGGTCAAGGAGATCTGCCGTCTGGAGGGTGACATCTCCTCGTTCGTGCCGCCGGACGTGGCGCGCGCTTTGAAGGAACGCCTGCACGGCTGACGCCCGCGTGACTGGCCCTCGCGCCCGCGTGGTCCTACATAGGGGACGAACCGCAAACGCGAGGAGTCTTGCATGGCCGACGAGAACACCATGACCATCACGCTGAAGGACGGCGACGTCGTCTGCCAGCTCAACCCCGACATCGCGCCCAAGCATGTCGAGCGCATTCGCACGCTGGTCGAGCAAGGCGCCTATGACGGCGTCGCCTTCCACCGGGTGATCGACGGTTTCATGGCGCAGACCGGCGACGTGGAACATGGCAAGGAAGGCGGCGACGCACGCCGCGCGGGCACCGGCGGCTCCGACATGCCCGACCTTCCGGCCGAGTTCTCCAAGGTGCCGTTCGAGCGTGGGACGCTGGGCATGGCACGGGCGCAGAACCCGAATTCCGCCAATTCGCAATTCTTCATCATGTTCCAGGAAGGCTCGTTCCTGAACGGCCAGTACACCGTGTTCGGCCAGGTGACGAGCGGGATGGAGCATGTCGACAAGATCAAGCGTGGCGCGGGCCAGTCCGGCGCCGTCACCGACCCCGACCGCATGATCAAGGTCCGCATGGGAGATGCCGCATGATCGCGCGTATCGCACTGATCGCCGCATTCGCCGCGACCCCGCTCGCCGCGCAGGACCTGGTGCTGGAGATGGAGGCGGGCGAGATCCGCATCGATCTGGCCGAGGAGGCCGCACCCCTTCATGTCGAGCGCATCTCGACCCTGGCGGGCGAGGGCGCCTATGACGGCGTCGCCTTCCACCGCGTAATCGAGGGCTTCATGGCCCAGACCGGCGACGTGGGCTGCGGCGTGGCGGATGCCACCTGCCCCGCGGGCACCGGCGGTTCGGACTATGACGACCTGCCGGCGGAGTTCTCGGACATCTCCTTCGAGCGCGGCGTGGTCGGCATGGCCCGCACCGCCGATCCGGACTCGGCCAACTCCCAGTTCTTCATCATGTTCGCGCCCGCGCCGCATCTCAACGGCCAGTACACCGTGATCGGCGAAGTGACCGAAGGCATGGAGATCGTCGACGGCATCACCCGCGGCAGCGGGCAGGGCGGCACCGTGGCCGATCCCGACCGCATCGTCTCGGCCCGCATCGAGGATTGATTTCGGCGCCAATGGCTCCGTGAAACGCGAAACGGCCCGCCTGTAAAGGGCGGGCCGTTTTCCTTTACGGGCCGTGGCTACTCCGCCGCCAGCGGTCTCGCCTCGGTCGGGCGGAACGGGTCATGGTAATCGTCGCGATCCGCGTCCCACTCCCAGGCGCGCGGGCCACTCATGCGCTGCATCCGCCGCCGCGTCCGCTCCACCTCGATCTCGTCATGGATGCGCGCATTGCCCAGCAGGTGCCCGCGCAGGAACCGCACCAGCCCGCGCGCCATCACCCCGATCCAGACCCGCACGGCCAGCATCGCGGGCGTGAAGACCAGCGTTAGCACCGTCGCGATGCCGAGGCCGAAGACCACCGCCGTCGCCAGCTGCTTCCACCACAGGGCGGTCGGCGCATCGACCGTGTAGCCCCCCGCGCCGAAGTCGAGATTGATCCCCAGCGCCATCGGCGCGAGACCCGCCATCGTCGTCACCGTGGTCAGCATCACCGGGCGCAGCCGGTCCTGCGCGGTGCGCGCGATCGCTTCCAGCCGCGGCATGTATCTCGCGTATTCCTGGTAGGTGTCGATCAGCACGATGTTGTTGTTCACCACGATCCCCGCCAGCGCGACGATCCCGGTGCCCGTCATGATGATCGAGAAGTTCTGGTCCATCAGGATCATGCCCCACAGCGACCCCGCCACCGACATCACCACAGCCAGCAGCACGACCACCGAGTTGTAGAGCGAGTTGAACTGCGCCAGCAGGATCACGAACATCAGCCCCAGCGCGCCCGCGAAGGCCGTCATCAGGAAGGCCTGGCTTTCGGCCTGCTCCTCCTGATCGCCGGTCCAGACCCAGCCGACCGTGGCGGGCAGGGGGTCCGTCTCCAGCCACCCGGTCAGGGCCGCGATGCGTTCGTTCGGGTTGAACGGCGTCAGCGTCTCGCCCTCCGCCGGGGTGTAGGCCTCCGCCTCCGCCGCGCTCAACACGTCGATGACCGCGCCCTCGCCGTCGCGCAGGGCGACCAGCCCGGCGGCCACGTTCGCCTTCACGTCGAAATAGCGTTCGGAGTTGAAGCGCGTGATCTCCGCCAGCTTCGGCACTGGCCGGCGCGTGACGAAGTTCGACAGCGGCACCAGCCCGTCCGCCGTGCGCACCTTCAGGCTGTCGAGCGTGGAGAGCAGCCGCTCCTCCTCGGGGAAGCGGACGCGAATCTCGATCTCCTCGTCCGAGCTGTCGACCCGCATGGTGTCGAGCAGGATGCCCCGCGTGACAAGCTGCACCATCGCGCCCACCGTCGCGACATCCGCGCCATAGCGCCCCGCCGCCACGACATCGACGTCGATCTGCCAGTCGATGCCGGGCAGGGGCAGCGTGTCCTCGATGTCGACCAGCCCGTCCGTCTCGGCGAAGCGGTCGCGCACGAGGCGCGTCGCCGCCTGCAGATCGTCCCAATCGTTGCCGCTCAGCCGCAGATGCACCGGCTTGCCCTGCGCGGGGCCCATCGCGGCCTCGGAAATCTCGGCGATCACGCCGGGAATGGCGGCGAGCCGCGCGTTGATCTCGTCGAGGATCACGTTGCCGTCGCGCCGCGTGCCCCAGGGGTCGAGCTCGATCTGCACCTGCCCGATCGCATCCTTGGGCGCGCTCGCCCCGCCGGTGTTCTGGTTCAGCCCGCCCGAGCCCGCGAAGGCGAAGATCGACTCGACCCCCTCGGTGCCCATGATGACGTCCTCGACCTGCGCGACGAGGCGGTCCTTCTCCTCCAGGCTCAGATTGCCGCGCGCGCGGACATAGGCGACGGCGCGCTCCGGCTCCTGCTCGACGAAGAACTCGACCTGCGTGCCCGAGGCCGGGAACCAGACCGTGAAGGTCAGGAAGACGAAGGCCCCGACGGCGACGATGCTGATGACCGGCGTGATCGGGTTCATGGTGTTGAGCCGCGTGAACCAGCCGAAGGCCGTGCGGCGATAGCCCGCCCGCGGCGCCCTCGGGCGGCCTTGCGGCTTCAGCGAAGCACCCACCACCGACAGCGCCATGAAGGCGAGCGTGGCCGCCACCGCGCAGGCGAAGACCGGCGCGCCGACCGGCACCAGCGCCAGCCCCGCGATCGCCGCGACCAGCGCCGCGGCCACCAGCAGGAACAGCACGATCCGCAGCGTCCAGTGCACGCTGGCCCGCAGCCCCCTCGCGCCGTTTTCCATCCCGCGCGTCACACGGCCCGCGACGCCGCCGACGACCGGCAGGTAGATCAGCGACACGACCAGTGCGGCGGACAGCACGAAGATCAGCGTGACCGGCAGCATCCCCATGAACTCCCCCGGCACACCGGGCCAGAACAGCATCGGCAGGAAGGCGCAGAGTGTCGTCGCGGTGGAGGAGACGATGGGCCAGAACATCCGCTTGGCCGAGTTGGCGTAGGCCTGCATCGGCCCCTCGCCGTCCTGGATGCGCTTGTCCGCGTATTCCACCACCACGATTGCCCCGTCGACCAGCATCCCCACGGCGAGGATCAACCCGAACATCACGATGTTGGAGATCGTCAGCCCCAGAACGCTGAGCAGCGCGAAGGTCAGCAGGAACGAGGTCGGGATGGCGAAGCCGACCAGCAGCGACGACCGCATCCCCAGTGCGGCCAGCATCACGATCATCACCAGCGCGATGGCCGTCAGGACCGAGGCCTCCAGCTGGCTGACCATGTCCGCCACATTGGTCGACTCGTCCATCGAGAAGTCGACCCGCACCGCCTCCCGCAATTCCTGCGGCCACAGCGCCGTCTGCTCGGCCACCGTCTGGCGCACCAGCGCGACCGTATCGATCAGGTTGACGCCCTTGCGCTTGACCACCTGCAACGCGACCGTCGTGTCGCCGTTGTAGCGCGCGGTCCCTTGCGCATCCTCGAAGGTCAGGCGGATATCGGCGAGGTCGCCCAGCGTGATGACCCGGTCGCCGTTCACCTTGACGGGCAGGGCATAGACATCCTCCGGCCCGTCGAAGCTCGACGGGACCTTCACGCTAAACGAGGCGGTGCCGCTGTCGACCGCGCCCGCGTTCACCAGCTGGTTGTTGTTGGTGACGACCGCCAGCAATTCCTGCGCGGTGACGTTGTACGCCTCCAGCCGCAGCGGGTCGATCGTGACCTCCAGCATCTCGTCGCGATGCCCGGCCAGGCCCGCCTCCAGCACCTGTGGCAGGGCCTCTACCTCGGTCTGCAGATCCTTGGCGACCCGCAAGAGCGTGCGTTCGGGCACGTCGCCGGACAGGCTGACCACGAGGATCGGGAATTCCGAGAAGTTGATCTCGCTGATCGTCGGCTCCTCGGCGGCGGCGGGGAATTCGCCCTGCGCCTGATCGACCTTGTCGCGAACCTCGGCCAGCGTGGCGGCCTTGTCCCAGCCGAACTCGAATTCCAGCACGACGATGCCGACGCTCTCGGCCGCCGTGGCCGACATGTCGGCGAGGCCGTCGAGGTCGCGCAGCTCGTTCTCCAGCGGCTGGACCAGCAGCGTCTCCGCATCCTCGGCGCTGACGCCGGGCAGGGGGGCGGTGACGACCAGCACGGGAATGTCGATGTCGGGCTCGCCCTCCTTGGGCAGACCGATATAGGCCATCAGCCCCGCCGCCAGCGACATGGCGATGAAGGCGAAGATCATCCGCGCCCGCGACGCGGCCCAGTCCACCATGCCGGTCATTGCGTGGCCCCCTCGGTCCGGTAGGTCGCCGTCACGGCGCGCCCGTCGCTGACGAATTCCTGCCCGACGACGATCACGTCCGCCTCGGCGGGCAGGCCCGCGACCCAGACGCCGTCGGCCCCGTCGCGGATGACTTCCACCGGCGCGAAGCGGGCGGCATCCTCCACCACCAGCCGCACCCCCAGCGTGCCCGCATCGTCTAGCGTCAGCGCGGTCTGCGGCAGCAGATGCGCCCGAACCCCGTCGAGCGCGATCAGGATCTCGGCGGTCGAGCCGTCGCGCAGCGTGCCGTCGGGATTGGGAATCGAGACCTCGACCCGGAAGGTCCGCGTCAGCGGATCGGCGGAGCGTCCGACGAAGGCGACCTCGCCGACCACCTCCTCGCCCGAGATCAGCCGCCCGCCCGCCATCGCGCCGGTGCGGATGCGCCCGATATCGCGTTCGGAGGCGAAGCCGACGAGGCGGATCTCGCTCAGATCCAGGATCGTCGCGCAGGTCGTGCCGGGCTGCATCAGCTGGCCCAGCTCCGCCGTGTCGTTCTCCAGGATGCCAGAGAAGGGCGCGGTGATCGTCAGCCGCTCCACCTCCCGCTCCGCCTGTTCGAGCGCGGAGGTCGCGGCCTCCAGCTGCGCGCGGCGCGAGATGGCGGTGTTCTCGGCGGCGAGCCCGCGTTCGGCCAGCTGGGCGGCGGCGGTCTCGTTGGCCTGCGCCTCGAGCAGCGCCGCACGCGCCTGCGCCACCGTCGCCTCGCGCGTGGCGGGGTCGAGGCGGCACAGCACGTCGCCTTCCTCAACGGACTGTCCCTTGCGCAGACGCTGGCTGACGATCTGCCCCGTTGTCTCCGCCTTCACGTCGAGCCGCCGCGCGGCCTCCGTCCGTCCGCGCAGGACGATGCCGCTCTCGACATCCTGCTCCTGCGAGCGCAGCGCGACCACCGCAACGGCACCGGTCCCCTGTGGCACCGTCGGTGCGGCCTCCGGCTCCTCGACGGGCGCGGCCTCCGCCGCCTCGGCCCGCTCAGGCAGGATCGAGACCAGCCAGGCCCGCTCCATCACCACGATATAGAGCGCGGCACAGACCAGCGCGGCAGTCAGCAGGGGCAGCAGTCTCATCGCGATCTCCGATCGGGTCTGCGGAGTTAAGAGAACGGGTGTCACTTTACTTAGCGGATTTCCGCCGTCGCACAAGCGCAACCCCTCTCCCATTCCGCATTCGATGCAATTTCACCGGCTGATACGTCCGCCGCGGCAGATCGGACCACCCTGGCGCGCGGTCAGGCTTTGCACCCCGCCCGCCGCTCGGCTAGTGTCCGCGCCAGATTGCGACAGAACGAGGCTTGAGCGGTGAGCGAGACCGATTCCTTTATCGACGAAGTCAGCGAAGAGGTCCGCCGCGACCGGCTCTACACCTACGCGCGCCGGTACGGCTGGATCGCGGTGCTGGCCGTGCTGCTGATCGTGGGCGGCGCCGCCTGGAACGAGTGGCGCGAGGCCCGCGACACCACGGCGGCCCGCGAGCGGGGGGCAGCCCTGGATACCGCCCTGGCCGAGGAGGATCCCGCCGCGCGGGCCGAAACGCTCGCCGGGATCGAGGAGTCCACCGCCATCGTCACGCTGGCCGAGGCGACCGCCCTGTCCGAGGCGGGGGAGGCCGCCGAGGCCGCGTCCCTGCTGGACGCGATGATCGAGGATCCCGACACGCCCGCCACCTACGTGGCGCTCGCCACCCTGCGCCGCGTCGCGCTGCCCGGCGCCGTCCCGCCCCCGGAGGACGCGATCGCGCTTCTCGATCCGGTCATCGCCGAGGACGGCCCGATGGTGCCGCTGGCGCTCGAACAACGTGGCCTCGCGCATCTCGCCGCGGGCGATGTCGACGCGGCGCACGAGGATTTCCGCTTCGCGCTCGAGGATCCGCTGACGACCGCCGCCCTGCGCGACCGGGTGGGGCAGATGATCCTCGCCACCGGGGGCACGCCGGGGGCCGGGGCGCTCGTCACACCGAATTCGGAGAACTGATGCCATGACGCTGCGCCACATCGCCCTCGCCGCCTTCGCCCTGTCGCTGTCCGGCTGCGGCTTCTTCGATCGGGAGGAGATCGTTCCCGGCGAACGCATCGCCGTCCGCCCCGCCGCCCAGGCCGACATCACCGCCCCGGCGACGGGTCTGCCCGCGCCGATGCGGAACCGGGCCTGGACGCATGAGGGCGGGATGCCGACCCACGCGATCCCGCATCCCGCGCTGGGCGCGCAGCTGTCGCGGGCCTTCTCCGCGTCGATCGGCGCGCCGTCGCGGCCGGACGCGCAGATCACGTCCGGCCCGGTCGGCAACACCGCCGCCATCTACACGCTCGATTCGCAGGCGACGGTCACGGCGACCTCGCCCTCCGGCGCGCGGCTCTGGTCGCGCTCGCTGGTCCCCGAGGGCGACCGGGCCGAGGACGGGTTCGGCGGCGGGGTCGCGCTGGGCGAGGGCAAGGTCTTCGTCACCACCGGCTTCGGCGAGATCTTCGCGCTCGACGCTGCATCCGGCGCGATCCAGTGGCAACAGCAGGTGGGCGCGCCCTTCCGCGCGCCGCCGACCGTGTTCGGTCCGCGCGTGATCGCCGTGGGTCGCGACGACGTCGCCCGCGCCTTCGACGCGGGCACGGGCCAGCTTCTGTGGCGGCTGACCGGCGCGCGCGGCGACGCGGGCGTTCTTGGCGGCGCGCAGGCCGCGACCGACGGTCAGCTGGTGATCCTGCCCTTCTCCTCGGGTGAGCTGGTGGGCGCCTTCGCCCGCAACGGCCGCCGCGCCTGGGCCGCGGCGATGAGCACGGGCCGTCGTGGCCTCGCCCGCTCCTCTATCGGCGACGTGACGGGCGATCCGGTCTTCGCCGAAACGGACGTGATCGCGGGCAACCAGTCGGGCACCATCGTCTCGATCGACCCGCGCTCGGGGCGGCGCAACTGGACGCATGGCGACGGCGCGCAGGACGCGCCGCTGGTCGTGGGGCAGGCGATCTTCGCCGTGACCGACCAGGCCGAGCTGATCCGCCTCGACCGCGCCAGCGGCGCCGTCGTTTGGCGCCGCCAGCTGGCCGAGCGCAATCCGCGCGACCGCGACCTCGCCGCGCGCTATACCGGCCCGGTGATCGCGGGCGGGCGGCTCTTCGTCGCGAACGGCCATGACGGGGTGGAGGTGTTCGATCCCGCGACCGGCGCGGCGCTGGGCCGCCTCGACATCTCGCGCGGGGTGGCCGCCGCCCCGGCGGTGATCGACGGCACGCTCTACGTCCTGTCCAACGAGGGGGCGCTCGTCGCCTTTCGCTGAGCGGGTCGTCTGCTGAGGGGGCCTTCCGCCGAGGGGGCTTCCGTTCCGGGGCGAAAGGGCGTAAGGCGCAGCCTTCGCAGGAGTCAGGTGCCATGTCCTTCACGCTCGCCATCGTCGGTCGCCCCAATGTCGGCAAGTCCACGCTGTTCAACCGGCTGGTGGGCAAGCGGCTCGCGCTGGTCGACGACCAGCCCGGCGTCACCCGCGACCTGCGCGAAGGGGCCGCGCGGCTCGGACAGCTGCGTTTCACCGTCATGGACACCGCCGGTCTGGAGGAGGCGCGCGACGACAGCCTGCCGGGCCGGATGCGTGCGCTGACCGAGCGCGCGGTGGCCGAGGCGGACCTGTGCCTGTTCCTGATAGACGCGCGCACCGGCGTCACGCGCCAGGACCTCGTCTTCGCCGACATCCTTCGCAAGCAGGCGCAGGGCCGCGTCATCGTCGCTGCCAACAAGGCCGAGGGCAATGCGGGCGATGCCGGCTATTACGAAGCCTACAACCTCGGCCTGGGCGAGCCCATCGCGCTCTCCGCCGAGCATGGCGAGGGCATGGACGACCTGCGCGCAGCACTGGAGCCTTGGGCCGACCAGTTCGAAGCGCGCGAGGCCGTCACCGATCTCGACGTCGAAGAAGGCGAAGAGGCCCCCGACCGCCCTCTCCAGATCGCCGTCGTGGGCCGCCCCAACGCGGGCAAGTCCACCCTGATCAACAAGATCATCGGCGAGGACCGCCTGCTGACCGGCCCCGAGGCCGGGATCACCCGCGACTCCATCGCCGTCTCGACCGATTGGGAGGGGCGCGCCTTCCGCATCTTCGACACCGCCGGGATGCGCAAGCGCGCCAAGGTTCAGGAAAAGCTGGAGAAGCTGTCCGTGTCCGACGGCCTGCGCGCGGTCAAGTTCGCCGAGGTGGTGGTCGTGGTGCTCGACACCTCGATCCCGTTCGAGACCCAGGACCTGCGCATCGCCGATCTGGCCGAGCGCGAGGGCCGCGCCGTCGTCTTCGCCGCGAACAAGTGGGATGCTGAGGAGCATCGCGCCGAGAAGCTGAAATCGATGCGCGAACAGCTCGACCGCTTGCTGCCGCAGCTTTCGGGCGCGCCGCTCGTCACGGTGTCGGCGCTGACGGGGCGGGGTCTCGACCGGCTGCAGGCCGCGATCGTCTCCGCACATGACGTGTGGAACCGACGCGTGTCCACCGGCAAGCTCAACCAGTGGCTGGCCGACATGGTGGCCAGCCACCCGCCCCCCGCTCCGGGCGGACGGCGCATCCGCCTGCGCTACATGACGCAGGCCAAGACCCGGCCGCCGACCTTCATCGCCTTCTGCTCGCTGCCCGAGGATCTGCCGACCGCCTACAAGCGGTTCCTGGTCAACGGGCTGCGCCGCGATTTCGACATGCCCGGCACGCCGATCCGGCTGGAACTGCGCAAGCGCGACAACCCCTACGCGGACCGCAAGACCCACCGCGCGACCAAGCTGCGCAAGCGGGGCGGGTACAAAGACGACCGCTGACCTCTAACGCGCGGAATCAAGGCCGGAGGCCGCCGCGCATCGCCGGGCCGCCCCCCGGCACGGCGATTTGGCTGATGAAGGCGCGATTCAGTCAGGTCACACGGACTTGGCTCGCATGAAGTGCCATGCTCGGGCCGCGGATCGCCGCACCGCGGCCCGACGATCCGCGGCGGTAGGCCAGCGTTCTAAAGATACTTCCCGCCTTCCTTCCGCGCCACGGCGCGCAAGTCCGGCCCATGCCGCTCCAGGAACGCCCGCACCGCCTCGGGATCATGCTTCGACAGCGTGCGCAGCCACCAGCCGATGGCCTTCTGGATGAACCAGTCGTGGTCCGGCACCAGCCGCTCCATCCAGCCGATCACGCGTCCCCGCGCGGCCAGATGCGCCGCATCCGGGTGCCGCCCCTTGGCCCAATGCAGGGTGGAAACCAGCGCCGCGCGCCGGGTCCACAGGTTCGGATGATCCACCCAGCTTTCCAGTTCGGCGAACCGGGCCGGATCGGCCTGCAACCGTCGCTCGACCGGCTTCGCGACCGCGTCGGCGATCGCCCAGCTGTCGAGCTGCCCGACCCACCGGACGAGCTCCGCCCAGACCGGAGCGTCGTCGGGCCGGATCCGCGCCTGCGTCAGCAGCTTGGCCGCCGCGATCCGCGCCTCGAAGACGTCGCTGTCCCAAAGCCCCGCCGCCAGCGACACCCGCCCGTCCCGGTCGAGATCGGCGCGCCAGCCGCGCACCAGACCCTCGACCTGATCGTTGCCGAGGCCGAGATAGCGCCGCTCCACCTTGTGATACTCGGCCATCTGCACCGCCCGCGCGCTCTCGCCACGGGCGGCCAGCGCCGCGAGCGCCGCGTCGGGTGTCACCCGGCGGACTGCGCGGTCAGGATCACCTGGTCGACATCGCCATCGTTGCGGAACCGGGTGCCGCGCAGCTGACCGCGATCGTTGAAGACATAAACCGTCGCCCCGACCGTGCTGGGCACCACCAGGCGCCCCTGACGGTCGATGCGCGCCGCCCGCCGGTGGCTTTCCGCACGCAGGTCGCGGAAGGGCGCGGTGGTGTCGATCACCACGACCGAGCCGTCCTGATAGACCTCGGTCACGTGGATCTCGTGGCACTGACCGCCGTTCCATGCGCCGTTGCCCCAGGTGCCGAGGTAACGGTTCCAGTCGCGCGGCAGCCCCTGCTTGGCGGGCTGAATCTCGTTGCGGCGATAGGGATCGTCATAGAGATCGACCGTGTAACACCCGTCCCGGTTCAGTTGGGATGCCGGGATGGCGGCGACGTCCGGCTGCGGCTCGCAAGCGGCCAGGACGCCCAGCAGGCCTGCGCCCGCGACGATGCGTTTCATTGCTGTCTCCTCGTAGTGCTCAGCACGCGCCGGTCTTCCGCCGGTCGCGCGAACCTTTACTCAACGGTCACGGATTTCGCCAGATTTCTCGGCTGGTCGACATCCGTGCCCTTCATCACCGCGGTATGATACGCGATTAGCTGCGCAGGAACAGCATAAACGAGCGGTGCCAGGCGCGGATCGACGGTCGGCATCACCAGCACCTCCGCCGTGCCCTCACGCGCGATCTCCGCGCCTTCGGCATCCGTCACCAGCAGCACACGCCCGCCGCGGGCCATGACCTCCTGCATGTTGCTGACCAGCTTCTCGAACAGTGCGTCGCGCGGGGCGAACACGATGACCGGCACGCTCTCGTCGATCAGCGCGATCGGCCCGTGCTTCAGCTCGCCGCTGGCATAGCCCTCGGCGTGGATATAGCTGATTTCCTTGAGTTTCAGCGCGCCTTCCAGCGCCAGCGGGTACATGAGGCCGCGCCCCAGGAACAGGATGTCGCGGGCCTTGGCGAGCCATTGGCTGATCTCGGCGATCTGCTCCTCGGTCTGGATGGCCGCGTTCACCAGCCGCGGCAGCTCGTGCATCCGCCCGACCAGCTGCGCCTCGGCGCCCTCGTCCATCGCGCCGGTCGCGCGCGCGGCGCGGATGGCCAGCGCCAGCAGCACCGTCAACTGGCAGGTGAACGCCTTGGTCGAGGCGACCCCGACCTCGACGCCCGCATGGATCGGCAGCGCCACGTCCGAGGCACGCGCGATCGAGCTTTCCATCGCGTTGACCACCGACACGATCCGCCCCGCGCGCCCCTTGCAATATTCGAGTGCGGCGAGCGTGTCCGCCGTCTCGCCGGACTGGGACACGAACAGCGCCATGTCGCTGTCGCGCAAGGGCGGGTTGCGGTAGCGGAACTCGGAGGCGATGTCGATCTCCACCGGGATGCCCGCGATCTGCTCGACCCAGTATTTCGCGACCTGGCAGGCATAGAAGGCCGTGCCGCAGGCGACCATCAGGATGCGCTCGACGCCCTCGAAATCCACATCCGCCGCCGGTCCCTCGATCCGGTCGCGGCCCGCATTGGCGTAGTGCTGCAGTGCGTAGGAGATCACGTCCGGCTGCTCGTGCACCTCCTTGGACATGAAGTGGCGATGCTCGCCCTTCTCCGCCACCATGTTGCCGAGCGAGACGCGCTTGCGCGCGCGCTCCACCGGCGCGCCCTCGGCGTCGAAGATCTCGATATTGTCGCGGGTGACGAAGACGTGGTCCCCGTCATCGAGATAGGTGACCTCCTGCGTGAACGGGGCCAGCGCCAGTGCGTCCGAGCCCACGAACATCTCGCCGTCGCCATGTCCGATGGCCAGCGGCGAGCCGCGGCGGGCGGCGACGATCAGGTCCTCCTCGCCCTCGAACAGGAAGCACAGGGCAAAGGCCCCCTCCAGCCGGATCAGCGTCGCCACGGCGGCGGCGCGGGCGTTGTGGCCGTTGGCGAGCTCGCGCGCGCACAGATGCGCGATCACTTCCGTGTCCGTCTCGGTCGAGAAGGTGACGCCCTCCGCCTCCAGCTCGCCCCGCAGCTCGCGGAAGTTCTCGATGATGCCGTTATGCACCACAGCCACGGGGCCGGAGCGGTGCGGGTGCGCGTTCTCCACCGTCGGCGCGCCATGCGTCGCCCAGCGGGTGTGGCCGATGCCGCTGCGGCCCTTGATGGGATCGTCCACCAGCAGATCGGCGAGCGCCCCCAGCTTGCCCACCGCGCGGCGGCGTTCGAGCTTGCCCTCGTGCACCGTCGCGATGCCCGCGCTGTCATAGCCGCGATATTCCAGCCGCCGCAGCGCCTCGACCATCGAGGGCGCCACCGCGTGATTGCCGAGGATTCCGATAATGCCGCACATCAGCCTTGTCCCTTCGATGCCTTGAGGGCCTTGAGCCGCGCCACCATGCGCGCGCCCAGCCCCTGCTTGTTGACCTGCCGTGCCCGCCCGATCGCCAGATCGCCGGGGCCGACATTCTCCGTCACGACCGAGCCGGAGGCGACGTAGCCGCCATCGGCGATCGTGACCGGCGCGACCAGTGCCGAGTTCGAGCCGATGAAGGCACCCTCGCCGATCACCGTGCGATGCTTGAACACGCCGTCATAGTTGCAGGTGATGGTGCCCGCGCCGATATTGGCGCGCTTGCCGATCTCGGCGTCGCCCACGTAAGTGAGGTGGTTGATCTTCGCGCCCTCGTGCACGTCCGCGTTCTTCACCTCGACGAAATTGCCGACCCGCGCCTTCTCGCCGATCTCGGCTCCGGGGCGCAGGCGGGCATAGGGCCCGATCTCCGCGCCGTTCGAGACGTGGCAACCCTCCAGATGGCAGAAGGCGCGGATCACCGCCCCCGTCTCCACCGTCACACCGGGGCCGAAGACGACGTTCGGCGCGATCTCCACGTCCCGCCCGATATGGGTGTCGAAGGCGAAATGCACGGTCTCGGGTGCGGTCAGGGTCACGCCCCCCTCCATCGCCTCGGCCCGGCGGCGGTCCTGGAACACCCGCTCGGCCACCGCGAGGTCGGGGCGGGAGTTCACGCCCAGCGTCTCCGCCTCCTCGCAGGTCACGGCGGCGCAGGCGAGGCCGCGATCGCGGGCGAGGCCCACGATGTCGGTCAGGTAATATTCACCCTTGGCGTTGTCGTTGCCGACCGCCCCCACGAGATCCATCAGCAGGGCCGCGTCGGCCATGACCACCCCGGAATTGCAGAGCGTGATGGCAAGCTGATCCGGCGTCGCCTCCTTGGCCTCGACGATCGCCTCCAGCCCCTCCGGGCCGGTGACGAGCCGCCCGTAGCCCCCCGGCTCCGCTGCCTCGAAGCCCAGGACGACCACCGCCGCACCGTCGCGGCGCGCGCCTCGCATCGCCTCCAGCGTCTCGCCCCGGATGAAGGGCGTGTCGCCGTAAAGCACGACCGCGTCGCCCGCGAAGCCATCCAGCGCCTCCGCCGCCGCCTTCACCGCATGCGCGGTGCCCAGTTGCTCGGTCTGCTGGGCGAAGGCCACATCCTCGCGCCAGTCGGCGACGGCGGCCTCGACCGCCTCGCCGCCGTGGCCCGTGACGACGATCACCCGCTCGGGGCCCAGCGCGTCCGCACTCGACATCGCGTGCACGATCATCGGCGCGCCCGCGATCTTGTGGAGGACTTTCGGCAGGTCGGACTGCATGCGCGTCCCTTGACCCGCGGCGAGAAGAATTGCGGCAATGCTCATGTATTCGGTGGTCCCTTCGTGGTGCCGGGCTTATATCAGCGCGGTCCGGGGCCGGGAAGCGCCCCGCCGGTCAGCTTTCGTTTCAGACGGTTGCATCGGTCATCCCTGCTGCCTTCGGAGGCCCCAATGCGCACCGCGATCTTCGATCTAGACGGAACGCTCGCAGATACCAGCGCGGATCTGATCGCGGCGGCCAATGCGTGCTTCACGGGCCGCGGTCACGCGGCCCCGCTGCACGCGGAGCGCGACGCGCTGACTGCGTTTCGCGGCGGGCGGGCAATGCTGGAACTGGGTGTCTCGCGCCTCGCGCTGTCGGACGTGGTGGTGGACGAGGAATACCAGACCCTGCTCGACCATTACGGCAACAATATCGACACCCATACCCGTCTGTACCCCGGCGTCGAGGCGACGCTCGACCGGCTGGCGCAGGAGGGCTGGGCGCTGGGCATCTGCACCAACAAGCCCGAGGGTCTGGCCGAAACGTTGCTCGCCCGCCTCGCCATCCGCGACCGCTTCGCCGCCATGCTGGGCGCGGACACGCTGGAGGTGAAGAAACCCGATCCCGAGCACCTGTTCGAGACGGTGCGACGCGCGGGGGGCGATGCGAAACGCACCGTCCTGATGGGCGACACCACCACCGACCGTGACACGGCGCGCAACGCGAACGTGCCCGTCGTGCTCGTCGGCTTCGGCCCGATGGGGCAGGGGATCGCCGAGCTTCAGCCCGACGCCATCCTCGACCACTACGACGACCTGCCCGATCTGCTCGACCGGCTGGTCCCGCGCTGATTTCGCGCTTGACGGCCTGCGGGATAGGTGCGAAATCGCTCCCCGACCCGGGACGTTAGCTCAGTTGGTAGAGCACAGTGTTCACATCGCTGGGGTCACTGGTTCGAATCCAGTACGTCCCACCATTTCCCCCAGCACGATGCTCACGGCCACGGCTTCCCGTCGAAGGCCTTGATCAGCCCGATTACGCTCATCACTCCGAAATAGATCGCGGCGCCCAGCAGGATCAGGAAGCCGATGCCGACGATGGTCAGCACGAAGCCGAGCACGCTGACGGCGAAGGCGATCCAGAACACCCGGATCTGCCGACGGAAATGACTGGCCATCGCCGATCCCGACGCGTCGCCGCGCCACATATAGGCGAGGATCACCCCGATGATCGACGTGACGCCCAGTGCGAAGGATAGAAGGTAGAGCCCCCACACGATCTTCACGCGGTTCGGGGTCTCGTCGAGTTTGATGTCGGTCATGCAGGTCTCCTTCGCTCTTGCCAGCATCTGTGAAAGCGGCTTCGCGAACAATATCCTTGGCGACGGCGGCGCGGGTCTGCGATGTTGCGCACATCCGAGCACGGGAAACCCATGATCGACCTCGTCATCCGCGCGCCACGACCCGACGATGCCGCCGCGCTCGCGACGCTCCTGAGCCTGCCGGGCGTCCGCCACGGCACGATGCGCCTTCCCCATGTCGGCGAGGCCGAGGCCGCCCGCCGCCTCGATGCGCCCGCGGGCGTTCACCTGCTGGTCGCCGAACGAGGGGGCACCCTGATCGGCGACGCCGCCCTAATCCGGGGCAAGGACCGGCGCGCCCATGTCGCGGGTCTCTATGTCGCCGTCCATGACGACCATGTCGGGCAGGGCGTCGGAACGGCGCTTCTTTCCGCGCTCATCGACCTCGCCGACAACTGGCTGGGCCTGACGCGGCTGGAGCTGGAGGTGAACACCGACAACGCGCCCGCCCTCGCGCTCTACCGCCGCTTCGGCTTCGAGATCGAGGGGACCAAGCGGCGCGACGCCCTGCGCGACGGCCGCCTGATCGACAATCACATGATGGCCCGCCTGCGCGACGCCCCGACCTGATCCCACGCAATCGCGGGACAGGGGGTTGCCGTCTGGCCGCATCGCACGATACTTGACCCATCAGTCAAGAACAGGAGCCCGACAATGCGCCTCAAGACGACCCTCTCCGCCCTCGCCCTCGCCGCGATCGGCACCCAGGCCGCCGCCCAGTGCGAAAGCGTGACCTTCTCCGATGTCGGCTGGACCGACATCACCGCGACCACCGCCACCGCGTCAGTGGTGCTGGAGGCGCTGGGCTACGAGACCGACACCCGCATCCTGTCGGTGCCCGTGACCTACACCTCCCTCGCTGCCGGCGACATCGACGTGTTCCTCGGCAACTGGATGCCGACGATGGAAGCCGACATCGCCCCCTACCGCGAGGCCGGCACCGTCGACACGGTGCGCACCAACCTGACGGGCGCGAAATACACGCTGGCCACCAATGCCGCGGGGGCCGAGCTCGGCATCGCGGACTTCGCCGACATCGCGGCCAATGCCGACGCGCTCGACCAGACGATCTACGGCATCGAGCCGGGCAATGACGGCAACCGCCTGATCCTCGACATGATCGAGGCGGACGCGTTCGGCCTCTCCGAGTTCGAGGTCGCCGAAAGCTCCGAGCAGGGGATGCTCGCGCAGGTCGAACGCTCCGTCCGCCGCGAGGAGCCGGTGATCTTCCTGGGGTGGGAGCCGCACCCGATGAACGCCAATTTCGAGATGACCTACCTGACCGGCGGCGACGAGTATTTCGGCCCGAATCTCGGCGGCGCGGAAGTCATGACCAACACCCGCGCGGGCTATGTCGAGGAATGCCCCAATGTCGGCCAGCTCCTCAACAATCTCGAATTCTCGCTGGAGATGGAAAACGAGATCATGGCCGCCATCCTCGACGAGGGCGAGGAGCCTCAGGACGCCGCGCGCGCCTGGCTCGCCGCCAACCCGGACGTGCTCGACGGCTGGCTCGACGGCGTGACCACGCTCGATGGCGACGCGGATGCGAAGGCCGCCGTGATGGCCGCGATAGAAGGCTGATCGTCCGACGTGACGCATCGGGCGGCGCGGGGGCCATCCCGCGCCGCCCATCCTTATTCAGGAGGGCCGCGTGGACTGGCTGACCGAACACAAGATCCCCGTGGGCGACACGGCGGAAATCGCCTTCGACTGGCTCCAGACCAATGGCGCGTGGTTCTTCGACAGCCTCTCCGACGGGCTGGAGGCCGTGATCGACGGCATGCTCTGGCTGTTCCAGACCCCGCACCCACTGATCGTCATCGCGCTCTTCACCGCGCTGACCTGGGCGCTGCAGCGCCGCTGGCAGACCTGCCTGCTCGTGTTCCTCGGCTTCCTGTTCATCCTCAACCAGGGCTATTGGGAAGAGATGACGGAGAGCCTCACCCTCGTCCTGTCGGCCTGTGTCGTGTGCATGGCCATCGGCGTGCCCATCGGCATCGCCGCGGCCCACCGGCCCCGGCTCTATGCCGCGATGCGGCCCGTGCTCGACCTGATGCAGACGCTGCCCACCTTCGTCTACCTGATCCCGGCCATCGTCTTCTTCGGCATCGGCATGGTGCCGGGCCTGTTCGCGACCGTGATCTTCGTGCTGCCCGCCCCGATCCGCCTGACCCATCTGGGCATCAGCTCCACCCCGCCCGCGCTGCTGGAGGCGGCGGACGCGTTCGGCGCCACCCCGCGGCAGAAGCTGCGCAAGGTCGAGCTGCCCTATGCCATCCCGCAGATCATGGCCGGTCTCAACCAGACGATCATGCTGTCGCTCTCGATGGTGGTGATCGCGGCTCTGGTCGGGGCCGACGGCCTCGGCGTGCCGGTGGTGCGCGCGCTCAACCGCGTCGATACCGCACTGGGCTTCGAGAGCGGTTTCATCATCGTGGTCGTGGCGATCATGCTCGACCGGATGCTGCGCGTGAGAGGCCGGAAATGACCGCCATCGCCGTCTCCTTCGAGAATGTGAACATCGTCTTCGGCGATCGGCCGCAAAGCGCGCTGCCGCTGATGGACGAGGGCCGCACCCGCGCCGAGGTGCAGTCTGAAACCGGGCAGGTCCTCGGCGTCCACGACTGCTCCCTCAACGTGCGCGCGGGCGAGATCCTGGTGCTGATGGGCCTGTCGGGCTCGGGCAAGTCGACGCTCCTGCGCGCGGTCAACGGCCTCAACCCGGTCGTGCGCGGCGCGGTCCATGTCAACGACGGCAACCGCATGGTCGACGTCACCCGCGCCAGCCGCAAGGAGCTGCGCCGCATCCGCACCGACCGCGTGGCGATGGTGTTCCAGCAATTCGGCCTGCTGCCCTGGCGCACGGTGGCCGAGAATGTCGGCCTGGGGCTGGAACTGTCGGGCATGGGCCGCACCAAGCGGCGCGAGAAGGTGATGCACCAGCTCGACCTCGTCGGCCTCTCCGACTGGGCGGACCGCAAGGTGGGCGACCTGTCGGGCGGCATGCAGCAGCGCGTCGGCCTCGCCCGCGCCTTCGCCACCGAAGCGCCGATCCTCCTGATGGACGAGCCGTTCTCCGCCCTCGACCCGCTGATCCGCACGCGATTGCAGGACGAGTTGCTGGAGCTTCAGGGCCGCCTGCAGCGCACGATCCTCTTCGTCAGCCACGATCTCGACGAGGCGTTCAAGCTGGGCGACCGTATCGCGATCATGGAAGGCGGGCGCATCGTGCAGGCGGGCACCCCGCAGCAGATCCACGCCGATCCGGCCAACGAGTACGTGGCCGATTTCGTCGCCCACATGAACCCGCTCGGCGTGCTGACCGCGCGTACCGTGATGGTGCCGGGGCAGGGCGGCGGCACCGCCCGGATCGAGGCTGACGCCCCGCTCGACACCGTGATCGCCGCCCTGCGCGAAAACGCCGCCCTCGACGTGGTCGAGGACGGCGCGATCTTGGGTCAGGTTACGCAAGGTGCGGTGCTCGACGCCTTGTCGCCCGGCGTGACCGGCTAGACCCCGGACCGGTCATCGCGCGGCAAGCTCGCCGCGCGATGCCCATGCCCCCCTCAGGACGAGCCGCAATCGCGCCGCGGGATCCCCGAGGCCTGCGCGAAGCCGTCGGCGGCGCGCGAAACCGCGCCCGCGACCCGCTGCGGATCGGCGGCGACATAGTCGCCATCGTTGACCCACCGCCGCCATTGCGCCTCATAGGCGATGACCTGCAACAGACCGTAGCCGGAATGGTTCGCGCAGCTCAACGCCAGCGGCGCGGCCAGCTCGCCCAGCCCCGCGGCCTCGATCTGCGCGTCCGTGACGTCGAGCGTCTCCAGTGCGCTGCGCATCCCCTCGGCCGTCAGGGTGCCCCCCCCGGCCTGAAGGCCACGCCGCGCCGCTTCGGCCAGGTAGAAGCCGGTGGTCAGCCCGCGATTGTAGTCGATATCGCCGATATTGTTCATCGTGCCGTGACCCAGCCCGCCGAAATAGACCAGCTCGTTCAACTCATTATAGGCCGCGACATCGGTGCCGACGCCCGACATCGACATCGCGCGCATCCCGTCCGCCGCGTCGCCGATCTGGCGCATCATCGCCTCCAGCGTCGTCCACCAGATGCCCATCATCTGCTCGCGCGGGTAGTTCACCGCCGCCGCCGTGCCGATGCTGACCGCCGTCATGCGCCCGACCGTCCACAGGATCACCCGGTCGGGCCGGGTCTGCGCGATCGGCCCCCAGATCGCGACCTGATCGTCGCCCGGAGGCGTCACCGGATAGAGGTCGAGCGTGAAGCCCTCCGCCTCCGCCATCGCCTGCATCAGCGGGATCGCCTCCTCGCCGAACGGGCTGTCATGATAGACATAGGCGATCCGCTTGCCCTCCAGTCCGTCGAGCTCGCTGCGGAACTGCTCGATCATCGCCGAGGCCGCCTGATAGTAGTTGGCCGGCATCGCGAAGGACCAGGGGAACAGCGCCCCGTCCGCCACCGCCGTCTGCCCCAGACCGCCATTCAGAACCGGCACGTTCACCTCGAACGCCATCTGGTTCATCGCATAGGCCCCGGCGGTGGAGGAGGGGATCGCCGCGACGATGCCCTGTGCGGCCAGCTCGCCATAGCACTGCATGTGCCCTTCGAGCGTGTAGCGCGTCTCGCATTGCGCGATCTCGATCGGCACACCGTCGATGCCGCCATCGCGTTCGTTGAGCAGGGTGAACCAGTCCTGCAACCCGTCATGGAAGCTCTGCGAGATGGGGGCCACCTCGCTCTCATGCGAGCTGAGCAGCCCGATCTTGACGCTTTGCGCGAAAAGCGGCAAAGCTAGTACCGTCATGGTTGTGGCCAGAACAATCGTGCGCATAACACCCTCCCCGTGTCGCTTTGTTAGCGATCAGGTAAGGATCAGTGCGGCCGCGGATGCCAGTCTGACGGCGGGTCACGCAGCGAGCGGACGTTACGTCAGTCCCGCTCGTCCTCTCGCGCGCGCATCGCGCGCTGTCGGGCCATCGCGCTGTCGGGATCCGTGACGCCGAGCAGATTGGCCGTCAGCCGCAGCAAGGCGTTCTCGTCCTCGTGCCGCATGTCGTCGGCCAGCGCCACGTACCACATCGCCTCGATCACGGCGCCGCGCTCCTCGTAAGGAACGGCATCCTTGATTATCCGGGTGAAGCGCACGGTGTCGCTCGCCTCGGCCTCCACCTGCTCGGCCTCGTGACGCAGGGTGGCGGCCTCGTTCGCCGACAGCCCGAAACGACGCGCCAGCACCGCGTCGATCCGCGCGATCTCCGCCGCCTCGTACTCGTCATCGGCGCGCGCCACGCGCACCAGCAGCGCCGCGATGGCGAGCCGCGCGTCCGCGGGGGCGAGTGCCTCACCCTCCGCCGCACCGGTCAACCGGCCGAACAGATTGGCGAACAGGCTCAATCGGTCCCCCTGTAGGGTTCGACATATTGCAGTGCCATGTCCCAGGGGAAGAAGATCCAGGTATCCTGGCTCACCCCGGTGATGAAGGTGTCGACCATCGGCTCGCCCTTGGGCTTGGCATAGACGGTCGCGAAATGCGCCTTGGGATACATCTCCCGCACCAGTTCCAGCGTCTTGCCGGTATCGACGAGGTCGTCGACGATCAGCACGCCCTCGCCATCGCCCATCATCTCCGCATCCGGGGTCTTGAGCACCTGCGCGCTCCCCTGATCCTGGTGGGCGTAGGACTTCACGCTGATCGTGTCGACCGTGCGGATGTCGAGCTCCCGCGCCACGATCATCGCGGGCGCCATGCCGCCGCGGGTGATCGCGACGACGGCGCGCCACTTGCCCCCGGCACCGGGGCCGTCATTCTCCAGCCGCCAGGCCAGTGCCCGGCTGTCGCGATGGATCTGGTCCCAGGAGATGTGGAAGCCCTTTTCGTGCGGCAGACGATCGGCCATGTCTCAGCCCTCCGCCGCAGGCTTGCGGCCGACGGTCACATCGATATCGGGCGCATCCTCCGCCTTCATGCCGACGACGTGGTAGCCGCTGTCGACATGGTGGTTCTCGCCCGTCACGCCCGAGGACAGGTCCGACAGCAGGTAGAGCGCGGACTTGCCCACATCCCCCGTCGTCACGTTGCGCCGCAAAGGCGCATTCAGCTCGTTCCACTTCAGGATATAGCGGAAATCGCCGATGCCGCTGGCCGCCAGCGTCTTGATCGGCCCGGCGCTCAGCGCGTTCACGCGGATGCCCTTGGGGCCAAGGTCGGTGGCGAGGTACTTGACGCTCGCCTCCAGCCCGGCCTTCGCCACCCCCATCACGTTGTAATGCGGCATGACCTTCTCCGCCCCGTAATAGGTCAGCGTCAGGGCCGAGCCGCCCTCGTTCATCATCTTCTCCGCCCGCTGCAGGATCGCGGTGAAGGAATAGACGCTGATCTCCATCGCCATGCGGAAATTGCCGGGCGAGGTGTCGACATAACGGCCGCGCAGCTCGTTCTTGTCGGCGAAGCCGATGGCGTGCACCACGAAGTCGAGGCTGCCCCACTGGTCCTTCAGCGTCTCGAACACCGCGTCCATGCTTGCCGCATCGGTCACGTCGCAGGGCAGCACGATCTGGGAGCCGACCGAGTCCGCCAGCGGCTTGACCCGCTTGCCGAGTGCATCGCCCTGATAGGTGAAGGCCATCTCCGCCCCCGCCTCGTGCAGCGCGCGGGCGATGCCCCAGGCGATGGACTTGTCGTTTGCGACGCCCATGATCAGGCCCCGCTTGCCACTCATCAGTCCCGACATATCCGCCATGTGGCCCGTCGCTCCGCTCTTGTTGTTCAGGTTGCTCCGCTTTACGTCAAAGACCTGCCACCATCAAGATTTTGTCGAAACAAGGGCAGTTCGTAGCGGGGAGCGACGAATATGGACGAAAGCCAGGGCCGGGACGGCATTTTTGCGGGAGACGACCCCTTCGCATTGGCCCGCGCCTGGCTCACCGAGGCCGAAGGGGCGGAGCCGAACGACGCGAATGCCATCGCGCTCGCCACCGCGGACGCGGACGGCCTGCCCAATGTGCGCATGGTGTTGCTCAAGGAGATCGAGGCCGACGCCTTCGTCTTCTACACCAATTACGACAGCGCCAAGGGGCAGGAGATCGCGGCCACCGGCAAGGCGGCCTTCGTCCTGCACTGGAAGAGCCTGCGCCGCCAGATCCGCGTGCGCGGCCTGACCGAGCGGGAGGACGGCCCGCAGGCCGACGCCTATTACAAGTCCCGCGCATTGCAGAGCCGGATCGGCGCCTGGGCCTCCGATCAGTCCCGTCCGCTCGACAGCCGTGCCAGCCTGATGGCCAAGGTTGCGAAGGTGGGCCTGCAAAAGGGCGCGAACCCCGATCGCCCGCCCTTCTGGGGCGGCATCCGCATCCGCCCCGTCGAGATCGAGTTCTGGGCCGACGGCGCCTTCCGCCTGCACGACCGCTTCCGCTGGACACGTGAGGACCCGCAAGGCGACTGGAGCGTGACCCGCCTCAATCCCTGAGCCGCGCGCCGTCGCGAACGGCTCAGGGGCCGACGATCACCCGCAGCCGCGCGCCTTGCGGATCGGTGAGAGTGAAGCTCTCGCGCAACCGACCCCGGTCGAACCCCACCGGATCGCGCACGGCCTCCACCGTCGTGCCGTCGGGAAAACGCGCCCCGGCGCTGCGTGCACCCGGATCGGTATAGAGCAGCCGCACGATCTCCGTGTCGCCCGACTCCACGATCACCAGCCGCTCGCCCGCATCGTTCAACTCGGCCCGCGCGAAATAGGTCACGGGATCGAGCCGCCCGCCCCGGAACAGCCGCGTGGGCAGGTCGATCGCATATTCGAACTCCGCCGGATCGGCCCGCAGGATCACGTCATGCGCCAGCAACCGGCACCCGCAATCGGGATCGGCCCCGAGCGCCGCGAGGTCCGCATGGCACTGCGCCAACGCCTCCCCGATCGCGCCGCGCGCTCGCGGATCGTCGCCGTCCGAGCGGATCGAGACCTGCACCGGGCAGCTTTCGGCAGGCGCCCCGCGTACCAGCGCCTTGGGCCCGGTCTCCAGCAGATAGGCCTGCCCGTCGGGCGAGCGGAAGAAATAGGCCAGCTGGTCGAGCCGGATCTCCTCCGTCCGCCGCCGCTCCGCGATCTCGCCGGGGCTGCGGCGTGTGGCGAGCTCGACGATCTGCGGGATGTCGTCCGGCGACGCGCTGACCAGCTCCGTCTCGCCCGGCGTCAGCAGGAATCGCCTCTGCACCCCGTCCGCATCGGGCAGCGGCCCGACAGGCGCGGGCGCGGCGCACCCCGCCAGCAGCACCGCCAGCACCAGGGCGCGGCCCCGCACGGGTTGCCGATATGACACGGTTGAACGCCTGCTCATCTTCGCTCCTGCCCCGGTCCGGTGGGTTGCTTGACACGGCTTCACGGCGATATCTATCCTTTTTCACAACCGGACCGTCGCATTTCCACCACGTTTGCGTCAGTCCCGGCCACAGTCGGCGCGCCGCACCACGCGCGCCGCACTTTCGGAGGGGCATCCGCCCGCCACGGCGACAGCCAGGGGCAGGACGGACAAGAAAAAGACGGAAGCGTATGATTACGGGACAGGTCAAGTGGTACGACACCACGCGCGGATTCGGCTTTCTGGTGGCGGAAGATGGCGCGGGGGACGTGATGATCCACGCCAGCGTGCTCAAGGCCGCGGGCCTGCGCGATCTCGTCGAGGGGCTCGCCATCACCGTCGAGGTCGAGCAGACGGAGAAGGGCCGCCAGGCCTGCGCCGTCCTCTCGGCGGAGGATCCGGCGGCGGGCCTCGGCGGCATCGAGATCGAGCCGATCCCCACGGCGGCGGAGGTTGAATACCAGCCCGCCCGCGTCAAATGGTTCGACCGGGTCAAGGGCTTCGGCTTCCTCAACGTCTACGGCGATGACGAGGACGTGTTCGTCCACATGGAGACGTTGCGCCGCTGCGGCCTAAGTGACCTGCAAAGCAACGAGGCGGTCGCCGCCCATATCGGCGACGGCCCGCGGGGACGGATGGTGATGTATGTGCGCGACTGGGACAGTGTCGTTTCGTAAGGCCCTTCTGGCGGCGATGATCCTCGCCGGACCGGCGCTCGGCCAGTGCCGGGAGGACCGGCTCGACATCCGGCAGGACGGGCTGCACGCCAGCTTCGACGTCGAGATCGCCGACGATGCCGCCGAACGCGCGCGCGGCCTGATGTTCGTCGAGGAGATGGGGCAGCTCGAAGGCATGCTCTTCGTCTACGAGGACGAACCACGGCAGCGCAGCTTCTGGATGCGCAACACGCTGATCCCGCTCGACATGCTGTTCATCGATACCGCAGGCGTGGTGCGCGACATCCATGTCGGCGCCGTACCGCTCGACGAGACGCCGATCCTGTCCGCGACCGACGACATCTTCGCGGTGCTGGAGGTCAATGGCGAGCTGACCACTATGCTCGGCCTGACCGAGGGCGCCGAGATCCGCCACCCCGCCTTCGGGTCCGAGGCTGCCTGGCCCTGCGATTGACCCTTTCCAAAGCGGCGGGGGCAGGGTATCCCGCCGGGAAGGTCGGAGCGTGGCGCAGTCTGGTAGCGCACCTGTTTTGGGTACAGGGGGTCGTGAGTTCGAATCTCGCCGCTCCGACCAGTTTTTCGGACCATTGCTTGTTTCAGCGCGGGCTACTGTACCGCGCTTGGCATATCACTTGCGTGTCATTGATAGTGTGTCGGCTGAAGGTCCGCTTCGAGCCCAAGGTGACCGATGCTGCGCTATTCATGAAGGTCCACCTGCCCCTTGCCATCAAGACCGTAACCCTAGACCGTCTTATCATAAGAACGGCACCGTTCCATATAATTGGGGATGGTTTTTACATCAGGGTTGGCAGGAGACTCTATGAGCTGGTGGCATAAGTTCCGAAGAAAAAAGGCGAAAGCAAAGCCTGTAAGGCCTGACGGAGATCATATAGAGAACCTTCAGGCCCACCCTACTGTCGATATCCCGAAAATCGGCGAAACTTCAAACCTACCAGTGTGGATTGACGTCTCGTCCTCACGCCCCACAACCGCGACATATTACGGCCTACTTTGGGAGATCGAACCCATGGGGGAATATCTTTACTACCTTGCGGGCGACTTTCAGAAGAACGAAAAAGGACTGCTTCGTTACGCAAGTGCAAAGACGTCCGCCGAAGTTCACGTGTGTTTCGAAGATGATGTAATCTCAGTCAATCATTCGGAAATGAGCCAGTGGTCTGAAGTTGCCGACGAAAAAACGGCTTACAGCACTGATTTTCCCGATATGAAAGTGGAAGAACTTACCGCTTTTGTACAACCTGAAATGCACAAGTATGGCAATACGAGGCTGCGCGCGAAGCTGGGCTTGAAAGATCTGCATGGCGGCGCTGGGTATATGGAGCTGGCCAACGGCGTACGTTTCGGCCCGTCCGTGCGTTATTTCTGGAGCAAGCACACAGAAACCTCGCAAGGGACACGCGTCACCAAAATCTTGGTCGGGTCATCCGACCCTGATCAACACGTTCGCCAGATGCATGATCTATTTTCCACACTCGTAGATCGCTATCAGGATATCGAAGATCATCCGCTGTCTGGAGCAATACGGATGTAGCCTGAAATCCGCGAATTAGCGCCAAACTGCGACGCTCAATGGTCAAGTTCACTCCGATAGCTGACATTGGAGCAAGCGCAACGAATGGCAGCTAAGTCCCGCAAAGCGGACGATCACCGCGCATTCTCAATCAAGTGATTTCGCGCCCAATCACCGCAATACCCGAGCCATTCAGTCGCCATACGCATGCCATACGGGGTGCATACGCATCGCAGACCGCTGCATTCTGCGAAAATGGCCTTGCAAAACGGGAATCGGGCGCGACCTCACCACATCCGCGAGCGGGCATAATCCGCGTATCCGGCGTCGTATTCCGCGCCGTCGAAGTCCGCATCCGCCTCCCGCAGGAAGTCGCCCGCGCTCGGCACCTCGACCGGGTCGGAGGTCCAGAGGCGCGAGCGCATGATGGCCTTGGCGCACTGGAAATAGACCTCTCCCACCGTGATCACGATCACCGTCGCGGGCCGCAGCCCCTTGCGCGCGAACCCCTCCCGCAGCCCCGCGTCATCGGTCAGGATCGCCGTGCCGTTGACCCGCACCACGTTCTCGCTGCCCGGCACCATGAAGGTCAGGCTGATCCGCCCGCCCTCCACGATATTTCTGAGCGAATCCAGTCGGTTGTTTCCGCGCCAGTCCGGCATCAGCAAGGTCTGCGCATCCGCGATCCGCACCACGGGCCCGTCGTGCCCGCGCGGGCTGCAATCGGTCCCCTCGGGGCCGACCGTCGCCATCATCGCGAAGCGGGACGCATCGATCCACCGCGCGTAGCAGGGCGTGATCCGCGTCGCGACCTTCGACACCGCCCGCGGGTTGACCTCCGGGTAGAGCGCCTCGAGCGCCGCGAGGTCTTCGACCCGCTTCAACCCGTGGCCCCCTGCGTCCCCCGCTCCCGGTAAGGCGTGGTCGAGAAATGTGCGCGGTAGCACTTGGAGAAATGCGACGGCGACGTGAACCCACAGGCCAGCGCCACGTTGATGACGGTCATATCCGTCTG
Source organism: Roseobacter sp. HKCCA0434 (assembly GCF_032464675.1). Classification (NCBI taxonomy): domain Bacteria; kingdom Pseudomonadati; phylum Pseudomonadota; class Alphaproteobacteria; order Rhodobacterales; family Roseobacteraceae; genus Roseobacter; species Roseobacter sp. HKCCA0434. Next base: position 43,797 of record NZ_JAWDKL010000008.1, read on the forward strand.
CATCAAAAGGTTTTTCGCCTTTTGCAAACGCAATTCCATGTAGTACCGTTTCGGCGAACGATTGAGATACCGCCGAAACAACCGCTCCAGCTGGCGGGTGCTCATGCCCACGTCTTCGGCCAGGCGGGCAGGGCTGACCGGCTCCTCGATATTCTCCTCCATCGCGTGGATGACCGAGGCGAGCTTGGGGTGCCGCACACCGATCCGGGTCGGCACCGAGAGGCGCTGTTCCTCGCGGTCGTTTCGGATGGTGGTGTAGATCATCTGGTCGGCGACGCGGTTCGCGAGTTCCTGACCGTGCCGGTCGGAGATCAGCCGCAGCATCAGGTCGGCGGAGGCCGAGCCCCCCGCGCAGGACAGACGATTGCCGTCCATCGTGTAGAGCGCCTGGCTCAGGTCGGCCTCGGGAAACTCCTCGACGAAGCTGTCGCGGTTGTCCCAGTGGATCGTGCAGCGCTTTCCGTCGAGCAGGCCGGCCTTGGCCATCGGCCAGGTGGCGGTGCACAGGCCCCCGATCACGACGCCGCGGCGGGCCTCGCGCCGCAGGTATTGCAGGATGCCCTTCGTCGTGGCCCCCTTCACATCCGTACCGGCGCAGACCAGCAGCGTCTGATCGCGTCCCACCTCGTCGAGGCCGCCGTTCACAAGCGTCTCCTGACCGTTCGAGCAGTGGACCGTCTCGCCCCCCTCGGCGATCAGCGACCAGCTATAGAGCTCCTGCCCCGCTGCCCAGTTGGCGAGGCGCAGCGGCTCGATCGCGCAGGCGAAGGACAGGAGCGAGTAGTTGTTCATGAGCAGGAAGACGAATTCCTGCGGTTTGTCCTGACCCCGATCCATTCCACCTCGCTGCGGCTGGGTTCCTATCCAAGCGTCGTCGCAATTCCGAAGGTCCGTCAAGCTGCAAAGCGCGACCATTCGTGGCCTATTCGAGACGTCCCGCGCAAAAATCATGCGCGGCCCGCGCTGCCGTCTGGTCAGCACGCGCGCGGGCGTGCTAGGACACGGCCCCGACCGATTGGCAAACGAGTGAGACGCGAGATGTCTGCGACCTGGACCAAAGCCGGATGGCGCGCGAAGCCGCGCATCCAGATGCCCGATTACGTGAACGCCGAGGCGCTGGCCGAGGTGGAGGGAAAGCTCGCCACCTATCCGCCGCTGGTCTTCGCGGGCGAGGCGCGCGCGCTGCGTGCGAAGCTCGCCAAGGTCGCGAACGGCGAGGCGTTCCTACTGCAGGGCGGCGATTGCGCCGAGGCGTTCGGCCAGTTCACCGCAGACCAGATCCGCGATACCTACCGGGTGCTGTTGCAGATGGCGATGGTCCTGACCTTCGGCGCGAAGCTGCCGGTGGTGAAGGTCAGCCGCATGGCGGGCCAGTTCGCCAAGCCCCGCTCCGCCCCCACCGAGGTCAAGAACGGGGTCGAGTTGCCGAGCTATCGCGGTGACATCATCAACGATATCGACTTCACGCCCGAGGCGCGGATCCCCGATCCCAACCGGATGCTGCAGGCCTATACGCAGTCGGCGGGCACGCTGAACCTGCTGCGCGCCTTCAGCCAGGGCGGCTTCGCCGACATGCACCGCGTGCACGAGTGGACGCTGGGCTTCGCGGGCGGCGAGGAAGCGGCCGAGTATCGCGACATGGCCAACCGTATCTCCGAGGCGCTGAGCTTCATGGAGGCGGCGGGCGTCAACTCCGGCAACACGGACGCGCTGGGCCGGGTGGATTTCTACACCAGCCACGAGGCGCTGCTGCTGGAATACGAGGAGGCGCTGGCGCGCGTCGACTCGACCTCCGGCCAGGTGGTCGCGGGATCGGGCCACATGATCTGGATCGGCGACCGCACCCGCCAGCCCGACGGCGCGCATGTCGAGTTCTGCCGCGGCGTCATTAACCCGATCGGCCTGAAATGCGGCCCGAGCCTGGAGCCGGACGAGCTGATCGACCTGATTGACCGGCTGAACCCGAACAACGATGCGGGCCGCCTGACGCTGATCGCGCGCTTCGGCGCGGGCAAGGTGGGCGAGCATCTGCCCGCCCTGATCCGCGCGGTGGAGCGGGAGGGCCGCAAGGTCGTCTGGTCCTGCGACCCGATGCACGGCAACACCATCAAGTCGGCCTCGGGCTACAAGACCCGGCCCTTCGACGCGGTGCTGACCGAGGTGCGGGAGTTCTTCGAGATCCACAAGGCCGAGGGCACCTATGCGGGCGGCGTGCATTTCGAGATGACCGGCCAGGACGTGACCGAGTGCACCGGCGGCGTGCGCGCCGTGACGGACGAGGACCTGTCGGACCGCTACCACACGGCCTGCGACCCGCGCCTCAACGCCAGCCAGTCGCTGGAGCTTGCCTTCCTCGTCGCGCATGAGCTGGAGAATGCACCGCGCGCGGACCGCGTCGCGGTCTGATCGCGGCGCATCGCTCTACCAAGGCCCGGTCCTCGCGCGGGGCCGGGCCTTTCCGTATCGGAGACCTCGAATGTTCCACGCCGTCCTGACCTCGACCCGCGAGATTGCCGACCAGGTTGCCGCCGATGTGGCCGCGCAACTCCCCGAAGCAGGGGAGCCGCGCAGGCTCGCCCCCACGGGGGTGGAGATCCCCTGCGCCGGGCCGATCTTCGTGGCGGTCGAGGGGGCGGACCTGAACTTCGTGCCTAGCCAGAACCGCGAGAAGCGGATGCTGATCGCGGACATGGACAGTACGATGATCCCGGTCGAGTGCATCGACGAGCTCGCCGATTTCGCGGGCGTGAAGGAGCGCGTCGCCGATATCACCGAGCGCGCCATGCGCGGCGAGCTCGATTTCGAGGCCGCGCTGCGGGAGCGTGTGGGTCTGGTAAAGGGCCTGCATCGCGACGCGCTGGAACAATGCTATGCCGAGCGGATCGCCCTGAACCCCGGCGCGCGGATCTTGGTGCGGACGATGGCGGAACGAGGCGCGCAGACGGCGCTGGTCTCGGGCGGGTTCACCTATTTCACCGAGAGGGTGGCGGCGGCGGCGGGCTTCGCGATCAACCGGGCGAATACGCTGATCTTCGAGAATGACCGGCTGACCGGCGAGGTCGGCACGCCGATCCTGGGGCGTCAGGCGAAGCTCGACAGCCTTGAGGAACTGGCCGATGCAGGCGGCTTCGGGGCGGCGGATGTCATCGCCGTGGGGGATGGCGCAAACGACCTCGCGATGGTGGCGGCGGCAGGTCTGGGTGTGGCTTATCGGGCGAAACCGGCCTTGCGCGATGGCGCAGACGCGGTGCTCGATTACTCCGACCTGACGGCGCTGCTGATGCTGCAGGGCATCGCGCAGAGCGATTGGGTCCGCGACTGACCCTCAGTCGCGGGAGCTGACGACCCTGAGATGCGCGCGGCTGATCGGCGCGCGCTCGTCCGCGCCCCTCGGCGATCCACCGTTCACGCTGCGCAGGTGCGGGCCCGAGAACGAGGCCTGCGCCTCGGCAAAGCCATGCATGGGCTGGTGCCTGCGCCGCCGCTCGCTGAGCGTGTCGATGCGGATGGTCTCGATCTCCATCTGCAACGGGCCGGAGAAGGGGGCCGCGTCCATGACCAGGCAGCCCAGGATCCGCGTCAGCCCACCGAAATCGTCCGCGAGCGGACGCAGCATCATGCCGCCCTCGATGCGGGCTTCGTCCTCGCCCTGCGCGATCAGGGCGAGATCGATGCAAGCGGGATGCTCCAGCACTTCCGCGAGAAGGTCGTCGGCCCGCCCACGCGCTGCCTCGGTGAACAGGGTGTGCGCGGGCATCCCCCGCGCCTCCATGCCCAGCACATCGCAAAGCTGCGCGCCCGCGAGCCGCAGGCGCATCGGCCCGCCTGCCACCGTCTCCACGATGAACATGTGCTCGAGCGCCGGGCCGAAACGGCCCGGGTCGATATCGCTGCGCCGTGGCGCGAGACGGCCCGCGCGCAGCTCTTCCCAGTAGATTGCGAGATCGTCGAGTATTTCCTGTCGCCGAACGCTCATGCTTTTGTCCCCATGTGCACTCATCGATACGCTTCCTTTCCGCCGGGGTGGTGACCTCGTCCGGCATCGGATAGCATTTTCACCGCATTTTAGACGATCTTTCAACGATGAGGGTTAACGAAGGTGGGGGACAGACGATGCGCTCGATGACCGGATTCGCGCGGCGGGACGGCTCTCACGGGGCGATGAGCTGGGTGTGGGAGGCGCGCTCGGTCAACGCGCGCGGCCTCGACCTGCGCCTGCGTCTGCCCGATACCGCCGATGCGCTCGACGGGCCGCTGCGCACGGCGCTAAAGGGCCCCGTCGCGCGTGGCGCGGTCACGATCTCGCTGCGCTATTCGCGGGGACAGGAGGCGGCCGGGGCGGATGACGCGGCGGTGGACCGGACTCTCGCCGCGATCGCGGTAGTCGAGGAGGCTGCGCGCCGCGCGGGGCGCGATCTCGCCCCGATCCGCGCCACGGATATCCTCGCCCTGCGCGGACAGTTCGAGGCGTCCGGGCCGGATACCGCCTGGGTGGCCGAGGCCGCGAAGCAGATCGACGGTCTGGTCGCCGATCTCGTCGCCTCGCGCGGCCGGGAAGGCGCGGCGCTCGATCGGATACTGACCGATACGCTCGACCGGATCGAAGCGCTGCTGCCCCAAGCCCGCGAGACCGCCACGGCGCGCGCCACACGCACGGCGGTGGGGCTGTCGGCCAGGGTCGCAGCCGTGATGCAGGCTGCGCCCGACCCGGCCCGGCTGGAGCAGGAATTGGCGTTGCTGGCCGTCAAGGCGGACGTTACGGAGGAACTCGACCGGCTCGATGCGCATGTCGCCGCGGCGCGCGAGCTTGTCGCGACAGGCGGCCCCGTGGGGCGCAAGCTCGACTTCCTGATGCAGGAGTTCAACCGCGAGGCCAACACGCTCGCCTCCAAGTCCGGCGACACGGCCCTGACGGCGATCGCCCTTGATCTCAAGGTCGCGATCGATCAGATGCGCGAGCAGGTACAGAACGTCGAGTGAGGGCCGCCATGACCCAGACCGCCACCGCACCGGGCCGCACGGGCATGCTGGTGATCCTGTCCTCGCCCTCGGGCGCGGGCAAGTCCACCCTGTCGCGCAGGCTGCTGAGCCAGGATGACGGCATCTCCTTCTCGATCTCCGCCACCACACGGCCCCCGCGACCGGGCGAGGAGGACGGGCGCGAGTACTATTTCCGCGACCGCGCCGAGTTCGAGCGCATGATTGCGGCGGGCGAAATGCTGGAACATGCCGAGGTCTTCGGCAATCTCTACGGCTCACCGATCGGCCCCGTCCGCTCGGCCTGCAACGCAGGGCGCGACGTGCTGTTCGACGTGGACTGGCAGGGTGGCCAGCAGATCCGCAACTCCGCGATGGGACGCGACGCGATCTCGATCTTCATCCTGCCGCCCTCGATCGAGGAGCTGGAGGTCCGCCTGCGCAAGCGCGCGCAGGACGCGCCCGAGGTCATCGCCCGACGCATGCGCGAGGCGCGCCGCGAGATGAGCCACTGGGCGGAATACGACTACATCCTCATCAACGACGATCTGGACACTTGTTATGGCGAGTTGGAGTCCATCCTGACCGCCGAGCGCCTGCGCCGTGCCCGCCGACCCGATATCGCCGCGCGCGCGCGCATCATGTCGGGCGAGATAAAGGAGATCACCTGATGCCCGTCTACGCCCTCGGCGACGCCCGCCCCGACATCGCCCCCGACACCTGGGTCGCGCCCGGCGCGCAGGTCATCGGCAAGGTCCGCCTGCTCGACGGCGTCGGCATCTGGTTCAACGCGGTGCTGCGCGGCGACAACGAGTGGATCGAGGTGGGCGAGGACACGAACGTCCAGGAGAATGCCGTTTTCCACACCGACATGGGGTTCCCGCTGACCATCGGGCGCGGCTGCACCATCGGGCACAAGGCGATGCTGCATGGCTGCACGATCGGTGACAACTCCCTGATCGGCATGGGGGCGACCGTGCTCAACGGCGCGAAGATCGGGCGCAACTGCCTGATCGGAGCGGGCGCTCTGATCACGGAAGGCAAGGAGATCCCGGACAACTCGCTGGTCATGGGCGCACCGGGCAAGATCGTCCGCGAGATCGACGCGGCCGGCGAGCAGATGCTCGCCGCCTCCGCCGCGCATTACGTCGAGAACATGCGCCGCTTCCGCGCCGATCTCGTCCCGCTCGACTGAGATGTGCGGTCGGTTCGCCCTGCACCCCACCCTGACGGAGGCGCAGCAGGCCTACGGAATCGATCGCGATGCGGCGGCGGTGCTGGAGGCGTCCGACGACATCCGCCCCACCACCGAGGTCGCCACGGTGCTGGGCGGCGCGGAGCGGACCGCCCGGCGGATGCGCTGGGGTTTCGTTCCCGACTGGTATGCGGGGCCCGAGGACGGCCCGCTCATCATCAACGCCCGGTCCGAGACCATCGCGCAGAAACCGGCTTTCGCGGAAGCCTGCCGTCAGCGGCGGTGCCTGATCCCGATGTCCGGCTTCTACGAATGGCAGGCGGTGCCGGGGCGCGGCAAGCGGGTGCACTGGCTGGCGCCAGCCGAGGGCGGGCTGCATGCCTTCGCGGGCATCTGGCAAGTCTGGTGCGATGAAGAGGGGGCCGCGCGCGCCAGTTGCGCCATCGTGACCTGTGCGGCGCCCGAGGCATTGTCGCATATCCACGCGCGCCTGCCGGTCGCGATCCTGCCGGAGGATTACGCCCTGTGGCTCGGCGAGGCGGGCCACGGCGCCGCCACGCTGATGCGCCCGCCGCCCGATGGCTGGTGGGAGGTCACCCCCGACCGCGGACCCCCGCCGGAGCGTCCAAGGCTTCTGTAAGCCAAGGCACCGCGTCGCCCCAGGTCGAGGCGAACAGTTCGGCCGACGGGGCGCGGGGCAGGGCGGGGGCCGCCCAGTCGCATCCGATCAGCTGCACGCGCCGGACCGCGGGGGCATGCCGTGCCACGCTTTCGATCTGCACGGCGCTGTCGTCGACGAAGGCGACCGCCCGATCCGTGCGGGCGGCCAGTTCCGAAAGCGCGTGCCCCTTGCCGCCCCTGTTGGTCACGACCGGATAGTCGAGGCCATGACCGGACAGGTTGGCGACCCGTCCCGCCCGCGCCGGATGGGGCAGGTTCGTCAGGATCACTACCTGCGAAAGCCGCGACAAGCTGCGCAGCGCCTCGGCCGCGCCGGGGATCATCTGTTGCCTCGACACTTCCGCATCGAAGAACGCGTCGATCAGGGCGAGCCCCTCGTCGCGGCTCGCCGTCTCCTCCCCGCCCTGGCGGATCAACGCCTTGTCGAGCCGGTAGTCGCTGAGGTCGAGCCGCCAACCCCGATTGTCCACGTAGTCGCGGAAGTGCCGCAGGAAGTGCACCAGCACCTCGTCCGCGTCGACCACCAGCAGGGGGCGGTCGCGGTCGATCGCGAGCGTATCGAGCTGTTCGCGCGTGAGGTCCGGCAGGCTCATGTCCAGTGCACGTCGCCGCCACCGGGCAGGGCGGCCCGCGCCCGCATCGGCATGTCGTAGGCGAGGCCGTTCCGGTCGCAGAACGCGACCAGCGCCCGTTCGTCCTGCAAGAGGAAGTCGAGCAGGAAGCCGGGGAAATCGGGATCGTCCGACCTGGCGCGCAACTCGGCGGGATCGGCGCCGGACCAACCGAGGAAGGCGACCAGCGCCTCCTCGTCGGCGGCGAGCCACAGCAGGACATCCTGCGCCAGGGCCTTGGCGGCATCGGTTTTCATCATAGGGAAACGGCCCAGTTCATGCCAAATTGCATTTCAACCCAAGGGCGAGGAAAGACTTCTCATAATTGTAAATTCTGTAGTGCCTCAAGCTTGCCTCTATTTACCTCTAGGTAATCCGTCGGGAAGTAAGTTCGAGTCGTCACGAAGTCACGACTCATCATGTTTGATGTAATTCTGGAGGGCCGATGTCCGGCCGGGTTCTGCTGATCGACGATATCGCCGCGAATCGCGCCATGATTCGCGCCAAGCTCGCATCGGCATATTACGACGTTCTGACGGCGGACACAGCCGAGGAGGCGGTGGACATCGTCCGCACGGACCACCCCTCGGTGGTGCTGATCGACATCATGATGCCGACCGTGGACGCGTTCGACCTGTGCCGCCGGCTCAAGTCCGATCCGCAGACGGCCCTGACGCCGATCATCATGATGACCTCGGTCGAGGACGGGCCGGACCGCATCCGCGCGCTCGAGGCCGGGGCCGATGACTTCCTGGTCAAGCCGATCCACGAGCTCGCGCTGTTCGCCCGCGTGCGCAACCTCATGCGGATGAAGTTCGTCATCGACGAATTGCAGCTGCGGGCCGAGACGACGCGCGAATTGGGGCTGGAGCCGGACGAGACCACGCTGACCAATATTGATCTTACCCCGGCCCATTCGGTGCTGATCGTGCCCCCCGACCGGGAGACCGGCACCCGGTGGAGCGCGCTGATCCGCGACAACCTCTCCGTCCAGACGCTCATCGCGATTGACGAGCAGGAGGTGGCCCGGCGCGTGGCCGACGATATCCCCGATGCCTTCCTGATCCACGAGACACCGCAGCACGGTGGTGGGCTTCGCTCCGACGGGCTGCGGATCATCTCGACCATTGCGCGACGGCAGCCCACGCGCCATTCGGCGATCCTAATGGCGATGGCGGACGTCAACATGCGGCAGGCGGCGAAGGGGCTCGATCTGGGTGCGTGGGACTATCTGGTGGCCCCGCACGATCCGACCGAGATGACCGTGCGGCTGCGCACCCAGTTGCGGCGCAAGCTCTATTCCGACCGGTTGCGCTCCAACCTGCGCGACGGCCTTCGGATGGCGGCGATCGATCCGCTGACCGGGCTCTACAACCGTCGCTACGCGGATCACCACCTCAAGAACATGCTCGCCCAGGCGGAGGCGGAGGGCACCGATCTCGCGGTGCTGATCCTAGACCTCGACCGGTTCAAGACGCTGAACGACAGGTACGGGCACGAGGCCGGGGATCGCGTCCTGCACCAGGTCGCCAGGCGGCTGCAGGAAAACGTGCGGGGTGTCGACGTGGTCGTGCGGCTGGGGGGCGAGGAATTCTGCGTGGCCCTTCCCGGTGCGGACCGGGCGGGCGCGATGGAGGTGGCGGAGCGTATCCGCGTCGCGGTCTCCGGAACGGCCTACGACATCGGGCAGGGGCGAACCGTGCGGTGTTCGATGTCGATCGGTGTCGCCGTGGCGCAGCGCGGCGAGGACACGGTCGAAAGCCTGATGCGCCAGGCCGATCTGGCGCTCTACCGGGCCAAGGATGCCGGGCGCGACTGCATCAGGACCGCTTGGGACGCGGAGGCGCCCCCCACCGCGTGATCCGGCACCCGCCACACCGATCTGTGCAAGCGACCTCTACCCGCCCTCTTGCCCGTCTCGGGGGCCGCGCATCCGCGCAAGCCGATCGAGCAGGGCGAGCCGCTCCTCCCGGTCGAGCGAGACCAGCGCATCCACCAGTCGCTCCTGCACGCGCGCGCGCATCGCGTCCATCCCGGCGCTGCGTCGTGCGAGCAGGGTCTCGAGCGCGGCGCGGTCCACCTCATCGGCCTGCATCAGGCGGGCGAAGTCGCGCGCCTCCTGCCGTCTCACCCGCCCCATCTCTCGACGGTCGGGCACCGCTTCGCGCAAGGCTGCGCGCAGGTCGTCCTGCATCGCCGGCGGCAAGGCGGCGATCGTCGCGCGCAGGTCCGGCGTGACCGGGATCCGCGGCGCACCGCGGTCGCGGAACTGGTCACCCGCCACGATGCCGACGATCAGCAGATTGACCGCCAGCGAGACGATCAGCGCGATACGGGTCCAGGTCATTGCGCGGTCTCCAGATCGAGATAGGCGTATTCGAGTTCCGGCAGCAGGTCGGCGGACGCGACGGGGTCGTCGTAGCCCCGAAGCTCGACCGTCCCGGTCGCGCCGATCCAGAGACCGCAGGCCAGGCTCGCGGCGAGCGCGCCGCCGGCGAGCCGCACATCCCCCGCCCAGGCCGGCCAGCGCCACCGTGACCGAGGCGGTGCCGCGGGCGGTGCGGACCTCCGCGCATGCTCCGCGCCGATCTCGCCCGCCTCGGCCAGAACCCGCGCGACGAGGTCGTCGCCAGGTTCGGGCCGCGCGGCGCGCGCCTGCGCGAAGAAGAGGTCGAGCCCGTCATCCTGCGAGCTGCCGATGTCGTCAGCTTTCGTCATCCTTCGAATCCTATCGCATCGCGGTGCGGGGCGAGCTCACGTGTCAACGCGCGGCGGCCTCGTGCCAGCAGACTTTCCACCGCCTCGACCGAGAGGTCCATGATCGCGGCGATCTCGGGGGTGGGCAGTTCCTCGATATGGCGCAGAGTCACGGCGAGCCGCTGCCGCTCGGGCAGGCGGGACAGACCCCGATGCAGGGCGGCGGCCCGGTCCCGCGCCATCAACCCGTCCACCGGGGCGGGACCGTCGTCCGACGGCTCGTCCGCCGCGTCGAGCGGTTCGGTCCGCCGGGACCGCAGCCGGTCTATGGCCAGGTTCGAGACGACACGGTAGAGCCAGGTCCCGACGCGGGCCCGGTCGGGCTGCCACTCGGTCGCGATGCGGAACAGTCTCACCATTGCCTCCTGCGCCACGTCCTGTGCCTCCGCCCCGTCGCCGAGCATCCGCGAGGCCACCGACAGGGCCCGCGGCAGGTGCCGTGCGACGAGTTCGCGCGCCGCCGCCTGATCGCCCGCCGCGAAACCCGCCATCAGGTCGGCATCGTCCAGTCTGGCGTCCTTGGTCATCGTGCCTCGCGATTGGCCGACCCGCAGGCTGCGCCATGCGGGCCGGTCCGTCCAGTCGGTCGTGCGGCGCGTCAGCCGCGACCGGGGCGTCCATCGCGGTGACCGCGGCGATGCCCGCGGGCCTCCTCCGCCTCCTCACGGCTGATCGCGCCATCGCCATTCGCGTCGATCCGCTCGAACCGGTCCCCGCGCCGGTCGCTGCCCGGCATCTCGTCGAGGCTGATGCCGCCGCTGCCGTCCGCATCCGCCCGCGCGACCATCCGCGCGGCCCGTTCGGCCCGGCGCGCCTCGGCCATCGCGGCCAGTTCGGCCGCATCCAGCTCCCCGTCACCGTTGGTATCGGCTTCGGCGAACCGCGCGGCGCGGTGGGCGTCCAGCTCGGCCTGCGTGATCTCGCCATTGCCGTCCGCATCGAGGCTGTCGAAGTCGAAGGGCTGCGCGCTCGCGGTCCCGGCAAGCGTCATCGTGACCAGCAGGGCGGCAAATCCGGTCTTGATCGTCGAACTCATGTCGTCATCCTCTCGTGGAACACGAACGGGGCGATCCGCCGCCGTTCTGCCCCTGATACGGGCGGAGGGCGGCCGGTCCGTCGCACTTGACGCAAAAAAAATCCTGCGCGACACGCGGTCGCGGGGCAGCTTGTCCGAGTGCGGGTGGCGGGACGTTGCGATACGGAGGTTTCATGAAAGACACCGAGCGCCAGATCGATACCTCCTCGCTGGAGCGGCCCGTCGGCCCCGCCGTGCGGCTGGGCTGGCAGCGCAAATGCCCGAATTGCGGGTCCGGACCGATGTTCGACGGCTATCTGACCGTACGGCACGATTGCCCGGTCTGCGAGCAGGAGCTCTACCACCACCGCGCCGATGACGGACCGGCCTGGGCGACGATGGTGCTGACGGGACATGTGCTCGCCCCCGCGATGATCATCGTTTACGAGCTGTTCCGCCCCGAGCCCTGGGTGATGGCGGTGGGGTTCTCGCTGGGTATCGTGCTGCTGTCGCTGTGGTTCCTGCCGCGCATCAAGGGCGTCTTCGTGGCCTTCCAATGGGCCAAGCGGATGCATGGCTTCGGCTCGGACGGCGACTAGCCGGCGTCGTAGGTCCAGCGATGGGCGGGCGGGGTCGGCCCCTTGTTGCGGCCGCCCTGTTCCGTCTGCTCCCATACATGCGCCAGGATACCGACGGAGCGGGACAGGACGAAGAAACCGCGGGCCAGCGGCGGGGGGCACCCGAGTTCCGCGTAGATGACCGCGGTCGCGCCGTCGATGTTCATCGGCACCGGCGCGCCACGTTCTGCGGCGAGATGTGTTTCGATCGCACGGGCGATCGTCGCCACGTCGCCCGCCACGGCCCCGGTTTCGGCGGCCTCGTCGACCAGCTGCAGCAGGCGCGGCGCGCGCGGATCGACCGGCTTGTGGAAGCGGTGGCCGAAGCCGGGCAGGTATTTGCCGTGCTCGCCCCGCCATGTGTCGAGCGTCTCGCCCAGCCGGTCGATCCCCGCAGTCGCGACCGCGCGGTAGAGCGCGACCGCCTGCTCCCCCGCGCCGCCATGCACGTCGCCGAGCATGTTGATCCCGCTCGCCATCGCCGATTGCAGGCCTACGCCGCAGGTCGCGGCCATGCGCGCGGCGGCGATGGAGGGCGCCTGGGGCCCGTGATCGACCGCCGCGACGAGCGCCGCCTCGAACAGGCGCGCCCTGGGGCCGTCGATGCGCTCTCCCGTCACCATCAGCCAGATCATCTCGGCGAAGCCGGTCCGCCCGATCAGTTCCTCGACCGGCTGGCCGCGCAGGGCAATGCGACCCGGCTCCATGTCGATGATGGCCGTGCGCCACCAGTCCGCGACGTCGCTCATATCACGCCCTCCTCGCGCAGGGTTGCGATCTCCTTCGGCGGATAGCCGAGTTCGGTCAGGATACGGTCCGTATCGGCGCCGAGGGCGGGTGGCGGGGCCGCCACCGACGGCCGCGCCCCGTCGATCGACGCGCCGACGCGCATCAGGTCGATCGCGCGGTCGAGGCCGGGCACGTCCTCGAACCGCGCGAGCAGGTCGCGCCCGGCCACCTGCGGATGGGTCAGGATATCTGGCACCGACATCACCGCGCCTGCCGGAACGCCCGCCGCGTTCAGCTCCCGCGCCCAGTCGCGCGCGTTTCGGGTAGTCAGCACCGTTTCCAGTTCCGCCTTCAAGCGCAGCCGGTTGGCCTTGCGATCCTCGCGGGTGGCGAATTCCGCGCCGTCGAGCAGCTCGTCGCGGCCCAGGTGACGGGCGAGAGCCTGCCATTGACGCTCCTCGTTCGCGGCGATGTTGATGAGCCCGTCCGCGCATTGGAAGGCCCCGGAGGGGGCGGAGGTCGGGTTCTCGTTGCCGTTGCGGGTGGGGGTCACCCCTCCGATCAGGTGGTTAGAGACCACCCAGCCCATCGTCGCCAACACGGAGTCGAGCATCGAGACGTCGATGAAGGCACCCCGCTCGGGCGCGTTGAGCGCGGCGCAGATCGCCATCGCCGCGGTCAGACCGCCAACCGTGTCGGCGAGCGGGTAGCCGACCCGCTGTGGCCCGCCGTTCTCGGTGCCGGTCACGTCCATGACGCCGGCAGCCCCCTGCACGATCTGGTCGTAGGCGGGCCGCCCCGCCCACGGCCCGGTCTGGCCGAAGCCCGAGATCGCGCAGTAGATCAGCTGCGGATTGTCGCCGCGCAGGATCTCGTGCCCCAGTCCCAGCCGATCCATCACGCCGGGGCGGAAGTTCTCGACCAGCACGTCCGCGCGGGTGACGAGCGCACGCAGCGCCTCCTTGCCGCGCGGATCCTTGAGGTTCAGCGTCATCGACGCCTTGCCCGCGTTCTGGGCGAGGAAGCTGACGCCCATCCCCTTGGCCGACAGCTCCGGGTCGGCCCCCAGTTGACGGGCGAGGTCACCGCGCCCGACGGCCTCGACCTTGATGACCTCCGCTCCCAGATGGGCGAGCTGGTGGCAGGCGAAGGGGCCCGCCAGCACGTTCGTCAGGTCGAGGACGCGGGTGCCCGCAAGCGGCGCCTCAGCTGCCATCGGCAACGCCCTGGGCCCGCTTGCGCGCGCGCCATGTGCGGAAGCTCGGCAGCAGGACCAGCAGCGCCGCGAGGATCAGCAGGCCCAGCGTCATCGGCCGCTCCCAGATGAAGTCCAACCCGCGATAGAGCTGCATCGAGCGCGCGAAGTTGTTCTCCAGCATCGTGCCGAGGATGAATCCGATCAACAGCGGCGCCAGCGGATAGTCGGCGAAGCGGAGGATGGTCGCCACCACTCCGAGGCCCACCAGCATCAGCAGCTCGGTCGAGTTGTTCTGCCCGATATACGCCCCCATCAGCGTGAAGAAGAAGATGAACGGGATCAGGTAGTTGCGCGGGATCGCGAGGATCTTCGCGATATAGGGAATCAGCGGCAGGTTGAGGATCAGCAGCACCAGGTTGCCGATATACATCGAGATGATGACCGCCCAGAAGATCTGCGGATCGTCCGTCATCAGACGCGGACCCGGCGTGACATTCAGGGCGATCAGGGCGCCGAGCAGGATCGCCGTGGTGCCCGATCCGGGAATGCCCAGCGTCAGCAGCGGCACGAAGGAGCCGGTGCAGGCCGCGTTGTTCGCCGTTTCGGGCGCGGCGAGACCCTTCACCGAGCCCTTGCCGAACTCCTTCTGCTCATGCTCGGGCGCGATGTTGCGCTCCACCGCGTAGCCGAGGAAGGACGCGATCGTCGCACCCGCGCCCGGCAGCACACCGATGAAGAAGCCCTGCACCGACTGCCGACCGATCACCGGCAGGATCGCGCGGCCCTCGGCGCGGGAGAAGCGCAGGTCCGAGATCTTGCCCGAACCGCCCGAGTCCTCGCCCCGGCTGGAGCGTTTGGGATCGAGCACCAGGAAGATCGCCTCGGGCAGGGCGAACATCGCCATGGCGAGCGTGATGAAGCTGATGCCCGATTGCAGGTCCATCATGCCCAGCGTGAAGCGCGGCATGTTGAAGAGAGCGCCTTCGCCGACGGTGGCGAGGATCAGGCCGAGCAGCGTCATCATCAGCGCCTTCGCGACCTGGCCTGTGCCCGCGAAGGCCGCGATGGCCGACAGGCCCACGACCATCAATGCGAAATATTCCGCCGAATGGAACAGGAGCGCCACGCTCGACAGCGCGGGGGCGAAGATGGCAAGCAGGATTGCCCCGATCGTGCCGCCCGCGAAGCTGGAGACGGCGGCGATGGTCAGCGCCTTGCCCGCCTGGCCCTTGCGCGCCATCGGGTAGCCGTCGAAGCTCGTCGCGACCGTGCCCGCGACCCCCGGCGCGTTCAGCAGGATCGAGGAGGTCGAGCCCCCGAAGATCGCGCCATAGTAGACGCCCGCAAGAAGGATCAGCGCCGCGGTCGGATCGCCCAGCGTGATGGCGACCGGGATCATGATCGCGATGATCGACATCGGCCCCAGACCCGGCAGCATGCCGATAAAGGTGCCGATCAGGCAGCCGGCGACGACCATCAGCAGGTTCTGGACGGAGAATGCGGCCCCCAGGCCGATCAGGATACCTTCGAGCATCTCTCAGACCCCCATGAAAAACGGAAACGGACGCAGGAAGATGTCGAGCACCTGCTGCACCAGATACCAGACGAACCCGGTGGCGGCGGCGGCGACGCCGATCATCACCAGCCAGCGCCGCTCTCCCAGGATGGCGCTGCCGAGCACCAGGAAGAGCGACGTAGACAGCAGGAAGCCAGCGGGCCGAAGGGCCAGCGCGTAGACCACCATCAATGCCAAGAGCAGCAGCGCCTGACCCAGTTTGTACTCGTGCAGGCGGCGATAATTGATGTCCATCGCCGAGGGCTCGGCATCGTTCGCGGGCTTCTCGAGCCCCAGCAGGACGACGAAGCCGACGATGACGCCCATGACGGACAGCACCTTGGGGAAGGTCGAGGGCCAGACGGGGTTGCGCTGCATGAAGGGCGGTAGCAGACCGTCCATCGTGAAGAAGGCGAGATAGCCGTAGGCACAGCAAAACGCGATGAAGATCAACGCGATCCAGCGGTCGAGCGCCATGACGGGCCCTCCTGTCTGAAAGGTGAACGGGTCGCGTCGCCGCTCGAAGGGCGCGCGGGATTGGAAAGGGCCGCGAGGATGTCCCCCGCGGCCCGTCCATGTCAGCGAATCAGAGGAAGCCCAGCGTCCGCATCAGGTCGCCGATCTGCTGCTCCTGACCTTCGAGATAGCTCTCGAACTCGTCGCCCGGATTCCAGATGTTGACCCATCCGTTGCGCGAGCGGACCTCTTCCCAAGCGTCCGTCTCGTACATCGCCTCGAGGGCGGCGATATACTGGTCTACCTTCTCCTGCTCGGTGCCCGGTGCGGCGAAGAAGCCGCGCCAGTTGACGAACTCGACGTCGAGGTCCTGCTCCATCATCGTGGGCGCGCTGTCATAGGCGGCCACACGCTCGGGCGCGGTCACGCCCAGGATGCGAACCTCGCCCTGGTCTGCCAGCGCAATCGCCTCGGAGAAGCCGGTGGACAGTGCGTCGATCTCGCCCGACAGCAGGCCCGCCATCGCCTCGCCACCCGCATCGTAAGGAATGTAGTTGAGCATGGTGGGATCCTCGCCCGCCGCCTGCATCGCCATCGCGGCGACGAGGTGGTCCATGCCGCCCGGAACCGAGCCGCCGCCCACGGCGAAATCGTCGCCCTGCTCGCCATAGGCTTCGAGCAGGCCGGCCATGTCCTCGATCTCGCTATCCGCCGGGACGACGAGGGCCGCGTAATCGCCGATCGTGCCGGCCACCAGCGTCAGGTCGCGGAAGCTTTGCGGGAACACGCCCGTCAGCGAGCGGATGACGATGGGCGTGGAGTTGACCATCAGTGTGTTGTCGAGGCTGTCGGCGTTCTCGATCATGTGCGCGATCGCGACGCCGCCGCCGCCGCCCGACATGTTCTCGTAGCTGGCCGATCCGACGAGGCCGCTTTCGGTCAGGGCTTCGCCCGTGCCGCGCGCGGTGCCGTCCCAGCCGCCGCCCGCGCCGCCGGGAATGATGAAGTGCAGCTGGTCGAGCTGCTGGTGCGCATCCGCGAAGGCGGTGCCGGTCAGCGCGGTGGTCGCGACGGCCGCGGCCATCACGGCCCGGCGGGTCATGGTGAATGTCATGTCTTTCCTCCCATTTGACAGGCGGACTTGCGCCGCCCATGCTCGGCTTGAAATCACACGAAGCTGACACGAGCCTGACAAAAGGGCCGCTTATCGGGGGAGGGGGCCTGAGGTGCGATACCTGCTGGTCGAGGACAATGCCGAGCTGGCCGAGGCCGTCCTGCGACGGCTGATGCTCGACGGTCACGCGGTCGATCATGCGCCCGACCTCGCCACAGCGCGCGATTGCCTGGCGGCGGCGGATTACGACCTGATCCTTCTCGACGTGATGCTGCCCGATGGCGACGGGCGCGAGTTCCTCGCCAGCAGCCGGGTGCATCTCGAAACCCCCGTCATCGTGCTGACCGCCCGCTCGCAGGTCTCCGATCGGGTGGACGCGCTCGATGGCGGGGCGGACGACTACCTCACCAAGCCCTTCGACTTCGTCGAGCTGGAGGCCCGCTGTCGCGCCGTCCTGCGCAGGCGCGGGGGCAGTGCCCGCAACCAGATCGCGCTGGGCGCGGCGACGTTCGACCCGCTCTCGGGAACGCTCAGCCATCAGGGCCGCTCCACCGCGCTGCGCAACCGGGAGATCCGGCTGCTGGAGATCTTCGCCCGTCATCCCGGCCAGATCCTGTCCAAGCCGCAACTGATGGACCGCCTCTTCTCCTACGACGCGGAGGTGACGGAGAACGCCATCGAGGTCTGTGTCGGCCGCCTGCGCCGCCGGATCGCGGGCACGGGGCTGAGCATCGAGACGGTGCGCGGCCTGGGCTACCGCATGGAGATCGCGGCGGCATGATCGGCCGCGGCGCCATCGGGCGACGCCTCGTCATCCTGCTCGCCGCCGTCGCGGCGCTGCTGTCGATCATGAGCTGGAGCATGGTGACCGGCCTCGCGCGGCAGGCCGCGGGTCGCGCGCAGGACAACGTCCTGGCCGCCTCCGCCACGACGATCGCCGAGACCCTGCGTTCGGAAGGGGGCGAGGTCCGGCTGGAACTGCCCTATTCCGCCTTCTCGATGCTGGGCGCGATCAGCCAGGATCGGGTGTTCTACAAGGTCACGGCGGATGGCGCGATGCTGACCGGCTATGCCGACCTGCCGCAGCCCGCGACCGAAGGCGCACGGACCGGCGTGCCGGTCTTCGACACGGGCAGCTATCGCGGATCGGAGCTGCGGCTCGCATCCGTCACCCGGCCGGTCCTCACCGGGTCGCGCGCGACGCGCGTGACGGTGACGGTCGCGCAGACCCGCGGCGGGGTCGCGGCCATTGCGGGCGAGATCTCGCGCCTTGCCGCGGGCCTGTCGGTCGCCTTCTTCATCGTGGCGGTCGTGCTGTCCTCGGTCGCCGCGCGGGCCTCGCTGCGTCCGCTCAACGACGTGGCGCAGGCCGTCGCGCGGCGCGGGCCGACCGATCTGCGCCCGCTGCGCCGCGCCGCCCCGACGGAGCTCGCCCCGCTGGTCCTGTCGCTCAACCGCTTGATGGAACGGTTGGGCCAGTCGATCCGCCGCTCGGAGGATTTCATCGCCGAGGCCGCGCACCGGGTGCGCACCCCGCTCGCCACCGTTCGCACCCAGGCAGAGATTGCCCTGCGTGCGACGGACGATCCCGAGGACCGCACCCGCCTGCGGCGTATCATCCGGGCGGTGGACGAAAGCTCGCGCTCGGCGGGTCAGCTCCTCGACCATGCGACCGTCGCCTACCGGGCCGAGCATCTGGCGCGGGACGAGGTGGATCTCGCCGCGCTCGCAAGCCGCGCCGCCGCGGCGCTCGATCCCACTGCCGCCATGAAGGACATCGCGATCACGCTCGAAACCGCCCCTGCCACCGTGCGGGGTGACGCCGTGCTGCTCGACAACGCGCTGCGCAACGTGCTCGACAACGCGGTGAAGTACTCGCCGGAGGACACGACCGTGACGCTCAGGACCGCGACGACGGATGGCCTCGCCCTCGTGACCGTCACGGACGAGGGGCCGGGTCTCGGCGACGGGCCGGTCATGGAACTGACCGAACGGTTCCGCCGGGGCCCCGGCACCGAGGGCATCGTCGGATCGGGTCTCGGGCTAACGATCGCGGATGAGGTGATGCGCGCCCACGGCGGACGCCTCGAACTGGACTGCAACGAGGGAGGGACCGGAACATGCGTCTCGCTTGTCTTGCCATCGGGCTGAGCCTCTGGGCCGCCATCGCGCCCGCCCAGGTCATCGAGGATCGGCGCAGCTATCCCGGCACGGGCGAGCGGGTGCTGCGCATCGTCTCGACCGCCGATCTCGACGTGTTCGATCCCTATCTGCGCGCCTTCGGCGAGCGCTACCCGGAGATCACGGTGGACTACGCCGTAGCCTCGTCCGTCGACGTGAACCGGATGGTGCGCGACGGGGCGGAATTCGACCTCGCGCTGTCCTCGGCGATGGATTTGCAGTTCCTGCTGGCCAACGATGGCTTCGCCCAGCCGCTGCGCACGGACGTGACCGCCTCGCTGCCCGACTGGGCGCGCTGGCGTGACCTGATCTTCGCCTTCACCGCCGAGCCCGCGGTGGTGGTGCTGTCGGCGTCGCAGATGGAAGGGCTGCCGATGCCCCGGACGCGGCAGGATCTGCTGGCGTTGCTGCGCGACAGCCCCGAGCGTTTCGCCGGGGCCGTGGGGACCTATGATGTCCGTGAAAGCGGCCTTGGCTACCTGTTCGCCACGCAGGACGCCCGCGCCACCGACGCCTATTGGCGCCTGTCCGAGGTGATGGGCCGCGTGGGGCCGCAGCTCTACTGCTGCTCGGGCCAGATGATCGACGACATCGCGAAGGGGGAACTGGCGCTTGCCTACAACGTGCTCGGCAGCTACGCGGCCAATCGGCTCGAAGGCATGGCCGACCCCGACTTGCGGATCGTCCGGCTCGCCGATTTCGCCAATGTCATGCTGCGCACCGCGCTCGTCACCGCGCAGGCGCAGGAGGTGGAGGCCGCGGGAGCGTTCATCGACATGCTCGCCACGCTCGGACTGCGCGAGGAGGCGGGCGACTGGCCGTTGCCGCCTCTGCGCGGAGCAGGCGAGGCGAGCGATACCGGCTTCGGCCCGATCCGCCTCGGCCCGGCCCTGATCGTGGCGCTCGATCCGTTGAACCGCCGCACGTTCCTGGCCGAATGGGAGAACGCGATGGAGCAGGAGTGATCGCCGTCTGGACGCCGCCCGCGCCCCGGCCCATAGTCGATGCATGACCGCATCCCCCCCGATCCGCGACGCCGCCACCATCATCCTCGTCCGCCGCGATGGTCCCGTGCCGCGCGTGCTGATGGGCCAGCGCGGGGCGAAGGCGGTGTTCATGCCGTCGAAATTCGTCTTTCCCGGCGGCGCGCTGGACCCGGCCGACAGGGCCGAGCTCACGCTCGCCCGTCCCTTGGATGAGGCCGGGCGGGAGCGTCTGGGCCTCCACGCCGATCCCCGCCTCGCCGTCCCCCTCGCCCTCGCCGCCATCCGGGAGCTTTACGAGGAGACCGGTCTCGTCCTCGGGCAGCCGGGGCAGGGCGCCCCGAACCCGCCTGCCGAGTGGGCGGATTTCGTCGGACGCGGCTTCCTGCCGGATGCGGGCGCGCTCGACTTCATCTTCCGCGCCGTCACGCCCGAGGGCCGTCCGCGCCGCTTCGACGCGCGCTTCTTCCTGGCGGAGGCGGCGGACCTCGCCACCGATCCGGACGATTTCTCCCGTGCCTGTGACGAGCTTTCCCACCTGCACTGGGTAGACCTCGCCGAAGCGCGCGCGCTGGAACTACCGTTCATCACAGAGATCGTCCTGGCCGAGGTCGACGCGCGCTTGAAGGACGGATCACGCCCCGTTCCCTTCTTCAGCCACGATGGCGACCGATCGCATTTCCGGATGTTGCGAACTGCTTGACACCGCCGGGGCAGGGTGTAGGAAGCAGGCCTGACTTTCGCGGGTGGCCCGAGGCCACCCCTATCGCATGGGGCCGCGCCCCGTTTGAGGAGATGGATCATGGCGAAGCCGACGACGATCAAGATCCGCCTGAACTCCACCGCGGGAACGGGCCATTTCTACGTAGCCAAGAAGAACAGCCGCACGATGACGGAGAAGATGTCCGTACGGAAGTACGACCCCGTCGTGCGTAAGCATGTCGAGTACAAGGAAGGCAAGATCAAGTGATCTGACCACCGCTCGACGGTTCTCACGAAGGGGTCGCACCGCAAGGTGCGGCCCCTTTCGCTTTTGTAATGAGGGACGACCGATGCGGGTCCGTACCGCCATCTCCGACGACATTCCGGGCATCGATGCGCTGCTGGCGCGCTCCTATCCACGGCTGCTGGCCGCCGATTACCCGCCCTCCGTCCTCTTCACCGCCTTGCCGCTCATCAGCCGCGCGCAGCCCGCGCTCGTCACGACGGCAGCGGTCGGGCATGTGCGCCATGTGGCGAGCGATCCGGAGCGGCTACGGCGGGGAATCGCGCGCCGTCTGCTCGAACACGTGATCGCTAAAGCGCGAGCGGCGGGGCTCACACGGCTCGACTGCCTGTCCACGCGGACAGCCGTGCCGTTCTACGAGGCGATGGGCTTCGGCGTCGTCGCTCCGCGCGACATCCCGCTCGCACCCGCGATCACCTTCCCCGCCATCGAAACGACACGTAGCCTCGCATAGCAAAGGGGCCGGAGGTTTCCCCCCGGCCCCTGACGTTCCGATCGTGCGGTCGCTTACTCGCGGTTGCCGAACAGCGAGAGCAGCATCATGAACATGTTGATGAAGTTGATGTAGAGGCTCAGCGCGCCCATGATCGCGGCCTTGCCCAGATAGCTCTGCCCCTGCGGGTGGGCGACGGCCATCAGGTATTCGTTCTTCAGCCGCTGCGTGTCGTAGGCGGTCAGGCCCGCGAAGACCAGCACGCCGATCGCGGACACGGCGAACATCAGCGCCGAGGACTGCAGGAAGATGTTGATGAGCGACGCGGCGAAGATGCCGATCACGCCCATGAACAGGAACGATCCCCAGCCGGAGATGTCCTTCTTCGTGGTGTAGCCCCACAGCGACAGCCCGGCGAAGCCGATGGCCGTGGCGAAGAAGACCTGCGCGATCGACATCGACGTGTAGACGAGGAAGATCGAGCTCAGCGACGCACCCATCACGGCGGCGAAGGCGTAGAACACCATCTGCGCGGCACCTGTGGACAGGCGGTTGATCCCCGCGCCGAGGCCGAAGACGAAGGCCAGCGGAGCGAACATGATCACCCACTTCAGCGGCGAGGCGTAGAGCGCGTAGCCCAGATCAGTCAGGTACATGCCGTCGCGGACCATGTACTGCGTCGGGCTCTCGGTCACGGCAAGACCCGCCAGCGCCCAGGCCACCAAACCCGTGACGACCAGACCCACGGACATCGTGCCGTAGATCTTGTTCATGTGGGCGCGCAGACCGGCGTCGATTTCCGCCGTGCGCACACCGGCGGCGGTCTGCTGCCGGAGGATATCGGATTGTGCCATGAAGAACTCCTGTCGGTTGGCATGGGGCCTGGATGGCCTTTTCATGTTCAATATCGTGAAGCTGGCGGTGCGATTCAAGAGAAACCGGTGGCGCGGCGGGGGCGGGGGGTCGAGTCGTCAGCTCCGCATAACGTCCCGACGCCGCGCAACTGACAAACCCAAGCCGAGCGGCGCATACCCTCTCAATCGCGCGAGCGCAGAACCCTCGCCGGTCGTGCGGCGAGCGGAGGCCAGGCGAATGCAAGCCCTGCCAGCAGGCTCGCCACCGCACCCCCGATGACGATGGCCAACGCCGAGACCGGCTCGAACGCGTAATCCGCCTCCATGACGAAGACCATGACGGCCCAGCCCGCGAGCGCTCCGCCCAAGATGGCGACCAGCCCGGCAGCGGCCCCGAGGATGCCCGCCCGCAAGGCGAAGCTCGCGAGGATCCGGCTCCGGCGCGCGCCGAGTGTCTTGAGCACCGCGGCCTCGAAGACGCGGCCCCGCGTGCCCGCCGCCGCCGCACCGATCAGCACGACGAATCCCGTCACGAGCGTGGCCGCCGCACCGTAGGATGTCGCCGCCGCAAGTCCGCTAAAGGCCTCGCTGACACGCGCGATGGCGTCGCGCACCCCGATGGCGGTGACGTTCGGGAAGGCGCGCGACAGGGTGCGCAGCAGGTCCGCCTCCGCCGCCTCCTCGGCATAGAGCGTCGCGATATGGGTATGGGGTGCACCCGCCAGCGCGCCCTCGTTCATCAGCATGATGAAGTTGATGCCCATGTTGCCGAACTCGACCACGCGGAAATTCGCGATCTCCGCCTCGATGTCGCGGCCGAGGATGTTGACGGTGATGCGGTCGCCGAGGCTCAGTCCCAGTTCCGCCCCTTCCTCCGCAGCGAAGCTGACGAGCGGGGGACCTGCGTAGTCCTCCGGCCACCAGCCGCCTTCGGTCAGCACCGCATCCTCGGGCTGGACCTGCGCATAGGTCACACCCCGATCGCCGCGCAGGGTCCAATGCTCGCCCGCGACCTCCTCGGCCGGACGCCCGTTGATGCCCGTGATGATGCCGCGCAGCATGGGCGCGGTGTCGATGCGGCCCACGCGCTCCTCCGCCCGCGCGGTTTCGAGGAACTCGGGCAGTTGCGCGTTCTGGATATCGACGAAGAAGTAAGCCGGCGCGATCTCCGGCAGGTCCTGCGCGATGGCGTTGCGCGTGTTGTTCTCGATCTGCCCGACGGCGGCGAGGACGGTCAGCCCCAGGCCGAGCGACAGCACGACTGACGCCGTCTCGCCCCCCGGTCCGCCGATGGCGCCGAGCGCCAGCCGCAGCGCGGGCCGTCCGCGCACGCGCCGGGCCGCGCGCCGCGCCAGCATCCGCACGCCCCAGGCCATCACCGCGAGAATGAGCAGTGCGGCAAGGATGCCGCCCGCCGCCGCCAGTGCCAGCGTCACCGCGCCCGAAAACAGCACGGCCAGCGCTACCAGCGCGACGAGCAACCCGACGATGACGCCGAGATAGACCGGCCGCGGCAGGCCCATTCCGGACCCGCCCATGTCGCGGAACAGCCCCGCCGCGCGCACGTCCCTCGCGCGGGCCAGCGGCCAGATGACGAAGATCGCCGCCGTCAGCAGGCCATAGAGCGCCGCCTCCACCAGCGGGCCGGGATAGACGGTGAAGACGGCCGGCACCGGCAGCCGCGCCTCGATCACGGGTCCGAGCAGAAGTGGAACCAGCGCGCCAAGAACCAGCCCCAGCGCCACGCCCGCCAGCGCCAGCACGCCGATCTGCATGAAATAGGTCGCGAAGATCACGCGCCCCGTGGCGCCCAGCGTCTTCAACGTCGCGATCGTGTCGATCTTGCGGTCCAGGTAGGCGCGCACCGCCGCACTTACCCCCAGCCCGCCCACGGCGAGGCCCGACAGACCCACGAGCACCAGGAACGCCCCCAGCCGGTCCACGAACCGCGCCACGCCGGGCGCGCCGTTGCGGCTGTCGCGCCAGCGCAGCCCCGCATCGGCGAAGCGATCCTCCGCCGCCGCCTCCAGCGCATCGAGATCGGCGCTTTCCGGCAGGCGCAGGCGATATTCGGTCTCGTAGAGCGTGCCGGGCGTGATCAGCCCCGACCCCTCCAGCCCCTTCAGCGACACGATGGTCCGCGGCCCGAGGCCGAAGCCCGCACCCGCCGAATCCGGCTCCCGCTCCAAGAGCGCACGCAGCTCGAACTCCTGTGTGCCGAGGGTGAAGCGGTCGCCCACCTCCAGCCCCAGTCGCGCGGCCAGCACCGGCTGCATCACGCCACCCGGCAGACCGGTATCGGCCAGCGCCTCCGCCATGCCCATCGGCGGCTCGAGCACGACCTCGCCATAGAGAGGATAGAGCCCGTCCACCCCGCGCACCTGCGTCAGCGTGCGATCGTCGCCCGCCACGGCCATAGAGCGGAAGTCGACCGTCTCGCTGACCGCATCCGCCACGCCGTCGAGCCAGGCACGCTCCTCCTCCGTCGCGAAGCGATAGGTGAACCCCGCCTGCGCGTCACCGCCAAGGATCGCCGCGCCCTCGCGTGCGAGGCCCTCCGCGATGCCCGCCCGGACCGAGCCGACCGCGGCGATGGCCCCGACGCCGAGCGCGAGGCAGATCAGGAAGATGACAAAGCCGCGCAGGCCGCCGCGCAGCTCCCGCCGCGCAATGCGCCAGGCGGTAGAGAGCTGGCTCACTGCGCCGCCTCCGCCAGATCGTCCAGTCGCCCGTCGCGCAGACGCACCTGCCGGTCGCAGCGGGCGGCGAGTTCCGGCGCGTGCGTAACCAGCACCAGCGTTGCCCCGTGCCGGTCGCGAAGGCCGAACAGCATGTCGACGATCGCCTCGCCCGTCGGCCCGTCGAGATTGCCCGTCGGCTCGTCCGCCAGCAGGATCTCGGGCCGCGGGGCGGCGGCACGGGCCAGCGCCACACGCTGCTGCTCGCCCCCCGACATCTGCGACGGGTAATGATCGAGCCGGTGGCCGAGGCCCACGGCCTCAAGCTCCGCCGCCGCGCGGTCGAAGGCGTCGCGCGCGCCCGCCAGTTCCAGCGGGGTGGCGACATTCTCCAGCGCGGTCATCGTGGGGATCAGGTGGAACGACTGGAACACCACCCCCATATGGGAGAGGCGGAAGCGCGCGAGCGCATCCTCCCCCAGCGCGGTCAGATCGTGACCCAGCGCCGTGACAGTCCCGCAGGTGGCGCGCTCCAGCCCGCCCATCAGCATGAGGAGAGACGATTTGCCAGAGCCACTCGGCCCCGTCAGCCCCACCGTTTCCCCCCGAGCGACGTCGAGGTCGATGCCGTGCAGGATGTCGACGCGGCCCGCATTGCCGTCGAGCGTCAGCCGCGCATCGCGCAAGGTCAGAACGGGGTCGGTCATCGGCAGGCTCCTCTCGGGCGTCGTCTCTCGATATGGGCGGGCGTGGCGCATCCGCAACGGCGCGCTCGCGCTTTTCGTGACCCTCGGGACCGTTACGGCTGCACAGGCGGAGCAGATCACCATCGCGGCACTGGGCGATTCGCTGACGCAGGGCTACGGCTTGCCGGTGGACGAGGGGCTGGTGCCGCAGCTTCAGGCCTGGCTGGTGGCCGAGGGCGAGGATGTCGAGGTTCTCAACGCCGGCGTCTCGGGCGACACGACCGCTGGAGGGCTGTCGCGGATCGACTGGACGCTGACGCCCGAGGTGGACGCGCTGATCGTCGCACTCGGCGGCAACGACCTGCTGCGCGGGATCGATCCGGAGGTCAGCCGCGCCAATCTCGACGGCATTCTTCAAGCGGCGGGCGACCTGCCGGTACTGCTGGTGGGGATGGAGGCGCCGGGCAATTACGGGCCGGACTACAAGGCCGCCTTCGACGCCATGTATCCCGAACTGGCCGCGGAATACGACGCGCTGCTCGCCGACAGCTTCTTCGAGGGGCTGGAGGCGGAGGCGCTCGACGATGCAGCCTCGCTGATGCAGCCCGACGGCATCCACCCGAATGCGGAGGGCGTGGCGCGCATCGTCGCGGTGCTCGGCCCGCAGGTGCAGGAGCTGATCGACCGCGCGGAGGAGTGATGCGCCTCTTCGTGGCACTGCCGCTGGGCGAGGTCGCGGAGGATGCGCTCGCCCGGATCTGCGAGGACATGCCGGTCGCGGGCGTGGACGAGGAGACGTGGCACATCACGCTGCATTTCGCGGGAGAGTGGCCCGAGCGGATGGCCGAGGACTTCGCCGACGAGCTCGCCCGCATCCATGTCGACCCGTTCGCGTGGTGGATCGAGGGGGTGGACCTGTTCGGAGGCGAACGGCCGCGCCTGCTCCATGCGAAGGTCGGGCCGCCGGCGCCTTTGGCGGATCTGTCGCGAAAGGTGCGTAGCGCCGCCCGTGCGGCGGGGCTGGAGGTCTCCCATCGCCGCTTCGTGCCGCATGTGACGTTGGCGCGGCTGAAGGGGCAGCCGCCCGATGCACGGCTATCGGGTTGGATCGCCCGGAACCTGACGACGAAGGCCGGACCCTTCGCGGCGGAGGGGTTCGGCCTCTATCTGTCGGAACTGCGGCCGGAGGGGGCCCGGCATACCGAAATTATGTGGCAGCCCTTCTGACCATTTCCCCGCGGGGAAGGGGTCACGCCCAGAACGGCTTGGCGCATTCGCGCGCGACCTCGGCGCGGGTCAGGCCCAGATCGGCCAGCCGGTCCGCGTCGAGCTCGGCCAGCCGACGGCGCGAGCGGGCGCAGGCGCTCCAGCCCATCAGGCGGGCCATCAGGGACGGGCCGCGGCGGGCGGCGCGGGGCAGGGTGGCGGTCATGTACATGGCGTGCTCCATCTTTACTCGTAATGATCTGTCGTGCTTCGATCGCTGATGGTGATTGATCTAGGCTCGCGCCTCGCGTAACACAAACGAATGAATGTGAACTGATCCATCACGGGAGGCGATGATGCCCCGCAATCTCGACATGACCGCCCTGCGCAGCTTCGTCACCGTGGCCGAGTGTGGTGGCGTCACCCGCGCGGCGGGCCAGCTCCACCTCACGCAAAGCGCCGTCTCCATGCAGATCAAGCGGCTGGAGGAGGCGCTGGGCCAACCCTTGCTCGACCGTTCGGGACGTGGCGTCGCGCTGACCGCGCAGGGCGAGCAGCTGCTGGGCTATGGCCGTCGCATCCTGCGGCTGAACGACGAGGTGTGGAGCCGAATGACCGATCATGCCTACGAGGGCGAGATCGTGTTCGGCGTGCCGCATGACATCGTCTACCCGCATGTGCCGTTGATCCTGCAACGCTTCGCCGTCGACTATCCTCGGGTGAAGGTGCAGCTCATCTCCTCCTACACGCGCGGGCTGAAGGCGCAGATGGCACGGGGCGAGGTCGACCTGATCCTGACCACCGAGTCGGAGGTGGATGCCGGTGGTGAAACGCTGGCGACCCACGGGCTCGACTGGGTGGGTGCGCCGGGCGGGCAGGCGTGGAAGCAGCGGCCTTTGCGGCTGGCCTTCGAATATGCCTGCATCTTCCGTGCGGGCGTACAGGCGGCGCTCGATCGGCAGGACATCCCCTGGGAGATGGCGGTGGAAAGCGATTCGACCCGGACGGTGGAGGCGAGCGTGAGCGCGGACCTCGCCGTGCACGCGGTCGTGGCCGGGTCCACGCCGCCCTATATGGAAACGGTCCGGCATGGCGGGATGCTGCCGCAACTGCCGAAGATCAACATCAACATGTATGTGGCGAAAGGCGCCAACGCGGTGCTGGCCGGGCATCTGGCGCGCGCGGTGCGCGGGGCTTACGGCGCGACGCAAGGAGCCGTGGCCGCCGAGTGAACGAACGCCCGGCACCGCGCGATGGCGGGCCGGGCGAGCGTATTTGCAGGAAGCTGAAGGGGGCGACCACCGCTCGGTGAGCGGGACTGCGCGACGGGTCTACCCCGCCGCGCAATGGCCGTCACTCGGTCTGGTTGCCGTTCCCTTCGGGGTCGCGGTCGGCGTCGCCCGCTTCGCTGTCGTCCGACTGACCGGTATCGTCATTGGTTCCGAAACCGCCATTGCCAGGCTGCTCACCGGCGCCGCCGGTGTTCTGATCGTTGCCGGGGTTGCCCGGCTCCGAGCCGTCATCGCCGGAGCCGCCGGTCGAGCCGCCATCGGTCGAGCCGTCATCGCCGGAGCCGCCGGTCGAGCCACCATTGGTTGCGCCGTCACCGCCGGAGCCGCCAGTCGAGCCGCCATTGGTCGCGCCGTCATCGCCGGACCCGCCGGTCGAGCCACCATTGGTCGCGCCGTCATTGCCGGAGCCGCCGGTCGAACCGCCATTGGTCGCGCCGTCACTGCCGGAGCCACCGGTCGAACCACCGCCCGTCGAACCGCTGCTGGAGCCGCCGCCCGTCGAACCGCTGCTGGAGCCGCCGCCCGTAGAACCGCTGGTGGAACCGCCACCGGTCGAACCTTCGTCCGTGGAGCCGGTCGTCGACCCATCGCTCGGCGAGCTGCCGCCGGTCGAGCCGCCACTGGAGGAACCGCCGGTCGAGCCGCCACCCGAGGAGCCGCTGCCGGAATTCGATCCGGCGACGATGGTGTCGTCATCTCCGCCTTGGCCCGCGACTGCGTCGATATCGTTGTTCTTCGCCGTCTCGGATGATTCGATCGGCGTCTCGATGCCGTTATCCGCTCCGACCACGACCGGCTGCTGAGCGACGGGCTGGGTCGTCGTCGCGGTGGAGCCCGCAACGCCGGTGTCGTCCGGTGTCAACGCGACGAGGCTGTCCTCGGTCAACTCGTCCTCGAGCGCGGGATCCACCTCGGCGATCACGATCATGGTCTCGTCCGACAGGCCGGGCGCGAGACCGATCGCGGCCAGGGCCGCGCGGATATTGGCCTCATCGCGGACCGGGCACTGTTCGATCTCGTCGAAGCGCAGCACCTGCTCCCGGTTCTCCGCAGCGCAGCACAGGGCGATGGTCGAGCTCTGCATCGGCTCGCACAGGCGCTGGGCGATCACAACCGGGTCCAGCGGTTGCGCCATCGCTGTGGACGGCATGACAATCAGACCGCTGATCGCGGCAAGATGAAATTTATTCATTAGTATCTCCCTCGGAATGTCGACACAGCAACGCTGCCTCCTCGGGGTAAGTTTCAAGATATTGATCTTATTAATTAAATACAATTCTAGATTGTAACGACCACCTTGCCGGTCGCCTTGCGGCTGGTCAGCAGGTCGAGCGCCTCGGCCGCACGGTCCAGAGGCACCTCGTGACTGACATGCGGCTTGAGCTTCCCCTCCATGTACCAGGTGAAGAGCTGCTGGCCGCTGTTCATCAGCACGTCGGGCCGAAACTTCTGGTAGGCGCCCCAGTAGAGGCCGATCACGGTCAGGTTCTTGACCAGCAGGATGTTGGCGGGGATCTGCGGGATCTTGCCGGAGGCGAAGCCGAGGGGGATCAGCCGCGCCTCGGGCTTGCAGGCGCGCAGGGCCTCGTCGAAGAGGTCGCCGCCCACGGGGTCGTAGACCACGTCCGCGCCGCCGAGCGCCTTGACCGCCTCGCGCAGGTTGCCGTCGTCGCTGTCGATCAGGTGGTCGGCCCCGGCGGCGCGGGCGATCTCCAGCTTTTCCTTGCCGCGGGCACAGGCGATGACGGTCGCGCCCATCAGCTTGCCGATCTGGATGGCGGTGAGGCCGACGCCGCCGGCCGCACCCAGGACCAGCAGGGTCTCGCCCTCCTTCAGCTTCGCGCGGTGGTCGAGGGCGACATGGCTGGTGCCGTAGGCGATGGTGAAGGCCGCGACATGCGCGTCCGGCATGCCATCGGGCACGGGGATGCAGGCGCGCGCATCGGCGAGGGCGACTTCGGCGAAGCCACCGTGGCCGGTCAGGGCCGCGACGCGCATTCCGGCCTGTAGGTGCTTCACGCCCTCGCCGACCTCCCGGATGGTGCCGCAGATCTCGCCGCCGGGGGCGAAGGGCAGGTCGGGCTTTTCCTGGTACTTGCCCTGCACGACAAGCGTATCGGCGAAGTTCACGCCGCAGGCGGCGACGTCGATGGCGACCTGACCGGGACCGGGGGTCGGGGCCTCCACTTCGTCGAGTTGCAGCTTCTGGCCGAGTTCGTGGACGCGCATGGCCTTCATGGAATAATCTCCCCTTGGTTTTGCGGAAAGCGTAGGGGAGGCAGGCCGACATGCCCAGCGGGGACGCGACGTCAGCGGCGATCCGCGCGCATTTCGCGCGGCAGGGGGAGGCGTGCGGCAAGCTCGGCTCGTCCTTCACGGCGCGACTCTGCGCGGTGCTGGGCGAGGGCTTGCAGGTGGGTGAGCCGCTGGGCGACGCGGTGCTGGGCTGGGAGGGCGATCCGGGGGCGGATGCGCTGGCGCTGCGGGTCTGCGGGGGATTGCAGGCGTTGAGCTGGGAGGATGCGCGGCTGGAGGCGCTGTGGCCGCCGCAAGAGGTCGGGGATGCCGAGTTCGCCGACGGGCTGATGGGCTGGATCGCGGAGGAAGGCACAAGGGTCGTGCCTTGGCTCGCCTCCGCGCCGCAGACCAACGAGGTGGGGCGGTCGGGCGTGCTTCTGGGGGGCTTGCTGCATCTCGCGGACGGGCGGGACTTCGAGCTGCTGGAGATCGGTGCGTCGGCGGGGCTGAACCTCTACGCCGAGCGATATGGCTACGATCTGGGCGTCGGGCACTGGGGCGGCGGGCCGGTGGCGCTCGCCTGCGACTGGTCGGGGCAGGTGCCTCCGCTGGACCGGGAGGTACGGGTCGCGGCGCGTTCGGGGTGCGATCTGGCTCCGATCGACGTGGCCGTTGGGGCCGAGCGCAGGCGGCTGATGGCCTATATCTGGCCCGACCAGGCGGCGCGGCGCGCGCGGATCGCCGCAGCGGTGGACTTGGTGGCCGAGGCGCGGCCCGAGATCGTGCGGCAGGGGGCGGCGGCGTTTCTTGCGGAGCGGTTGGCCGCACCGGCGCCCGAGGGGCGGCAGCGCGTCGTGATGCACTCGATCATGTGGCAGTATATGCCGAAGGCGGAGCAGGCGCGGACGGAAGCTGTCATCCGCGAGGCCGGTGCGGACGGGCGGCTCGATGCCTGGCTGCGGATGGAGGCGGATGCGGAGCCGGGGTCGGCCTCGGTCATGCTGACGCGCTTCCCAGGCGGATCGGAGGAGCTTGGCCGCGCCGACTTCCACGGGCGCTGGGCGCGCTGGAGCTAGACGCGGTCGAGGTCGGCCACGGTGTCCACGTCGCGTAGGGTGTCGACCAGGGCGATGGAATGGTCGGGCAGGGTGGCGCGGCTATCGGCGAGGGCGTGCTCGCTCGACCACCGGACGCCCGCGAAGAGGGCAGGCGGCACGGCACGGCGGCGGGCGAGTCCGATCAGCCAATAGCCGCCATCGGGGGCGGGGCCGAACACGGCGTCATGGCTCCCGAGCGAACGGAACGCGCGGGCGATATGGGTGGGCGTGATGCCGGGAATGTCCGCGCCGATGATCGCGACGGGACCGGGCGGGGCGGACCGAAGCGCGCGGGCCATGCGGTCGCCGAGGTTCCCCGGCCCCTGGGGCTGGCGGGGCACATGGGCAGGCCAGCAGCGGCTCTCCATGCCCTCGCGGTCGGGGGCGACGGCCAGCACTGTGTTCCAGCGCGGGTCGCGCGACAGGCGGCGGATCAGGCGGCGGGTCTGGTGCCGGAACCACCATGCGGCGGCGGTCGGGCCGATGTCGCGCCCGAGGCGGGTCTTGACCCGGCCCGGACGCGGTTCCTTGACGAAGAGGATCAGGGTCGGGGTCATCGGCTCCTCGCGTAGCGATCCGCCAGTTTTTCGGGCGCGACCCCGGCGAAGTACAGGCACAGTGTCGTGAGGTTGCGCGCGCCGCGCCGCAGCCAGCCGTCGCGGCGGTAGCGCGCGGCGGAGGTCGTGGCGGTTGCGGGCAGGGCGCGCAGGGACAGGCGGCGGACCAGTGCCACATCCTCCATCAGCGGGATGGCGGCGTAACCGCCCGCCGCACGGTAGGCGGTGCGGGAGACGAGCAGACCCTGATCGCCATAGGGCAGGCCGAACAGGCGCGCGCGCAGGTTGGCCCAGCCCGCGACGAGGCGGGCGGGCAGGGACGGATCGTCGAAGCGCAGCGCGAAATAACCGGCGCTGTCGGCATGGCCTTGCAGATGTGTGCGGACCGCATCGCACCACTCGGGCGACAGCACCGTGTCGGCATGAAGCACCATGAGCCAGTCGCCGCGCGCCGCGGCGCACCCCGCGGCGAGTTGCTGGCCGCGGCCCTTCGGGGCCTCGATCAGGGTCGCGCCTGCCTCCGCCGCGATCGCCTCGATTCCGTCGGTTGAGCCGCCATCGGCGAGGATCAGTTCCGCCACCAGCCCCTCGAACAGGCCGGGCGTCAGGCTCGCCAGCGTCGGGCCGATGGACTCGGCGGCGTTCAGCGTGGGGATGACGATGGAGATCGGCGCGGGCATGGGCCCTTGGCTACAGGTGGCGGTCGCCCGCGTCGATGGCTAAGTAGGGGCGGAAGGAGAGCGATCATGGATGCACTGGCCGACCGGCAGATCCTGAAGGTGAGCGGCGCGGAGGCGCGCGACTTCCTGCAGGGGTTGATTTCCAACGATGTGAAACGGGCGGATGAAGGGCTCGCCTATGCCGCGCTCTTGACGCCGCAGGGCAAGTACCTCGCCGATTTCTTCCTGTGGCGGGAAGGCGAGGACTACTTCCTCGACGTGGCCAACGGGCTGGCGGCGGGGCTGTTGCAGCGGCTGAAGATGTACAAGCTACGGGCGAAGGTCGAGATCGCGCCGGTTGAGATGACGGTCGCGGCGCTCGCCGACGCCGTGGAGGGCGCGATGCCCGATCCGCGTTGGGACGGGATGGGCTGGCGGCATTACGGCGCGACCGGTGGCATGGACCGCGCGGACTACGACAGGCGGCGCGTGGCGGGCGTGGTGCCCGAGACCGGCATCGAGCTGATCCCGAACGAGACCTACCTGGTGGAGGCCGGGTTCGAGCGGCTGTCGGGCGTCGATTTCCGCAAGGGCTGCTATGTCGGGCAGGAGGTCACGGCGCGGATGAAGCACAAGACCGAGCTGCGCAAGGGGCTGGTCGGCGTGGAGGTCGAGGGTGCCGCGCCGGTGGGCACCGAGATCATGGCCGGGGAGAAACCTGCCGGAACGCTCTATACGCAGGCCGGGGGGCGGGGGATCGCCTATCTGCGCTTCGACCGCGCGGGCGGCGAGATGATGGCGGGGGAGGCGGTGGTGCGGCGCGGCTAGAGCTGCCAGTTGCACGCCTCGGTCAGCGGGGCGATGGCCGCCTCCAGCCCGCGAAGGTCGAACAGCGCGGTGATGCGCGTGCCGTCATAGGGCGTCACGGCGATGCGCAGCCGCTCCGCCTCGGCCATCTGCCGCAGCAGGCCCCCGGCCCATTCGGGGGTGAAGGTCGCCTCGACATCCGCGGAGACGGGCCAGTCCTGCGTGGCTTCGGCGGCATCGTCGAGGGCGAGGGTCACGCGCTTGGTCGCGGTGGTGCCCTCCGCCCCGTCGGTGCCGAGATAGCTGTGCCAGCGCACGAACATCTGCGTAGTGTTCGCACGGCAGCGGGCGACGAGCTCCACCGGGTCGCCGAATGCGCTGGCCCCCGACAGCGCCGCGAGGCGCAGTGCGATCATCGGCGTGCCGTCCGCATCGGGGCTGGTGTCGAGCCGCCAGGAATTGCCGTCCTGCGCGAGGATGCCGAAGGCGGGCGGGATCGCATCGTAGCAATCGAGCCGGTCGAGGCGGCCCTGCAGCCCCGCACAGGCGGAGACGGCGCTTTCGAGGTCCTGCGCGAGCGCCGCGCAGGGCAGGAGGGCGATGAGGCCCGCGCGGATCATGCGCCTCGGATGACCTTGGCGAAGCGGTCGAAGACCGGCTCGTTCGCCGCGATCAGGGAGCCGGAGTCGAGGATCGACCGGTCGGTGTCGATGCTGGCGGTCAGGCCGCCTGCTTCCTTGACCAAGATCAGGCCCGCGGCGAAATCCCACGGCTGCAGGCGACGCTCCCAGAACCCGTCATAGCGACCGGCGGCCACGTAGGCGAGGTCGAGCGAGGCGGCGCCCCAACGACGCACGCCCGCGCAGTGGGGCATCAGGCGGCCCAGGTCGCGCAGCGTCTCGGGCAGATCGCCCTTGTTGGCGAAGGGGATGCCGGTGGCGAAGATCATCTCGATCATGTCGCGCCGCGCCGACACGCGCAGGCGGCGGTCGTTGAGCCAGCAGCCATTGCCCTTCTCGGCCACGAACATCTCGTCCTTGGCCGGGTCGTAGACGACGCCCGCGACGATCTCTCCCTTGTGCTCGAGCGCGATGGAGATCGCCCAGTGCGGCAGGCCGTGCAGGAAGTTGGTGGTGCCGTCGAGCGGATCGACGATCCAGCGGCGGGTGGGATCGGTGCCCTTCACCTCGGCCGTCTCCTCGCCCAGGTAGCCGTAGTTGGGGCGCCCTTCGAGCAGTTCGGTGCGGATGATCTCCTCGGCCTTCATGTCGGCGCGGCTGACGAAATCGCCCGCGCCCTTCATCGAGACCTGCAGGTTCTCGACCTCGCCGAAATCGCGCACGAGGCCACGCGCCGCCTTGCGGGCGGCCTTGATCATCAGGTTCACGTTTGCGGAAGCGACGGACATCGGGGGCACCCCTGGCTCATACGGACGGTCAGGGCGCGGAGGTAGCCCGCCGCGCCTCCGAGCGCAAGGGTGCGCGCAAGGGTCGGGGTGCGCGCGCCGTTCAGTTCGAGCCCTGGATGAGCGTCGGCAGGACCAGGCGGACGACCACGGGTCCCTCGTGTGGCGGGGCGACGAAGGCGGCGGCGGTGGCAGCCAGCATCAGCAGCGCCGCGGCAACGACGACCATGATCTTCTCGTAGGGGCGCAGGGCCGGGTCTCTATGCTGTTTCATGTTCGAGCCACGGCGGGGCCGGGCGGGGAGTTTCATGCGTGTTCTTCTTTTTGCCGACAAGGCGCGGCGAAGACCCTCTTCCCCGGCTGGTGCTGCGGTCGCGCGGAAGCTTCCGGATGTCCCGTAAGCATGCGTTAAAAAAGGTTAATATCGCTCAGTCCTATGGACGTGCACATGGCGGGTGCTAGGTACGCAGCTTGAGTGCGACTTCCAAAAAAATTACCAGAGGACGAGGGCGGAATGGATGGCAGGCTGACAGGGTGCGATATCCTGATTGTCGAGGACGAGTTCTTCATCCTTCTCGACCTGACCATGATGTTCGAGAAACTGGGGGCGTCGGTCACTGGTGTGGCGAGCCTCGCCGAAGCGATGGAGATCGCCGGGGGCGATCAGGCGTTCAGTGCCGCGGTGCTGGACGTGCGGCTGCCCGATGGCGAGGTCTTTCCGGCGGCGGAGGCGCTGACCAAGCGTGGCATCCCGGTGATCTTCCATTCGGGCCATGCCAACACGAGCGAGATCGAAACTCGTTTCCCCGAGGCGCTTGCCTTGTCGAAACCGGCGCCCGAGACCCTGCTGGTCGACGCGGTGACGCAACGGATGCTGGGCGTCGACGGGGCGCAGGCGCGGGCCGTGGGAACCGCGGGTGTCTAAGGTCGACGAGCCGGGGGGTAAAGACCGGTCCGACCGGCTGTCGCATTACGACGACTCGCAGGCCGCGATCCGGGCCATGCTGGCGCTGGACGCGGGCGGGCTGGGCTGCTGGGAGTGGGACATCGCCGCGAACGAGACGACGGGCGACCCGTTCCTGGCCGATCTGTTTGACCTCGACTACGACGCGCAGCCCTGGCCTTCGGACAAGGTGTTCGAGGCGATCCATCCCGATGACCTGCCGAGCGTGCAGGCGGCGTTGGAGCAGGCGATGCAGGGCGATGGCGAGTTCGCGATGGAGTTCCGCGAAGTGAGGCGCGATCCCGACACCGGCGCCGATGTCATACGTTGGCTGGGTGGGCGCGGACGCGTCACCTCCCGGTCCGAGGATGGTGAGCCGCTGCGCATGATCGGCGTGACCCGCGACGTCACGGTCGAGAAGACGGCCGAAGCGCAGCTGACGGCGCTGGCCAGCGAAATGGATCACCGGGTAAAGAACGCCTTCGCGGTGATCCGCGCGTTGATAAACCTGGGCGAGCGTACGAGCGGCGACGGGACGAGCTTCGCCGGGACACTCAAGGCGCAGGTCCAGGCGATGGCGGACGCCCACAAGCTTTCGGCCGATCTGGCGCGATCGAACCGCGACTCCGATCAGCCGATCCCCATGCTGAGCGTGGCGCGCGCCGCGCTTGCGCCTTGGCTAGACCGGCCGGAGCCCGCGCGCGCCGAGATCCTGATCACCGGCAACGAACATGTCGCGGTGACGCCGCGCGACGTCTCGGCGTTGGCCATGCTGCTCTACGAGCTGGCAACAAACGCGGCCCGCCACGGGGCGCTCGGCATGCGGGGCGGTCGGCTGGAGGTCGATACCGAGCGTCGTGGCGAGGATGAGGTCATCCTGATCTGGACCGAGACGGCCGATGACGAGCGGCCTTTGAATGACGGGGGGGAGGGGTTCGGCTCCGCCGTCATGCAGCACTGCATCCGTACGCTGCGCGGCACCGTCCGGCGCGAGATCGGCCCGCGCGGGTTGCGATTCGAACTGATAATGCCGGTCCCGCCTGCGACGATCGACGAGTGAGCTCCGGCCGGGTGCGATTGGCGACTGCTAGTCTCTAGGGGCCTTTTGGGAGTCGATCGCTCGGACCGACGACCCTTGCGGCCGGAATGCCTGCAGGAAGAATTTGCCGACGCGTACGGCGACCCGCCTAGACGGGATTACGTCGCACGTGCCCTTGCTTCACTCAAATCGAGGCAGGTGCGGGCGCGAAGATATCCTGACCGCGCGCCCGCGAGGCATCTTGTCAGACCACGTCAGGCCCGCTCGACATATTCCATCGTTTCGGTCGAGACGACGATCGCCTCGTCCTGCGCGACGAAGGGTGGGACCATGACGCGCACGCCGTTGTCGAGTGTGGCGGGCTTGAAGGAGTTGGCGGCGGTCTGCCCCTTCACCACCGGCTCGGTCTCGACGATGGTGCAGGTCACGCGCTCGGGCAGGGAGGCACTGAGCGCCTCGCTCTCGTAATACTCGACCTGCACGGTCATGCCGTCCTGCAGGAAGGGGCGGCGGTCGCCGAGGATGTCGGCCGGAATCTCGATCTGCTCGAAGGTCTCGTTATCCATGAAGACGAGCATGCCGTCGGTCTCGTAGAGGAACTGCTGGTCCTTCTGCTCCAGCCGCACGCGCTCGACCTTGTCCGCCGAGCGGAAGCGTTCGTTGAGCTTGGAGCCGTTGCGCAGGTTCTTCATCTCGACCTGCGCAAAGGCGCCGCCCTTGCCGGGCTTGACATGCGCGACCTTCACCGCGACCCACAGGCCGCCATTATGTTCCAGCACGTTGCCGGGACGGATTTCGTTGCCGTTGATCTTGGGCATGGCTCGGGGCCTCTTTCTCGCGAGAAATCGAAGGGTCGCGCCGGAGTATCAAGGCGCGACCGCCCGTGCAAGCGTCAGGCGGCGAAGCGCGACAGCAGCGATTCGAGCATGGCGGGCGTCAGGGGCTTGAGCAGGATGTCGCGCGCGCCCAGCTGGCGGGCGCGGTCCATCTCCGCTTCGGTCGCGCCGGCGGTGATCATCACGATGGGCGGGGCCGGGCGGCGCAGGGCGCGGGCCCGGTCGAGCACCCAGGTCCCGTTCGTGTCGGGCATGTGCATGTCGAGAACGACGAGGTCGAAGACCTGGTTGCGCATCAGATCGAGCGCCTGAGCGCCGCTTGTCGCCTCCTCGACTTGCGCGCCGAGACTGCGCATGTAGGTCGCGGCGATCATCAGATTGGTGGGAATGTCGTCTGCCACCAGCACCCGCAGACCGCTGGCGGTGAAGCGCGGGCGCGGAGCCTCGGGCACCAGGGCGCGGACGGCGAGGGTGAGGGTGAAGATCGTCCCCTGACCCTCGACCGACTTGAAGGTCAGGTCGCCCCCCATCATCCGGGCGAGCTGCCGCGTGATGACGAGGCCCAGGCCCGAGCCGCCGAAATCCTGCACGATCTGCGGATCGGCCTGCCCGAACGGGGTGAAGAGCTGGGTCGCCGCTTCCGCTGACATGCCGATGCCCGTGTCATGGACGTCGACGACCAGCCGCGTGGGCTGACCCTCGCGGTCGATCCAGCGGGGGGCGACGCGGATCTGGCCCTCCGGTGTGAACTTCACCGCGTTCGACATCAGGTTGTTCATGCACTGACGGAAACGCTGGGCGTCGATCTCGACCGCCTCGGGCAGGCTCATGTCGTAGTCGATCAGCAGGTCGAGCCCCTTGTCCGCCGCGATCGGACCCCAGAGCCGCTCGATGCCGGCGAAGAGGTCGGACGTATCCTGACGCGCCTGCACGATGGGCATCCGGTTGGCTTCGAGCCGGGAGATGTCGAGGATGTCGTTGAGCATCTCCAGAAGCGTGGTGCCGCTTTCCTCGATGGTCTCGACCTTGCTGCGCTGATCATCGGTCAGGTCGGTGTCGCGCAGGATCTCGGCCATGCCGAGGATGGCCGAGAGCGGCGTGCGCACCTCGTGACTGACATTGGCGAGGAAGGTCGTCTTGCTTTCCGCCGCGCGGCGGGCCTGGTCGCGCGCGGCGCGCAAACGATCGAGCACGTCGAGGTAGAGACCCATCGCAACGATGACCAGCACGCCCGAGAACAGGACCACCATCATGTGCCGCACGGCGATGGTGGCGATCGAGCCTGCGGCCACGATCTCCCGCTCGATGGGCAGGCGGGTCAGCTCGACCCCCGCGATGATCGCGATGACAAGCACCGACAGGCCCGTCAACACCACGATCCCGGTGCGCGAATAGACCATGCCGCCGATGCAGATGAACACCGGCAGGTATCCCACGAAGCCGTAGGCGATGCCCTCGGCGGGCAGCAGCCCGATGCCCAGGATCACCGCCAGCGTCACGCCGAAGAACACGCCGCGCGCCAGCTCGAAGCGCATCCCGCGGCTCAGCGCCACGGGGATCAACAGGAAGGCGAGCGAGCCGATCATGATCGGCATGACAACCGCCTGCGGCTCGCCCAGCACGAAGACCAGCATCAAACAGATCACGGAGGTCGAGATCGAGATGGTGATCGACGCGAGGTTCAGGATGCGTCGTGCGAAATCGATCCGCCGCTCGCGGTCGAGCACGGAGACGTCATCCTGCCTGTTGAACTCCATGAACATGGAGAGGGGGGTACGTCGCAAAGGTGACATGATTTGGGCGAGACTGCGCTTTCGGTGGGGCAACCGGAGGTTGCAGCTATACCATGCCGCCCTCGATCAGGCGACGCGCGATCGCGGTGAAGGCCTGCGCCTGCGCGCTGTCCGGGTCGGACGCCACGATCGGCGCGCCCCCGTCCCCCGCCAGCCGGATCGCCATGTCGAGCGGCACCTCGCCCAGGAAGGGCAGGTCGAGCCGCGCGGCTTCCGCCTTTGCGCCGCCGTGGCCGAAGATGTCCGTCGCCTCGCCGCATTTGGGGCAGATGAAGGTGGACATGTTCTCGATCATGCCGAGCACGGGGGTCTTGGTCTTGCGGAACATGTCGAGCGCCTTGCGCGCGTCTAGCAGCGCGATGTCCTGCGGGGTGGAGACGACGAGCGCGCCGGTCAGCTCCGCCTTCTGCGCGAGCGTCAGCTGCACGTCGCCGGTGCCCGGCGGCAGGTCCACCAGCAGCACGTCGAGCTCGCCCCACGCGACCTGGTTGAGGAATTGCTGGAGCGCGCCCATCAGCATCGGGCCGCGCCAGACGACGGCCTGATCCTCCTCCAGCATGAAGCCGATGGACATGACCGTGACGCCATGCGCGCGCAGGGGTATGATCGTCTGGCCATCGGTGGTGCCGGGGCGCGCGTTCACGCCCAGCATCCGCGGCTGCGAGGGGCCGTAGACGTCGGCGTCGAGCAGGCCGACCCGCTTGCCCTCGCGCGCCAGCGCCACGGCGAGGTTGGAGGAGACGGTGGACTTGCCCACGCCGCCCTTGCCCGAGGCGATGGCGATGATGCGGTTGATGCCCGCCAGCTTCTGCGGACCGGCCTGCGGGGTGGGGTGGCGCCCGACCTTGAGCGAGGGCGGCGCGGCAGGCGCGGCACCCGGTTCGGCATGGGCAGTCAGGATCACGGAGGCCGCGTCCACGCCGTCGAGCGCGCGCACCGCAGCCTCGGCCGCCGCGCGGGTCGGCTCGCCCTGCCGTGCCAGCTCCACCGGCATTTCCAGCACGAAGCGGACCGCGCCGTTCGTGACGCTGAGCGCGCGCACCCGGTCGCGGTCGACCAGGGTGCCCTCGCCCGAGGGGTCGGGAATGGCGGAAAGCGCGGTCAGGATCGTGTCGCGGTCGGGCTGCATGGCGGGTCCTCTCATCGGGTCTCGCCTCTAGATCGGGCATCGCGCGGGCGGGCACAACCCCGGCTCCATCCTCGCCCCGACTCGACGCGACGCGGATGCGGGGGTTGCGCTGCACTGCCGCATCCCATAGATGAGCCCTACCGTAACGCGGGCCATGTGGGCCTGCGCCGTGGGTTCGGCTCCACGGAACAGACGTGACGACCCCGCGCGATGGCATCTAGCCCTGTCCGCCCCCTGCCGCCACTGGCGCGGCCCCGACGTGACCGGGAGGGCGGATCGATCCGAACATCGCTTATGATGACTTCCGGCCCGAAGATGGCCGGGCCTTGCCGCGTGCGACGCGGCCTTTTGGGATTTGTATGACTGACATGACTTTCGCCAGCTTCGGGCTGGCACGACCCTTGAACGAAGCTCTGGCACGCGCCGGGTTCGACACCCCGACCGAGATCCAGGCGCAGGCCATCGGGCCGCAGCTCGAAGGGCGCGACATCCTCGGCCTTGCGCAGACGGGCACGGGCAAGACGGCGGCCTTCGCGCTGCCGATCCTCAACAACATCCTCGGCATGCAGGGCCGTCCGACGCCGGGCACGGCGCGGGCGCTGATCCTCGCGCCCACGCGTGAACTGGCCGTGCAGATCCAGGACGAGTTCCGCCGCTTCGCCGGTGGGGCACGCCTGTCGACCTGCCTGGTGCTGGGCGGCGTCGGCAAGGGCGGGCAGATCCGCGCCCTGTCGCGCGGCGTCGATGTGCTGATCGCGACTCCGGGCCGGTTGCTCGACCTGGTGGACGACCGCAAGGTGCGGCTCGACGAGGTGCGGTTCGTGGTGCTCGACGAGGCGGACCGGATGCTCGACATGGGCTTCGTCCAGCCGGTCAAGCGCATCGTCTCGATGCTGCACCCGCGGCGGCAGTCGGCGCTGTTCTCCGCCACGATGCCCTCCGAGGTGTCGGGACTAGCCGAGAGCTTCTTGACCAATCCCGTGCGGGTCGAGGTCGCGCCGCAGAGCACGACAGTCGAGCGCATCGAGCAGTCGCTGGAGCTGATGGACGGCCCCGCCAAGCGCCGCCGTCTGGCCGAGATCGTCGCCTCCGACGAGGTCGAGCGGGCCATCGTCTTCGCCCGCACCAAGCGCGGTGCTGACCGGGTCGCGCAGAACCTGGAGAAGGACGGCATCCGCGCCGAGGCCATCCACGGCAACAAGGCGCAGAACGCGCGCCAGCGCGCGCTCGGCGCGTTCAAGCAGGGCGTGGTGAAGGTGCTGGTCGCGACGGATATCGCCGCGCGCGGCATCGACGTGAAGGGCATCTCCCACGTCGTGAACTACGACCTGCCCGACGAGCCCGAGAACTACGTCCACCGCATCGGACGCACGGCCCGCAACGGGGCGGAAGGCGTGGCGATCACGCTCTGCGCACCCGACGAGGTCAAGAAGATGCGCGCGGTCGAGAAGATCACCGGCGAGCGTCTGCTGCCAGACGGAGTGCGCGGTGAGGAGCCCAAGCCTCGCGGCAACCGGCGCCGCGGCGGTGGCGGCGGTGGGCCGAAGCCGGACGGCGCGGCCAAGCCACGGCGCAACCGTCGCCGCGGCGGCGGCGGGCCAAAGGCCAAGGCGGCTTGATTGGAAGGGCGGTGCAATGTCACCGCCCTTTTCGTATCGAGGTGGCTCAAGCCGCAAAAGAGCTTACGTAGCGGGTGTAAATCTCTTTCGTGGCCGTGCATGGTTCGAGCGTGTTCTTTCGCAAGCCGGCAGAGCACCCCACGTCGAAGGCGATGGTTCCCGCTCCGTGTATCGGCATCCGGCGCTTAAAAGCGGCGGTGACTACTGGCTGGTCGTCGGCGCAGGCCTTGCCCGGAGGAAACCGATGAAAAGGGTTCACACCTATCCCGATCTCTTCACCCATCGGCGCGAGTCCGTCCTGCCGGAGACCGTGCAGCGGCTGACGCATGATCTGGGGATGGCAGTCCAGAGCCGGACGGTGTCGCCGACGCTGGTATCGGCATTCAGAGCCGCGTTGCGCGACGTTCCGGCAGAGGCCGTGCCGCGCGCGGCAGCGGAAATCCGAGACGTCGGCCAGATGTTTGCCTGGCATCTCGACACCAAGACGACCGGGGCCGAATCGCAACTCCTGCATATGATCGGCCTCGCCCGCAAGACGCCGGACTCCCTTCTCCGGGAGCATCCCGATCTCGGCTGGTTCTTCATGTTTCATGGCAGTGGATACCTGCGCCAAGCCGCGATGGAGGCGTTGCCCACGTCGCCCGACAGTCCCTTCGAGGTGGCGGCGGTCGTCTACCGGATGAACGATTGGGTCGAGAACGTCCGCGCCGCATCGAGAGTCTATGCAAAAAAGTTCCTCCCGAGTTCGGATGCCCGGACCATAAGCGAGGCGGCATTCTTCCTGATCCATCAAGCCACGCTTTTCGGCAGGTGGACCGACACGTCCCGTTCCGTCGTGCTGGAAAACATCTACAGGGAGGACGTGCTCGCGAGATTGAAAGAGCAGTTCCTCGCGGCGCGGAGCGGCAAGATCGGGCGAAGCCTGAGTCTAATCCTCAGAAGGTCTGATTTCGATGGGTATCTGCGCGATCTCGTGATGGATGCGGACTCGCCGATCGTGCGGGCGATCGCGGCCGACACGCTCTTGACGAAGCGTGCAAGGTGGCATGTCGGGCACCGCCGGGAGTGGGTCAACAAAGCACTCGGCGTGGCCCGCCGCGTTCCAACGTTCGAGAGTCGCGTCGTCACCATCGACATACCGGTCATGGACGTGCTTACCGCTGCGATGAATGACAAGTCCGCACAGGTTCGGCGAACCGCCGCGGACTACCTGGTCGCCAATCGGTACAGTTTGACGCCCGAGATGATGGTTTTTCGCGATCGGCTCAGCACCGATAAGAGCCCGGCTATTCGGTTCAGAATGGATTTCCTGAACAGATCGCTGGCGGAAAGCTGAGCAGGGCTGTTTCCCACCTCATGTGGCAAATGCTGCGTTCGGGTCGGTGACACCAGCGCTTCCGGCAGGTCGTCCGGAGCCTCGCACCAATCCTGTTTTCACCGTCTTAGGTTCGCCTAGTCGGCACAAGTCCCCGCGAAGGTGACGAGCCTGCGCAATGCGTCAGCGAGTCTCTCATCCGCCACCGTCAGGGCGACCCTCAGATGGCCTGCCGCGGCCTTCCCGAACCCCTCGCCGGGCATGGTGGCGACGCCGGTCTCCTCCAGGAGCCGCATGGCGAAGTCGATCCCGCTCAACCCCGTGGGCCGGATGTCGAGCATCAGGTACATCCCGCCCTGCGGCGGCGAGACGCGGACCGGGGAACCTGCCAGCACCTCGACCGCCAGATCGCGTCGGCGGCGGTAGCGGGCGGCGGCCTCCGCCTCGATCGCGTCGCCGTCGCGCAGGGCGAATTCGGCGGCGTCCTGGATGAAGCCGGGCACGCCGTAGGTGGTCGAGATCGCGAGGTCGCGCAGGGCCAGCGCGGTCCCCTCGGGCGCGACCAGCCAGCCCAGACGCGCCCCGGTCATCACATGGCTCTTCGACAGGGAGCCGATGACGATGCAGCGCTCGGCCATGCCGGGCAGGGTGCGGGGGCTGAGATGCGTGCCCTCCCAGACCTGGCCGTCATAGACTTCGTCCGAGATGATCGTGCAGTCGTGGCGGATGGCCATCCCGGCGATCCGCTCCATCACTGCGCGGGGATAGACGGCGCCGGTCGGGTTGTTGGGCGAATTGAGGATGAGCGCCCGCGCGCCCGACATCGCTGCATCGAGCGTGTCGAGATCGGGCAGGAACCCCGCATCGGGCCGGGTGGGGGCGATGCGCGGCACCGCGCCCGCGCTGCGCACGGTCAGCGGATAGGTGGCGTAGTAGGGGTCGAGCAGCACCACCGCGTCGCCCGGATCGGTCACGGCCATCAGGGCCGCGAACAGCGCGAA
The DNA here is from genome assembly GCF_032464675.1 of Roseobacter sp. HKCCA0434. NCBI lineage: Bacteria > Pseudomonadati > Pseudomonadota > Alphaproteobacteria > Rhodobacterales > Roseobacteraceae > Roseobacter > Roseobacter sp. HKCCA0434. Next base: position 88,459 of record NZ_JAWDKL010000008.1, read on the forward strand.
CTGCCCGCCCGGCAGCACCAGCACGGCCTCCGGCGTGAGCGGGGCGCCGGTGCGCAGGCTCGCCCGCTCGGCGATGGCGGCGCGCAGGCCGGGTGTGCCGCTCATCGCCGCGTAGCCGGTATGCCCGCCCCGTGCCGAGGCGATCATCGCGTCGAGGATCGGGTGAGGGGTGGTGGTGTCGTGATCGCCGATGGAAAGCATCGTGACGTCGCGGCCCTCCGCTTTCAGCGCCACGGCCCGCTCGAACACGGCCCAGGCGTCGCCGGCGGGATCGGGAATGGCACGCAGCCGGGCGGATGGGGTCATGGGCGCTGTCCTCCTCGCCGCAGCAAGTGAGACGCGGGCGCGCGAAGGCAAGGCTTGCATGGTGTCGCGATCGCGCCTAGGGTCGCCGACATGACGATCCTGATCTACATCGCGTGCATCATTACCCGCTGACATAGCGTCCGCGCGGTTTCGTCGTTTCCCAAGACAACTCGACCTGATAAGCCCGCGCGGGATCGCCCCTGCCAAGGCTGAACCATGACCGAAATCCACCTCTACGACACCAAGAGCAAGCGCAAGCAGCGGCTCGACCCCGTCACGCCGGGGCGGGTGAACATGTATGTCTGCGGGCCGACGGTCTATGACCGCGCGCATCTGGGCAACGCGCGGGCGGTGGTGAGCTTCGACGTGCTCTACCGCCTGCTGCGGCATGTCTACGGTGCCGATGCGGTGACTTACGTGCGCAACTTCACGGATGTGGACGACAAGATCAACGCGCGCGCGGCGGAGAGCGGGCGGCCGATCCGCGACATCACCGAGGAGACGATCGGCTGGTACCTGTCGGACATGGCGGCCCTCGGCGCGCTGGAGCCCGACCGGATGCCCCGCGCGACCGAGAGCATCGGCGAGATGATCGCGATGATCGAGGAACTGATCGCCAAGGGCCACGCCTATGTCGCCGAGGGGCATGTGCTGTTCTCGGTTTCCTCGGACCCCGATTACGGCTCGCTGAGCCACCGCGAGGTGAAGGACATGATCGCGGGCGCGCGGGTCGAGGTCGCGCCCTACAAGCGCGACGCGATGGATTTCGTGCTCTGGAAGCCGTCGGATGCGGACACGCCCGGCTGGGACAGCCCCTGGGGCCGGGGGCGGCCCGGCTGGCATATCGAGTGCTCGGCCATGTCCAAGGCGGCCTTCGGCGACCGCTTCGACATACACGGCGGCGGCAACGACCTGATGTTCCCGCATCACGAGAACGAGGCCGCGCAGAGCCGCTGCGCCAACGGGGCGGAGATGGCCTCGATCTGGATGCATAACGGCATGTTGCAGGTCGAAGGCGCGAAGATGTCCAAGAGCCTCGGCAATTTCTTCACGGTACGCGACCTCCTGGATCGCGGCGTTCCGGGGGAGGTGGCGCGGATGGTGCTGCTCGGCACGCATTACCGCGCGCCGCTCGACTGGACCGAGCGCTCGGTCGAGGAGGCGGAGACGGTGCTGCGCAAGTGGCACACCCGCACGGACGGCGCGCCGGTGGGCGAGGTGCCGGAAGGCGTGATCGCGGCGCTGGCGGACGACCTGAACACGGCGGGTGCAATCGCGGTGCTGCACGGGGAGAGCGACCCGGCGCGGCTGAAGGCGGGGGCGCAGATGCTCGGACTGCTCGACGAAGGCATGGGCGGCTGGGTCGGCCAGCCCGTCGTGTCGGAGGAGATCGCTGACCGGATCGAGGCGCTGATCGCCGCGCGGGCGGAGGCGCGGGCGGCCAAGGATTTCGTGCGGGCCGATGCTATCCGGGACGGGTTCGCGGCGGCGGGTGTCGTGGTGAAGGATACGGGCGGCGGCGCGGAGTGGGAGCTGACGCCCGAGTTCGACGCTGTGAAGCTGGAGGGGCTGGGATGAGCCATGCACTACGTACTGAGGGCAGCCCCCGACCGCGGGTGGGGGTGAAGCCCCCGCGTCGCTCCATAGGAGCGCACCTCCGGTGCGACGGGGCGGTCGGGGGCTGCCCGGCGGTGCCCGCCGGGCGGAACAGCTCTGAGAAGGCTTACACATGACCCGCGAACGCCTCACCCTCTTCGACACCACGCTGCGCGACGGGCAGCAGACGCATGGCGTGGACTTCTCGCTCGACGACAAGCGGCGGATCGCAGCGGCGCTCGATGCGCTGGGGCTCGACTATGTCGAGGGCGGCTGGCCGGGGGCGAACCCCACGGACAGCGAGTTCTTCGATGCCGCCCCTGCCTTCGGGCGCGCGACCTTCACCGCCTTCGGCATGACCAAGCGGGCTGGGCGTTCGGCCGACAATGACGACGTGCTGGCAGCCGTGCTGAATGCCAACACGCCTGCGGTCTGCCTCGTGGGCAAGACGCATGACTTTCACGTGGACACCGCGCTCGGCATCACACTTGAGGAGAACCGGGCGAATATCCGCGACAGCTTCGCCCATATCACAGCACAGGGCCGCGAGGCTCTGTTCGATGCAGAGCATTTCTTCGACGGGTACAAGGCGAACCCGGATTACGCGCTCGCCTGCCTGCACGATGCGCTGGAGGCGGGGTGCCGCTGGGTCGTGCTCTGCGACACCAATGGCGGCACGCTTCCGGGCGAGATCGGTCGGATCGTGGCCGAGGTGATCGCGGCAGGCGTGCCGGGGCATCGGCTGGGCATCCACACCCATAACGACACCGAGAACGCGGTGGCCGGAAGCCTCGCCGCCGTCGATGCGGGTGCGCGGCAAATCCAGGGGACGCTGAACGGGCTGGGAGAGCGCTGCGGCAATGCCAACCTGACCGCGCTGATCCCGACGCTGCTGCTCAAGGAGCCCTATGCCAGCCGGTTCGAGACCGGGGTGGCGACCGACAGCCTGCACGATCTGACGCGGATCAGCCGGATGCTCGACGACATCCTCAACCGGGTGCCGAACCGGCATGCGGCCTATGTCGGGGCGTCGGCCTTCACCCACAAGGCCGGGCTGCACGCCAGCGCGATCCTGAAGGACCCGACCACCTACGAGCACATCCCGCCCGAGATCGTCGGCAACCAGCGCGTCGTGCCGATGAGCAACCAGGCGGGCCAGTCCAACCTGCGCCGCCGTCTCGACGAAGCGGGAATCGCGGTGGAGAAGGGCGATCCGCGCCTCGCGGCGATCCTCGACGAGATCAAGGCGCGCGAGGATCAGGGCTACGCCTATGACAGCGCGCGCGGATCGTTCGAGCTGCTGGCGCGCCGGGTGCTGGGGCAGTTGCCCCGCTTCTTCGAGGTGGAGCGCTACCGCGTGACGGTGGAGAAGCGCCGCAACGCGCGCGGCGAGCCGATCACCGTGTCCGAGGCCGTCGTCGTGGTGCAGATCGGGGGGGAGCGCATCATCTCCGCCGCCGACAGCTTCTTCGCCGAGAGCGAGGCCGACCAGGGGCCGGTGCATGCGCTGTCGGCGGCGCTGCAGCGCGATCTGGGACGCTACCAATCCTATATCGACGACATGAAGCTGGTGGATTTCAAGGTGCGCATCACCAATGGCGGGACCGAGGCCGTGACCCGCGTGCTGATCGACAGCGAGGACGCGGAGGGCCGTCGTTGGTCGACGGTCGGCGTTTCGCCCAACATCGTGGACGCAAGCTTCCAGGCGTTGTCGGACGCGGTGATCTGGAAGCTGATCCGCGATGGCGCGCCGGTCTGAGAGGACGGGATGCCTCCGGCGGGGATATTTGGCGGAAGTGAAGGGGCTTACGGTCGGGCGGCTGGCGGGCTAGGGTCCGCGCCATGAGCGGTCATCCAATCTATACGCTGCATTCGGGATTGCTGCGCGAGGCTCCGGGCTCGGACGAGACGACGCTGCGCGCACTGACCGAGGCCGGGGTCGAGGGGCCCGTGACGCTGGCGGACATGGGTTGCGGGCCGGGCGCGGCAAGCCTGGTGGCGCTCCGCGCGATGCCCGAGGCGCAGGTCATCGCGGTGGACAATCACGCGCCTTACCTAGAGACGCTTCAGCACCGTGCGGATGCGGCAGGGCTGTCGCGGCGACTGGAGACGCGGGTGGCGGATATGGGCGATCCGGGGATCGCGCCCGGATCGCTCGACCTGATCCTGTGCGAAGGGGCGCTCTATTTTCTGGGCGTGACCGAAGGGCTGCGGCGCTGGCGCGACCTGTTGAAACCGGGCGGCCGGATCGTGTTTTCCGAGGTGGTCTGGATCAAGCGGGCACCGCCCGAGGCGGCCAAGCTGTTCTGGATGGAATATCCGCAGATGACCAACCGCGACGGAGTGCGCGGACGTGTGGCCGAAGCCGGATTCCGCGTCGTCTCGGATTTCGTCCAGCCCAAGGAGGACTGGACGCAGTATCTCGGGCCGCTCGGGGCACGGGTCGAGGCCTTGCGCCCCGATGCCGACCCGGGCTTGCGCGAAGTGCTGGATGGGGCGGCGGCGGAGGTGGACCTGTTCGACCGGCATTCGGATGCCTATGCCTATGCCGTCTTCGTCGTGGAGCCCGCATGAGCTGGCAGCCCTGCGCCGAGATCGTCGAGCGCGCCGATCCCGACCGCTTCCTGTCGGCGATGACGGCGTCCGAGGCGGGCCGGGCGGCGCTGTTCCCGCTCTATGCCTTCAACGCGGAGGTGGCGAAGGCGCCCTGGGTCACGTCCGAGCCGGGGCTGGCGGAGATCCGGTTGCAGTGGTGGCGCGATGCGATCGGGGAAATCTATGCCGGGGCCGAGCCGCGGCGGCATGAGGTCGTTACGCCGCTGGCCGAGGTGATCGGAGCGCGGAACCTGCCGCGCTTCGCCTTCGACGCGCTGATCGACGCGCGCGCCTTCGACATCTACGAGGCGGGTCATGTGGGGACGGCGGCGCTCGACGCCTATCTCGCCGCGACCTCGGCCGGATTGATGGAGCTTGCCATGCGGTCGACGGGCGGCGATGCCGTGGACCTCGCGCGTGGGACCGGCTGGGCGCAGGGCGCGGCGGGGCTGATGCGGGCGCTGCCGGTGCTCTGGTCGTCGGGCCGGGATCCGCTGCCGGTGCCCGGCGGGCTCGACCGGCAGGCGGTGCTGGCGGGGAAGATGCCCGACGCGGTGGCGAAGGTTCTGCGCGATCTGGCCGGGCGGGCGCTCGACCGGATCGCACCGGTGCCGCGCGATCTGCCAGAGGATGCGAAGGCCGCGCTGCGCGCCGCGTGGCAGGCACCGCGCATCCTGCGCACCGTGCAACGCGACCCGTCGGCGATCTTCGGCCGGCTGGACGTGTCGGAGTTCCGCAGGCGGGGCGGGCTTCTGGTCAGGACGCTGCGCGGGCGCTGAGCCGCGTGCGGATCATATAGGCGATAAGCACCCCGCCCGCGATCGCCAGGAACGGGATCATCGCGTAGTTCACCGCGTGCCATCCCAGCAGCACGTCGCCCGCGCCGACCCCGTTCATCAGGAGGCCGGAGGAGAAGCTCGCCACCGTGACGAGGCCGAAGACGAGGAAGTCGTTGAGACCCTGCACCTTGGCCCGCTCCTCCGCCGTATGGGCCGAGGTCAGCATCGCGGTCGCGCCGATGAATCCGAAATTCCAGCCGAGGCCCAGCAGGATCAGCGCGCCGTAGAATTGCCCGAGCGCCACGCCCGACAGCGCCACAAGGCCCGCGGCTCCCAGCAGGGCGAGGCCGATGGCCACGATCTTCTCGGCTCCGAACCGGGCGATCAGCGAGCCGGTGAAGAAGCTGGGCCCGAACATCGCGAGCACGTGGTATTTCACCACGTTGGCTGCGTCCCCGGTGCCGAAGCCGCAGCCGACCACGGCGAGCGGCGTGGAGGTCATCATCAGGTTCATCAGCGCGTAGGAGACCATCGCGCACAGGATCGCGGTGTAGACGCGCGGCTGCGTGAGGATCACCCGCAACGGGCGACCGGTGCTCGCCCCCGGTGCGCGCTGCGGCGGGCGCGGCGCGTCGAGGAACAGGAGCAGGATCACGCCGAGCGCGTTGATGGCAACGACGGCGAGATAGGCCCCGGCGAAGGGGATGGGCGCGAGCGCGCCGCCGAAGAGCTTGACGACCTCCGGCCCGAGGATGGCCGAGATCAGGCCGCCCGCCATGACCCAGGAGATCGCGCGGGGGCGCAGAGCCTCGCTCGCCGTGTCGGTGGCGGCGAAGCGGTAGAAGCCCTGCGCGCTCATATAGATGCCAGTCAACGCGTGGCCCGCGATCAGCAGCGCGAAGCTCGCCTGGTAGAGAGCCACGACGCTGAGCGCCGCGCCGATGCCGCCCGCGATCACGCCCGTGAGGAAGCCCGCGCGCCGTCCGAACTTGCCCATCAGCAGCGACAGCACGGGGGCCGAGAACATCGAGACCAGCACGATCACGCTGATCGGCGCGGTGGCGTAGAGCGGGGACGGGGCCAGCATCTGGCCCGCGAGGCCGCCCAGCACGAAGACCACGGGCATCTGCGCGCCCATCAGGCCCTGCGACGCCACGAGGACGGCGACGTTGCGCATCGTGCGGCGATCATCGACAAGGGGGGCGGTCATCTCGGTCATGGGTCCGGGTGTGGACCTCTGCCGAGGAGAAATCAACGCGTGATGCGTATCGACACAAGGCGGCCCGGCTGGCTCGACGCGGTGATCTTCGATTGCGACGGGGTGCTGGTGGACAGCGAGCCGATCACCACGCGGGCGATCCGCGACAACCTCGCGGCGCGGGGCGTGGCGTGGAGCGTTGCGGATATCGAGCGGAATTTCCTGGGCGGGACGCTTGCGGGGATCGGCGAGGCGGCGGTGCGCGCGGGCGCGCGGCTGGAGCCGGACTGGCTCGACCGGACCTACGAGGAGCTGTTTGCGGTTCTGGAACGCGAGGTCGAGGCGATGCCGAGGGCGGACACGCTGCTCGAATGGTGCGGGCGCGAGGGCATCGCGGTCGCCGTCGGCTCGAACGGGCCGGTGCGCAAGATGGAGGTGACGCTGCGCCGCACGGGGCTGGAGCGGTATTTCCAGGGCCGGGTCGTCAGCCGCGAGAATGTGGCGCGGCCCAAGCCCGCCCCGGATGTCTATCTGGAGGCGCTGGCGCGCACCGGGGCGATTGCGGATCGCGCCGTGGTGGTCGAGGACAGTGCGACCGGCGCGCGGGCGGCGGCGGCGGCGGGAATCGCCTGCGTGATGATCGGGGTCGGGGATTTCGACGGTCCGTCAGTGACTTGCCTCGCGGACTTGCCGCAGGTTCTGGTGGCGATGCGATGAGTGTCGGGCGGATCATCACCTGCGAGGCGGATGTGGAGGAGGGCGCGGCCTGGCTGGCCGAGGTCGAGCCGCGCTTCGCTCACGCGCTCGAGGCAACCGGGCCGCTGCCCCTGCGCAGGCGGGGCGACGGGTTCGAGGCGCTCCTGTCGGCGATCGTGTCGCAGCAGCTGTCGGTCGCGGCGGCGCGCGGGATCTGGGCGCGGGTCGAGGCGGCGGGGGCGCATGATGCGCGGGCGCTGATGGCGATGGACGACGAGGCCTTGCGCGGCTGTGGCCTGTCGCGTCCCAAGATCCGTTATGCCCGTGCGCTGGCCGAGGCCGATCTCGATTACGTCGCCTTGCGCGACCTGCCCGATGCCGAGGTCGTGGCGCGGCTGGTCGAGCTCAAGGGCATCGGCATCTGGACGGCCGAGATCTACGCCATGTTCTCTTTGGGCCGCGCGGACGTTTTCGCGCCCGGCGACCTCGCGCTGCAGGAAGCGGCGCGGATGCTGTTCGACCTGCCCGAACGCCCGAAGGATACGGCCCTGCGGGAGATGTCGGCCGCCTGGTCGCCCTGGCGGTCGGTGGCGGCGCGGCTGCTGTGGGCCTATTACCACGTCGAGAAGTCCCGCGAAGGGATAGCATGAATTGATGAAGGAAGGGTTGAGATGAGCACTCTGACGGGACCGCGGCGCGAGGCCGCGTCGGGAAAGGCCGATGCGCTGGTCATCCTGCTGCATGGCTATGGCGCGGATGGCAACGACCTGATCGGGCTGGCCGATCCGCTGGCGCCGCATCTGCCGGATGTCACCTTCCTCGCCCCCAACGCGCCGGATCGCTGCGGCGTTAATCCGATGGGATATCAGTGGTTTCCGATCCCTTGGATGGACGGGTCGAGCGAGGTGGAGATGGGGCAGGGCTTCGCCCGTTCGGCCGATCTGCTGCATGGCTGGCTCGACGAGGTGGCGGAGGCAGAAGGCATCGGGGCGGACCGGACGGTCCTGATCGGCTTCAGCCAAGGCACGATGATGAGTCTTCAGGTCGGACCGCAGCGCGCGGCGCAACTGGCCGGGATCGTTGGCTTTTCCGGACGGCTCGTCCAGCCCGGCGCGCTGGCGGAGGCGAGGACGAAGCCGCCGGTGCAGCTGATCCACGGCGATGCGGACCCGGTGGTGCCCTACGATTCGATGGCGCAGGCCGAGGGAGCGCTTTCCGCGGCCGGGTTCGAGGTGAAGAGCCATACCAGCAAGGGGATCGCGCACGGGATCGGGCCGGACGGGTTGCAGGTCGCCTTCGACCGGATCCGGGGCTGGCTGGGCTGAAAACCGGTGTCTGCGATGCGTATGCACCCCGTATGGCATGCGTATGGCGACCGAATGGCTCGGGTATTGCCGCGGCACAGGTGTCATGCGCCTGTCACGGCCCGCCGCTATCCCTTCGGGCGACGCTCTGCATCTAGAGGCTTGATCGGTCTCGAAGCGCAGATATAGTCGATGTGAAGGGACGGGCTGGTCCCGTCTCCGATGCCGACAGGCGGGCCGGGACGGGAGGCTTTTTCCGGGATGACGACCACCCTCGACATGAATGCGGACCAGAGCTTCGCCAGCAATTTCGTGCGCTCGCCCGCAGCGCTGCGCGATCACCCCGCGCTGGTGCTGAACGCGGATTACCGCCCGCTGAGCTACTTCCCGCTGTCGCTGTGGCCCTGGCAGGAGGCGGTGAAGGCTGCTTTCCTCGACCGGGTGTCGATCATCGCGGAATACGACGCGGTCGCGCACAGCCCCAGCATGGAGATGCGGCTGCCTTCCGTCGTGGTTCTGAAGGACTATGTGCGGCCCGCCAAGATGGCGGCCTTCACCCGGTTCAACTTGTTCCTGCGCGACGGCTTCACCTGCCAGTATTGCGGGCGGGGGGGCGAGATGACGTTCGACCACGTGATCCCGCGCGCGCGGGGCGGGCGCACGACTTGGGAGAATGTCGTGGCGGCGTGCGGGCCGTGCAACCTCAAGAAGGGGTCGAAGACGCTGGAGCGGGCAGGGATGCGCCTGCGCCATCCGCCGCGCCAGCCCAGCCCCGAGCAGTTGCAGAATGTCGGGCGGCGCTTCCCGCCGAACTTCCTGCACGACAGCTGGATGGACTTTCTCTACTGGGATGCGGAGCTGGAGGCCTGACGGTCCGGTTGCGGCTTCAGGCCGTCCGCACCGCCCGCATCCAGAAGCCGAAGAGGAACAGCGAGAATACCGCGTTCCACCCCGCCATCGACAGGCCGAGGAAGACCCACGCAGCCTCGTCGCAGCGCACGACGCCCAGGGGGCCGTCCTGGCTGAGCAGGTCCGATCCGGTCATGCCCGACAGCGCGCTGCCCGAGCCGGAGCAGGAGGTCAGCCCCTCCCACCAGTCCCATTCGACGCCCGCGTGGAACACGGCGATCGCGATGCCGATGGCGATGGCGAGTGCCGCGAGGCCCGCGAGCGGAAGACGCGCACCGGGAAAGAGCAGCGCCAGGATACCCGCCCCGATTGCGATGGCGTGGGGCCAGCGTTGCCACAGGCACATCTGGCAAGGCGCGAGACCGCCGACATACTGAAACAGCAGCGCGCCCCCCAGAAGGGCGATGGAACCGAGGGTCGGGATCAGGAGGAAGGCACGGCTCACAGGAACCTCAACACGTAGAAGCCGCCGATCAGCAGCACCAGGAACAGGACGAAGAGCCAGGCGAGACGCCGTTCGATGAAGCCGCGGATCGGCTCCCCGAACTGCCACAACAGCCCGGCGATGACGAAGAAGATCGTGCCGCGCGCGATGATCGAGGCGACCATGAAGGTCGCGAAGTTGAGGCCGGTCGCCCCGCTCGCGATGGTGATGATCTTGTAGGGGAAGGGCGTCAGGCCCGCGAACAGCACCGCCCAGGCGCCCTGGTCGTTGTAGCGGCGGGCGAAATCCTCGAACAGCGCGGTCTTGTGGTACAAGTCGAGGATCGGCAGTGCGACGCTCTCGTAAAGGCTCGCGCCGATGAAATAGCCGAAGGCGCCGCCGGTCACGCTGGCGAGCGTACAGACGCCCGCGATCAGCCAGGCTCGCGAGGGTGCGGCCAGCACCATCGGGATGATGAGCACATGGGGCGGGATCGGGAAGAACGAGCTTTCGGCAAAGGCGACGGCGGCCAGCACCCACAGGGCGTGGCGATGCTCGGCGAGCGAAAGGGTCCAGTCGTAGAGGCGGCGCAACATGGGGCGAAGCGGTAGCAGCGCGCCGCGGCGAAGTCCATGCGATTGCGCGTTGACCGCGCGCGCGCGGGCGGCTAGGCGAAAGGGGCGTTGCCCGCGTGGCGGAATTGGTAGACGCAGCGGATTCAAAATCCGCCGCCGCGAGGCTTGCCGGTTCGAGTCCGGCCGCGGGTACGCATGTTAACGGTTTGTTCTTCTCCGGCGCCGATGGTGAGTCGCATCGGATGGAGGAGAATCCCCATGACAGTGAGAGAGATTACCATGCCGGCGCTCGCAGCGGGGACGCGGATGCACGTCTTGCTGGTGGAGCCCTCGGCGCGGCGCGCGACCGACCTGTGCCGGGCGCTGCGCGCGGCCGGGATCCGGGTGCGCTGGGCGGATGGCGTCGACGCCGCCGGGCAGCATCTGGGCGGCTTTCGCTTCGATGTGGTAGTCGCGCCCGAACCGCTCCTGTCGATGCTGGGCGATTTGGGCAATGTCCGGGGGATCGCGGTTGGCGATCACGGTCGGGGGGCCGGGCTTCGTGCCGAAGCCTCCGCGCTGGTCGATGCGATCCGCGGGGCCGAGATCGTCTCGCTGCCCTGCGCCACGCGGTCCGAGCGCGCCAGGGCCCGGCTGCGTCTGCTGCGCGACACGCTCGCCCGGGAGGGCCCGCAAGGCAGGGGGGCGATCGCGGTGTTGCCACGGGCGCCCGGCTATGCGGACCGGCTGGGCGACGGGGTGGGACGGATGCTCGCGCGCCAGCATGGTGCCTGAGGGCGGGCAAGGCGGTTGGTGGCGGCTGAGCGGACTAAAGCGTAGGCGCGACAACAGGCGCGCGCGGGCGCAGGAGAGCGGTGCGGGGTCGTCCGATGGCCGGCGGGTTTGCACGCCGAAGAGCGGTGCCGGGTCGTCCGACGGCCGGAGGGCGCGGGTGCCGAAGAGCCGTGCGAAGATGACCGGCGGGCGCGGGTGCCAAGGAGCCGTGCGAAGGCGGCCGATGCCGGGCGGGCGAGAGTATCGCAGGACGCTGCCGGGGCCGCCGATTGCGGGTCGGTGTCGATGACGCTGCGGCGCGGGGCGAGCCCTGCGCGGGCTGCATGGCGCCTGCCATGCCCGTGGGGGTGGCTTTCCGTGCGGAAATGATGTTGAACGCGCGCAACTGTTTCCCGCACCGATCGGACGCCCCCCATGGACCTTCGCAATATTGCGATCATCGCGCATGTCGACCACGGCAAGACCACCCTCGTCGACGAACTCCTCAAGCAATCGGGCGCCTTCCGCGCCAACCAGGCCGTCGCGGAGCGCGCGATGGATTCCAACGATCTGGAGCGGGAGCGGGGGATCACCATCCTCGCCAAGGCGACCAGCGTCGAGTGGAAGGACACGCGGATCAACATCGTCGACACCCCCGGTCACGCCGATTTCGGCGGCGAGGTGGAGCGGATCCTGTCGATGGTGGACGGCGTGGTGCTGCTGGTCGACGCGGCCGAGGGGCCGATGCCGCAGACCAAGTTCGTGACCTCCAAGGCGCTGGCGCTGGGGCTGCGGCCGATCGTGGTGCTCAACAAGGTCGACAAGCCCGATGCGGAGCCGGACCGGGCGCTGGACGAGGTATTCGACCTCTTCGCCAATCTCGACGCGGATGAGGAGCAGCTCGACTTCCCGGTCATGTACGCCTCGGGCCGGTCGGGCTGGGCGGATCGGGACCTGGACGGCCCGCGCGAGAATCTCGACGCGCTCTACGAGCTGATCATCGAGCACGTGCCCGCGCCGAAAGTGCTGGAGAACCGCGACCAGCCGTTTTCCATGCTGGCGACCACGCTGGGTGGCGACAGCTTCCTCGGCCGCATCCTGACGGGCCGGATCGAGACCGGCACGCTGAAGACCGGGCAGCAGATCAAGGCGCTGAGCCGCGAGGGGAAGGAGATCGAGCGGTTCCGCGTGTCGAAGATCCTCGCATTCCGTGGCCTCTCGCAACAGCCGATCGACGAGGCGCAGGCGGGGGACATCGTCTCCATCGCCGGGATGAGCAAGGCGACGGTGGCCGATACGCTGTGCGACCCGGCGGTCAGCGCCGCGATCCCCGCGCAGCCCATCGACCCGCCGACCATCACCGTGACCTTCGGTATCAATGACAGCCCGCTCGCCGGGCAGGACGGCGACAAGGTGCAGAGCCGCGTCATCCGCGACCGCCTGATGAAGGAGGCGGAGTCCAACGTCGCGATCAAGGTAACGGACACGCCGGGCGGCGAGGCCTTCGAGGTCGCGGGTCGCGGCGAATTGCAGATGGGCGTGCTGATCGAGAACATGCGCCGCGAGGGCTTCGAGCTGAGCGTCAGCCGCCCGCAGGTGCTGTTCCGCGAGGAGGACGGCCAGCGGCTGGAGCCGGTGGAGGAAGTCACCGTCGACGTGGACGAGGAATATTCCGGTGTCGTGGTCGAGAAGCTGGCCGTGCGCAAGGGCGAGCTGCAGGAAATGCGCACCGCGGGCGGTGGCAAGACGCGGATCGTGGCGACCGTGCCGAGCCGCGGCCTGATCGGCTATCACGGCGAGTTCCTGACCGATACGCGCGGGACGGGCGTACTCAACCGCGTGTTCCATTCCTGGGCGCCGTTCAAGGGTGCGATCCCCGGCCGGCGCCAAGGCGTGCTGATCTCGATGGAGACTGGGACCAGCGTGCCTTACGCGATCTTCAACCTGGAGGATCGGGGCAAGTTCTTCATCGGGTCGGGCGAGAAGGTCTATCAGGGCATGATCCTGGGCGAGCACAGCCGCGACAACGATCTGGAGGTCAACCCGCTGAAAGGCAAGAAGCTGACCAACGTGCGCGCCAGCGGCAAGGACGACGCGGTCGTTCTGACCCCGCCCGTCCGGATGAGCCTGGAAGAGGCGATCGCCTATATCGACAATGACGAGCTGGTGGAGGTGACGCCGAATGCGATCCGCCTGCGCAAGCGTCATCTCGACCCGCACGAGCGCAAGCGCGCATCGCGCGCGGCGAGCTGAGGCACAACCTAGGCGCGCAGCTTTCGCAAAATGCAAACACCCAATGGTTGTTTGCATTTTGCGAAGCAAATTGCGCATATGAACGCGAATGATTGTGGCGAAAAGGTGCGCTCGCCTCGTGCGTGTGGCAGCGGGATACCCTCGCGTGATCGCGTAGGTTGAGTACAAAAGGTTAACGCAATTTTAACATTGCCTTTTTTTGCCATATTCCGGGCTTGGCACGATCCTTGCATCTACGAGGGTGGTTTGGGGAAACCGCGAGTAGATGGGACAAGAAGAATGAAACACCCTGTAGATGTACACGTCGGCAAACGCATCCGTCACCGTCGCTGGATGGTGGGCATGACCCAGCAGCAGCTGGGCGACAAGGTCGGCATCAAGTTCCAGCAGATCCAGAAATACGAAACCGGCATGAACCGCGTCAGCGCCTCGCGCCTGTGGGACATCGCGCATGCGATGGACGTGTCGATCGGCTTCTTCTTCGAGGGGCTTGACGAGGATCAGCGCGAGGCGGCGATGGCCGGCATGGAAGGCATGCAGGACAAGGGCGACCTGATGGTCGACCGCGAGGCGCAGGAGCTGGTCCGCTCCTACTACTCGATCCCCGAAGAGCAGCGCCGTCGGCTGTTCGATCTGGCGCGGGTCCTGTCCGACGTCGCTTGACGCATTCCCGCTCGCGTGAAATCCCGGCGCCGTGACGGATGGCGCCGGGAGGGACTTGCACGCGATGGACGACGTTCTGAAAGCCGAGCTGCGCGACTGCGCCCACGCGATGGCGGATGCGGCGCGCGCGGCGATCCTGCCGCTGTTCCGCAGTGCAGACCTTTCCGCCGACAACAAGGATGCCGCCGGGTTCGACCCGGTCACGCAGGCCGACCGTGCGGCGGAGCGGGCGATGCGGGCCGTGCTCGCCGAGCGCCGCCCCGAGGACGGGATCGAGGGCGAGGAGGAGGCGAATGTCACCTCGAAGTCCGGTTTGACCTGGGTGCTCGATCCGATCGACGGGACGCGGGCCTTTCTGGCCGGAACGCCGAGCTGGGGGGTCTTGATCGGATTGAACGACGGCGGCGCGCCGTTCTTCGGGATGATCGACCAGCCCTATATCGAGGAGCGGTTCGTCGGCGGACTGGGACGTGCCGAATTGAAGAAGGGCGGGTTCTCGCGGCCTCTCGCGACGCGTGCGACCTCGGCGCTGTCGGAGGCGATCGTGATGACGACCTTCCCCGAGGTCGGCACGGAGGAGGAGGGCGCGGCCTTCGCGCGGGTCGCGCGGCAGGCGCGGTTGGTGCGCTACGGGCTCGATTGCTATGCCTACGGGCTGGTGGCGCTGGGGACAGTGGATCTGGTGATCGAGGCGGGGTTGCAGCCCTACGACATCCAGGGGCCGATGGCCGTGGTCGAGGCGGCGGGCGGAATCGTCACGGACTGGCAGGGTGGTCCGGCGCATCGCGGCGGCCGGGTGATCGCGGCGGCGAACCGGGAGGTTCATGCGGCGGCGATGGAGGTTTTGAACGCGGCGGGCTGACCGCGCGAAGTCAAGGCGAAGCCGCCGCGCATCGCCGGGCCGCACCCATGGCGCGGCGATTTGGTTGAGGCAGGGGCGACGTGGGTCGGTCATACGGACTTGGCTGACATAAAGTGCCACGCTCCAAACGAAGATCGCCGCGCCGCGGCCCCGCGATGCGCGGCTCAGACCTCAGCCGCGGCGATGGCCTCGCATTTTTGGATATGGGTCTCTATGGCGCTCCAGAACTGGTCCTGAAGGGCTGGGGTCTCCATGAAGAGCTCGTGCCGCGCACCGTCGAGCGGGAGGAAGGCGCCGACCGGTGCGCGTTCCAGCTGCGAGACGACGTCGGAATAGGCCACGACCGTCTCGTCCGTGCCGCAGCCGGCGAGCATCGGGACGGGGGGCAGGTCCTCGTTGTAGAGCGCGGCCATCTCGTCGAAGGCGGCGGCGAGCCAGCCGACGGAGGGCGGGCCGAGATCGAGGTCGGGCACCTCGCGCACCAGCATTCGCATCCGGGCGTATTGCTCGGGGTCGGTGGTCAGCGGGTTGCCCTCGTAGCTTTCGAGCTTCACGTGCTTGGCCCCGCGCGCGCCGGGAGCATAGTCCTGCCCGCGCCCGAAGGTGCGCAGCATCCGCACGGCGAAGGGCGCGACGGCGCCTTGCACGGCGGGCAGGTGCAGGCCCCACATCGGGGCGGAGAAGGTCGCGGAGATCACCGGCAACCCGCGGATCAGCGCCCGCAGGCCGATGCAGCCGCCCATCGAATGGGCGAAGAGGTGCAGCGGGCGGGGCAGCGAGGCCGCGACCTGCATCATCAGCTCGACGTCCTGCTGGTACTCGTCGAAATGCTCGACATGGCCAAGCTCGGTCGTGCCGTGGATGCGGGTCGAGAGGCCCTGTCCGCGCCAGTCGATGCACACGACCGCGAAGCCCATGCCGATCAGGCGGGCGATGGTCAGGCCGTATTTCTCGATGAATTCGGTGCGGCCGGGCATCAGCAGCACGGTGCCGCGGGTTCCGCCCTCCCAATGGGCGACGCGGATGCGCGTGCCGTCGCGGGCGGTCAGGAATTGCGCGATGCCCCCGGCGGGGGCATCGGCGAGCGTGTCGTGAAGGGGCGCTATCTCCAAGGCGATCAGCCGAGGACCGAGCCGAGCTTCATGGCGAGGCCCATGTCGCCATCGACCTTGAGCTTGCCGCCCATGAAGGCGGAGGTCGGGTTCAGCTCGCCCGACAGGATGTCCTGGAAGGTGTCGGCATCCGAGGTCAGCGTGCAGTCCGCTTCGCCGTCTTCCTCGCGCACGCCGTCGCCGTCGACCATGATCGCGCCTTCGTCCTCGATCACGAATTTGACGGAACCGCCGTCAAAGCCGTCTTCGCCGATCTTCTCACGCAGGGCGGTGACGGCCAGGTCGGTGATGGTGCTCATGGGGCTATCCTCTCGATATTGGGAGCGAGGCGGGCCTCGCATTTGAAATTTCCGGTGTTACCTTAGTGGTCATGAGACGAGTATCAATCGCCCTTGCAAGCCTTGCCGTGGCGTTAGGCCTCGCCGGACCGGCGGCCGCGCAGGAGCGGACGCTGCCCGAATTGCTGGCGGAACTGTCGCAGCCCGAGGCGCGCGACGTGGACGGGCTGGTCGCGGAGATCTATCGCCGGTGGTCGCGCTCCGGCAGCCGGTCGATGGACCTGCTGGTCGCGCGCGGACAATCGGCGCTGGAAATGGGCGACGCGCGCCGGGCGGTCGAGCATTTCTCGGCCGCGATCGAGAACGCCCCGGAATTCGCAGAAGCCTGGAACGGGCGCGCGACCGCCTGGTACGTTCAGGGCGAATACGGGTTGAGCCTTGCGGACATCCGGGTCACGCTGGCGCTGAACCCGCAGCATTTCGGTGCGCTGACGGGACTGGGACTGATTCTCGAGGAGACCGGCGACCTGGCGCGCGCCTATCGCGCCTTCCGCATGGCCGAAGCCATCAACCCGCACCAGCCTGCTGTGGACGCAGCACTCGACCGGCTGTCGCGGATCCTGGGCTCCGAAGCCTGACACCTTCCTCTCTCGGCGAGATTCATGACCCGCGACCGCACCGTGACGGCCGTTCTCGGCCCCACCAATACCGGCAAGACCCATTACGCGATCGAGCGGATGCTGGGCCATCGCAACGGGATCATGGGATTCCCGCTGCGCCTGCTGGCGCGGGAGGTCTATGACCGGATCGTCGCGCTGCGCGGCCCGTCGGTCGTGGCCCTGCTGACGGGGGAGGAGCGGATCGTGCCGCCGCGCGCGGCCTACTGGATCTGCACGGTGGAGGCGATGCCGCCCATGGCGCTCGACTTCCTCGCCGTGGACGAGATCCAGCTCTGCGCCGATCCGGACCGGGGCTATGTGTTCACCGACCGGCTGCTGAACGCGCGAGGCCTGCACGAGACGCTGTTCCTCGGCGCGGACACGATGCGCGAGCGCATTCGCAACCTGATCCCGGAGGCGCGCTTCGTCCGGCGCGAGCGGCTGTCGCGGCTGACTTACGTGGGCGTGAAGAAAACGAGCCGGATGCCGCCGCGCTCGGCCATCGTCGGGTTCTCGGTCGACGGGGTCTACGCGATGGCGGAGCTGTTGCGCCGTCAGAAGGGCGGGGCGGCGGTGGTGATGGGCGCGCTAAGCCCGCGCACGCGCAATGCGCAGGTTGCGCTCTACCAGAACGGGGACGTGGATCATCTGGTCGCGACGGATGCGATCGGGATGGGGCTGAACCTCGACGTGAGCCACGTCGCCTTCGCGGGCACGATGAAGTTCGACGGGCGGCGGTTCCGGCATCTGATGCCGAACGAGCTGGCGCAGATCGCGGGGCGGGCGGGACGCTATACCAACGATGGCACCTTCGGCACGACCGGCGAGGCGGAGCCGCTGGACCCGGACGTGGCCGAGGCGATCGAGGAGCATCGCTTCGCCCCGATCCGGCGGCTGCAGTGGCGCAACTCCGACCTCGCCTTCGGATCGGTGCCGCAGCTGATCCAGTCGCTGGAGGTCTCGCCGAACATTCCCGACCTTCAGCGCGCGCGCGAGGCGGACGACATGATCGCGTTGCGCACGCTGTGGGCCCTGCCCGAGATGCAGGACCGGGTGCGCGGCGGGCCGGAGGTGCGGCTGCTGTGGGACGTGTGCCAGGTGCCCGATTTCCGCAAGGTCGCGCCGAACGAGCATGCGAGTTTGCTGGCGGGGCTGCACGGCTTCCTGCACGAGGGCGGGACGATCCCCGACGACTGGCTGGCGCAGCGTGTGCGCCGCATCGACAAGGTGCAGGGCGACATCGACGCGCTGTCCAAGCGGCTCGCCTTCGTGCGGACCTGGACCTATGTCGCGCAGCGGAAGGGCTGGGTGAGCGATCCCGAGCATTGGCGCGGGGAGACCCGTGCGGTAGAAGACCGCCTGTCGGACGCGCTCCATGCCGCGCTGACGCAACGATTCGTCGATCGGCGCACGAGTGTCCTCATGCGCCGGTTGAAGCAGAAGGAGGGCCTCGTGGCCGACGTCAACGACAAGGGTGAAGTCAGCGTGGAGGGCCAGTTCGTCGGCCGCCTCGCCGGGTTCCGGTTCCATCTCGACCAGACCGCCAGCGCCGAGGAGGCGAAGACGCTGCGCTCCGCCGCGCTGGCCGCGCTGCAGCCGCAATACAACCTCGCCTCGGACCGGTTCTACAACGCCCCCGACAAGGAGATCGACGTCACCGAGCAGGGCGGCCTGATGTGGGGCGAGCACGCGGTGGGCAAGCTGGTGAAGGGCGCGGATGCGCTGAACCCGCAGGTCGAGGTCTTCGTCGATGACGAGGCGGGGGCGGAGGTCGCCGAGAAGGTGCGCCGTCGTCTCGGCCACTGGATCGAGCGGCGGGTGACCGCGCTGTTCGAGCCGCTGATCGCGCTGCGCGACGACGAGGCGCTGACGGGGCTCGCCCGCGGGATCGCCTACCGGATCGTGGAGAACATGGGCGTGCTGCCGCGCGCCGAAGTGGCGGGCGACGTGAAGTCGCTGGAGCAGGACGCGCGGGCGCTGCTGCGCAAGCATGGCGTGCGCTTCGGGCAGTTCACGCTGTTCCAGCCCCTGCTGCTGAAGCCCGCGCCGACGCGGCTGCGACTGGTGCTGTGGAGCCTGGCGCAGGGGCTCGACGAGTTTCCCGAGGCGCCGCCGCCGGGTCTGGTGACGGTGCCCGCGGTCGCGGATGCGCCCGAAGGGTACTATCCGATGGCCGGCTACCGGCTGGCGGGCGCACGGGCGATCCGCATCGACATGCTGGAACGGCTGGCCGACATGATCCGCGGGCAGGACACGCGGGCCGGGTTCGAGGGGACGGCGGACATGCTGTCGATCACCGGCCTGACGTTGGAGCAGTTCGCGGATCTGATGGGTGGCCTCGGTTACAAGGCGGAGCGGGGCGAGCGGCCCAAGGTGAAGGCCGTGGCCCCTGCCGAGGGCATCGCCGATGCGCTGGACCCGGATGCGGCGGTGGTCGCCGAACCGGCGGAGCAGTCGGCCGAGCCGGTGGCGGATGCGATCCCGCCCGACGCCCATCCGGCGAGCGTCGCCGTGGCCGACAGTGTGCCGGGCGCGCCTGACGCGCCGCAGCCGGGCGTGCCGGAGGCCCCGCAGCCCGACCTGCCGGACGAGACGCCGCCCGCGACGCCGGAGGAGGCTCCGCAGCCCGACATCCCCGATCCCGTAACCCCGCCGCAGGAGGCGCCGGGCGACATGCCCGAGGAGGCCCCCGCCGATACGCCGGACAAGGCCGCGGACGAGGTCGAGGTGTTCTACACCTTCACCTGGGCGCCGCGCGGACGCGGCAATCGCGATGCAGGTAACCGGGGTCGCGGCGGCCAACAGGATGGGCAGCGCGACGGCCAGAACCGCGGCAAGCGCGGTGGCAAGCCGAACGGCAAGGGCGGCGGCAAGCCCGGCCGGGCCGAGCGCAAGGGCGGCGGCAAGCCGCAGACCCACAGCGCCCGCCCGCCGCGCAAGGAAAAGCCGGTCGATCCCGACAATCCCTTCGCCGCGCTGATGGCGCTGAAGGACAAGGGCTGAGCACCGGGGCGGCGCGCATGGGGCGCTCGGTCTGCATCCTCCATACCGGCGGCACGATCGGCATGGCGCCGGGGCCTTCGGGCCTCGCGCCCGTAGCCGGGTTCGAGGACCGGGTGCGCGCGCTGATGCCGAACGGGGAGTTCGGCTGGCGCGAGCTGGCGCCGCTGCTCGACAGCTCCGCCATGATGCCCGCCGACTGGCAGCGGATCGCGGCGGCGGTGCGGGAGGCGGTGGGCGGCTACGACGCGGTGGTCGTCCTGCATGGCAGCGACACGCTGGCCTGGACCGGAGCGGCGCTGTCCTTCCTGCTGAGCGACCTTGCAGCACCCGTGGTGCTGACGGGCTCGATGGTGCCCTTGGGGGGTAAGGAGAGCGACGCGCCCGCGAACCTGGCGCTTGCACTGCATGTCGCGCGGACCATGCCGGGCGGCGGCGTGCGGATCGCCTTCGGGCGGCGCGTCATGCGCGGGACGCGCGCGATCAAGGTGGACGCGGGCCGGGCCGAGGCGTTCGACGCCCCCTCCGATCGCGGGTTCGACTGGCGCGAGGTCGGGGAGGAGCCTGCCACGGCACGGCATGACGATCTGGCACCTGTGGGGGTGGTCACGCTGCATCCCGGTGCGGGGCGCGCGCCGCTCGACGGACATGCCGGGTGGCCGGGATTGGTGGTCGAGGCGTTCGGTTCGGGCAACATGCCGGGGCAGGGATCCGACTGGCACGCGGGCCTCGCCGCCCTGCGCGCGCGCGGCACGGAGATCGCGGTGGTCACGCAATGCCTGCGCGGCGCGGTCGCGGCGGGGACCTATGCGGCGGGGGCGAGCGTGGCCGATCTGGGGATGATCCCTTGCGGCGACATGACGACGCAGGCGGCGGCGGCGAAGCTTGCCTGGCTGCTGGCGCAGGGCTTGCGCGGCACGGCGCTGGCCGAGGCGATGCGCCGCCCGGTGGTCGGCGAGATCTCGGCATGAGCGAGGCCGGCCCGACGATCCGGGTGGACAAGTGGCTGTGGCACGCACGCTTCTTCAAGACGCGCTCCCTCGCTGCGAAGATCGTGCAAGGGCCTGGGGTGCGCATCAATGGCGTGCGGGTCTCGAAGCCCGCCTCGCCGGTGCGGGCGGGGGACGTGCTGACCTTCGCCAAGGACGATCACGTCAGGGTGATTCGCGTCGAAGGCTTGGGCGAACGGCGCGGCCCCGCGCCCGAGGCGCAGGCGCTCTATACCGATCTCGACCCGCCGCAGCCGCGCGAACGGCAGACACCCGAGGACAGGGTCGGCGGTCGGCCCACCAAGAAGGACCGCCGTGCCACGGATGCGCTGAAATCGGGGACCGAGTCCTCTTGATCGCGGACGGCCTTGCGCCGGTCGGCAACCGGGTCTAAGTGCCGTCCGGACGGATGCCGAAGCGAGAGGACTTTGACCGATGACCTATGTCGTGACCGACAACTGCATCGCCTGCAAGTACACCGATTGCGTCGAGGTCTGCCCCGTGGACTGCTTCTACGAGGGGGAGAACATGCTGGTCATCCATCCCGACGAATGCATCGATTGCGGCGTGTGCGAGCCCGAATGCCCCGCCGACGCCATCCGGCCCGACACCGAGCCGGACATGGAGAAATGGGTGGAGTTCAACCGCAAATACTCCGAGGCCTGGCCGGTCATCATCACCAAGAAGGACCAGTTGCCTGACGCCGAGGCGCTGGACGGCACGCCCAACAAGCTCGAGACCCACTTCTCCGAGGCACCCGGCGAGGGGGGCTGACGCCCTCGACGGACGGTTGACGCATCGCCGCGGGTGGTGCAACCATGAGTAGAACGGCGGATTTGTCGCGAATATGCGCGAAATCCCGCCCATGCACGTGCGTCCGCAAATTGAAAATGCGGGCCGGATGTGTTATATCTCCGACATATATGGTGCAGCGGCGTCCTTCGGGTCGGCGCGTTTGCGTGCCTCTCACACTGCGTGGACAGGGACAATCGGGCGGATCGGGGTCGAGCCGCCGGGATATCCCTTTCGCTGCGTGAGGCGCGACTGGAAAAGGATCGGATCGACATGAGCAAGGCCAAAGGCAGCGAATTCAGCCCCAACGACTACATCGTCTACCCCGCCCACGGCGTCGGCCAGATCACGGCGGTCGAGGAGCAGGAGATCGCGGGCATCAAGATGGAGCTGTTCGTCATCTCCTTCGCCAAGGACAAGATGACCCTGCGCGTGCCCACCGCCAAGGCGCAGAGCGTCGGGATGCGGTCGCTCTCCTCGCCCGATATCGTCGACAAGGCACTGGAAACGCTGAAGGGCCGGGCCCGCGTGAAGAAGGCGATGTGGTCGCGCCGCGCCCAGGAATACGAGCAGAAGATCAATTCCGGCGACCTGATCTCGATCGCCGAGGTCGTGCGCGACCTGCATCGCAGCGACGATCAGCGCGAGCAGTCCTATTCGGAGCGGCAGCTCTACGAGCAGGCGATGGAGCGTCTGACGCGCGAGGTCGCGGCCGTCGACGGCTCGGGCGAGGACGCAGCACAGGCCAAGGTGGACGACCTGCTGACGGCCCGCGCGGCCTGAGGCGTCACGTTCGACGAAGAAAGGGCCGCCCCCATCCGGGGCGGCTTTTTTCATGCGAGGATGGCGGTGGCGGCGACCAGCATCCCGATCTCGAAGCCTTGTTGGACCGCGCCGAGCACGTCGCCGGTCTGCCCGCCGAGGCGGCGACTCGCGTAAGCCGCCATCAGGGTGGCGAGTGCCGCGCCCGGCAGTAGGGCGAGAACCAGCCAGCCACCGGGCAGGGTGAGCAGCAGGGCGATCGCACAGGCGATGAGCGTGGTTCGCAGCGGGGGGCGACCCGAGGCGGCGGACAGCCCGTCGCGCGCAGGGGGCAGGGCGCGCATCGCCACGAGCATCGCGGCGCGGGAGGCGGCGGCGCCGCCGACCAGCACGGCGAGGAAAGTCCAGCCGTCGAGGCTCGCCAGCGCCTGCCAACGCAGGCCGATCGCGAGCACGAGGGCCACCGCGCCGAAGGCTCCGACGCGGCTGTCTTTCATGATTTCGAGCGCCCGGTCGCGCGGCGCGCCGGAGCCGAGGCCATCGGCGCAATCGGCCAGGCCGTCCTCGTGCAGCGCGCCGGTCGCGAGGATGCTCAGCGTGATCGCGATCCCCGCACAGACCGGCATCGGCATTCCGAGCGCGGCCAGGGCCAGCGACGGCAGCCCGGCGAGAAGTGCGACGGTCGCGCCGACCAGCGGCCAGGCCCAGCCCGCCTCCGCCCCGCGCGCCCCGGCGCGGGCATGATCGACCGGCACGGGCAGGCGGGTCAGCAGGCCGAACCCGGCGGCGATGTCGTGCAGCTGGAACGCGCCGTCGCGTCGCGTGTCGGTCAAGGGGGCCTCCGCGTCTCATTCGCGCTTGGCGCGTTCGGTCGGGGATGGTTATGCCTTGGGCCGGACGCAACGCCAAGGATGCCAGATGACCGATTTTCCAGACAGCCTCGCCGGACTTGCCGACTTTCTCAGCCGCGCGCCCGATGCGGACCTCGGCGCGCGGGACGCGGCAGTCGCGCGGGACGCGGTGCTGACCAAGCCGCCGGGCGCGCTGGGACGGCTGGAGGAGATCGCGGTCTGGTATGCGGGCTGGCGCGGACAGGCGGCCCCGCGGGTCGAGGCGCCGCAGATCATCGTGTTCGCGGGCAATCACGGGGTGGTGGCACAGGGCGTATCCGCCTTCCCGGCGGAGGTCACGGTGCAGATGGTCGGCAACTTCGAGGCCGGGGGGGCTGCGATCAATCAGCTCGCCCGTGATGCGGGCGCGCGGCTGGACGTCATCGCGCTCGATCTCGACCGACCCACGGCCGATTTCACGCAAGGCCCCGCGATGAGCGAGGCGGAGTGCCTCTCGGCCATCCAGACGGGTTGGGCGGCGGTGGCCGAGGGCACCGACCTCGTGGTCGTGGGCGAGATGGGCATCGGCAACACGACCTCGGCCGCGGGACTCGCGGCGGCGTTGCTCGGCGGCGGCGGTGCGGGCTGGGTGGGTCGCGGCACCGGTGTCACGGATGAAGGATTGGCCCGGAAGGCGGACGCGGTGGACCGGGGGCTCGCCGCCAATCCCGGCCGCGCGCCATTGGAGGTGCTGGCAGCCTTGGGCGGGCGCGAGATCGCGGCAATGGCGGGGGCGATGGCGGCGGCCCGGATACGCCGCGTTCCGGTCGTGCTCGACGGGTTCATCTGCTGCTCGGCCGCGCTGGTGCTGCATGCGCTGTCGCCGGGTCTGCTCGACCATGCGGTCGCGGGGCACCGCTCGGCCGAAGGGGCGCATGGCCGGATGCTGGAGGCGATGGGCAAGGTTCCGCTGCTCGACCTCGGCCTGCGGCTGGGCGAGGGCTCGGGCGCGGCGCTGGCAATCCATGTGGTGCGCGCGGCGCTGGCCTGTCATTCGGGGATGGCGACCTTCGCCGAAGCCGGGGTGGCCGACGGCTGAGCCGCCGGGATCAGAGCGCGCGCAGCAGCTTGTGCGCGGCGAGGGCCGCGGTCAGCGCCGGACCTTCGACGAGCGGCCACCAGCCCGGTTCGGGACGGGAGAGCGGCACCGGCGGTGGGGTGCCGTTCACGATGTGATCGGCGATGGCCTTGCCGAACACGGTTCCGGGGCCGATGCCGCGCCCGCTATAGCCCATCGGCGCATAGAGTCCCTCGGCGAGGTGCAGGATGCGGGGCAGCTTGTCCGGCGTCATGCCGATGCGTCCGTGCCACGCGCTCTCCCACCGGATGCGACCGAGGCCGGGCAGCAGCCGGGCGAGCGTCCGGTCCCCCCAGCGGCGGGTCAGCGCGCCGAGGTCGCGACCCATCGAGCCGAGGATCATCCGGCCCGCGCGGTCGCGGCGCAGCGAGACCATCACCTTGTCCGTGGTCCACAAGCCTTCGCCGCCGGGCAGTACGTGGGCCGCCCGCTCTCCCAGCGGTTCGGAGGCAAGCTGGAAATAGGCGAGGTCGGTCTGGCAACGGGCGAGCGCGGGCCACAGCCTGCCGCCATAGGTGTCGGTGGCGAGGATCACGTTCCGGGCGCGCGTGGGTCCACTTGCGGTGGTGATCCGCCAGCCATCCTCGCAGCGGTCGAGCTTCGTGACCGGCATGTGGGTGGAGATCGTCGCCCCCGCCGCCCGTGCCGCGCGGGCGAGGCCGTGGGCATAGGCCGCGGGGGCGATGGTGCCCGCGCGCGGGTCGAACAGCCCCGCGCAGAAGCGGTCGGACCCCGTTCTGGCGGTCATCTCGTGTTGGTCCAGCAGGCGCACGGGCACGTCGCGGGCCTGCCAGTCAGCCGCGCGGCGGCGCAGGTCGGCCGCGCCGCTTCGGTCGGTCGCGGCGTGGAGCGTGCCCTCCCGCGTCGCCTCGCAGCGGATCTGGTGACGCTCGATGAGGGAGAAGACGAGATCGGGCGCGGCCGAGAGCGCGTCGATCAGACCCTCCGCCACATCGGGGCCGAGCTTCGCCGCGATGGCGTCGGGCGGGGTCCACAGGCCCGCGTTGACGAGGCCGACATTCCGGCCCGAGGCGCCGTGGCCGATTTCGCGGGCCTCGAAGACATGGCACGCGGTGCCATGACCGGCCAGGTGCAGCGCGGCGGACAGCCCGGAATAGCCCGCGCCCACGATCCCGACGTCCACCTGAGCGGGAGAAGCGTCGCGCGCGGTGGCGGGCTCTTCGCTCATTTCGTGCCACAGGCTGCTCATCGGATCGGCGCCTCCCTCGCGCAAGGTTTGCAGGCGGGATCGGCGGCTGGCAAGCGGAGTGGTGGGGGCGGGCCGGAAAGTCTCTGACCTGCGGGCCGAAGCGGTGCCATCCGGTGTCGATGCGCACGTCCGCGCGGCATTCGCGGTGGACAGCGTTCGGGTGCGTCGGGTCTGATACGGGGCTGTGAGAACCTGTGGCGAAGAGGGCTTTTGCGGATCGAACCGATGACGACATGGAAGGCCTGTTCCGAGCGCAGCCAGAGGCGGAGGCGCGGCCGCTGAGATGTATGCGAAGGCCACCGATCTGCTGCGGCTCGCCGATCTCGCCTACGGGCGTCATTCGGGCGTGTCACTCACCGAGATACAGGCGGAATTCGGCGTGGTGGAGCGCACGGCGCGGCGCATGGTCGATGCGCTGAAGGCGGCGTTCCCTCATGCGGTGACGGTCGTGGAGAGCGAGGACCGGCGGCATCGGTGGAAGCTGTCGGACGTGCCGCTCGCACGGCTGCGCCTGCACGGCGCGCAGGAGCTGGAAGCGCTGGAGACGGCGATCGCCGCGCTCGGCGGCCGCGGCGATGCGATCGCGGCGCGGCACCTGCGCGGGTTGCGCGACCGGCTGGTCGCCGCGATGCCAAGTCGGATCGTAGCCATGT
>NZ_JAWDKL010000009.1:0-112992 GCF_032464675.1 Roseobacter sp. HKCCA0434
TGCAGGCGCGGCGGCCGGAGCTGCCGCCGCTGCGGCGGAGCCCGCGACCGAGGCCGCCGTCACCGGCTGGCAGGCCGTCACGGCGGCGCTGTCGGATTACGCCAGCAAGGCGCGTGAGATCGGCGGCGATATCGGCCAGAGCCTCGTCGGCGCCTTCCAGTCGGCCGAGACGGCCGTAGGCAACTTCGTGAAGACCGGCAAGCTCGACTTCCGCGACATGGTCACGTCGATGATCGCCGACCTTGCCCAGCTCGCGGCGCGGCGGTTCATCCTTGGGCCGATCGCCAATGCGCTCTCGGGCGTATTCTCAGGGGCGGGCGGCATCTTCGCCAACGTCCTGCATGCGGGCAGGATGGTCGGATCGGCTGGGCCCACGAGGATGCTCCCGGCCATGGCCTTCGCCGCCGCGCCCCGGATGCATTCCGGCGGGATGGCCGGCCTCCGCCCTGACGAGGTGCCCGCGATCCTGCAGCGGGGCGAGCGGGTGCTGTCCCGGCGCGAAGCGCAGGCCTACGGCGGAGGCGGCGTCAACGTCACCATTATGGCCCGCGACGCCGAGAGCTTCCGGCAGTCCCGCACGCAGGTCGCGGCCGACATTGCCCGCGCCGTGTCGCTCGGGCGGAGGGGCATGTGATGGCGTTCCATGAGGTCCGGTTTCCCGAAAATATCAGCCGGGGCGCGCGGGGTGGGCCGGAAAGGCGCACGCAGATCGTCGAGCTCGCCTCGGGCGACGAGGAACGCAACGCCAGTTGGGCCAACTCGCGCCGCCGTTACGATGTGGCCTATGGCATCCGCCGCGCGGACGATCTGGCGGCGGTGGTCGCCTTCTTCGAGGCGCGGAATGGTCGCCTCCATGGCTTCCGGTTCAAGGATTGGGGCGACCACAAGTCATGCCTGCCGTCGGGCACGCCGGCGCCCACCGACCAGGCGATCGGCACCGGCGACGGCGCGACGACCGCCTTCCAGCTGGTCAAGCGCTACGCCTCCGGCGCGCAATCCTGGACGCGTGCCATCGCCAAGCCGGTGGCGGGCACCGTGCGCGTCGCGCTCGGCGGGGTCGAGCAACCCTCCGGCTGGTCGGTCGACACCGCCACTGGCGTCGTCACCTTCGGTACTGCGCCAGGTTCCGGCGTCGCCATCACCGCGGGCTACGAATTCGACGTGCCCGTCCGTTTCGACACCGACGTGCTCGACGTCACTCTCGATCTCGAGCGTCTCGGCTCGATCACTTCCATTCCGCTGCTGGAACTGCGCCGATGAAGACCCTCGATACCGCCCTGCAGGCCCATCTCGACGAGGGCACGACGACGCTTGCCTGGTGCTGGCGCATCACGCGAGCCGATGGCGTCACCTTCGGCTTCACCGATCACGACCGGACGCTGAGCTTCGACGGGACCGACTTTGAGCCGGAAAGCGGGCTGACGGCCTCCGAGGTATGCTCGGGCTCTGACCTCTCGGTCGATGCGCAGGACGCCGAGGGAGTGCTGACCTCGGACCGGATCACCGAGACCGACATCCTCGACGGCCGCTCGGACAATGCTGAGGTCGAGGTCTGGCGGGTGAACTGGGCCGACACGAGTCAGCGCGTGCTGATGCGCCGGGGCGCCATCGGCCAGATCCGGCGCGGGCGGCTCGCTTTCGTCGCCGAGGTCCGCTCTCTCGCGCATGTGCTGGGCCAGACGGTCGGGCGGACGTTCCAGGCGACCTGCGATGCCGCGCTCGGCGATGCGCGCTGCGGCGTCGATCTGGAGGATCCGGCCTACAAGGGGACAGGCGCCGTCATCGATCTCCTGCGCGACCGGGCCTTCACCGCCTCGGGCCTCGGGAGCATCACCTCCGGCTGGTTCACTTTCGGCACGCTGGACTGGACGAGCGGCGCAAACACAGGGCGGCGCACCGAGGTGCTGGGCCATGACGTCGCGGACGGCGTGGCAATCCTGACCCTGCTCGAGGCGCCGGTGCGCGCGATTGCGGAGGACGACGCGTTCACCATCCGTGCGGGCTGCGACAAGCGGATGGAGACCTGCGGGGCGAAGTTCGCCAACACCGCCAACTTTCGGGGTTTCCCGCACATCCCCGGCCAAGACGCCGTGCTGCGCTACGCCACCAAGGATGGTGGCCACGAGGGAGGCGTCCTATGACGCAACCCCGCGCATTGGCTGACCCCGCGCGCGTCATCGCCATTGCGCGGTCTTGGCTCGGCACGCCGTACCACGACCAGGCCAGCCTGCGCAGCGTCGGCTGCGATTGCCTCGGGCTGGCACGGGGCGTCTGGCGCGAGGTCGTCGGCCCCGAGCCTTTCCCGATACCGCCCTACAGCCGCGACTGGGGCGAGACGGGGCCGCGCGAGGTGCTGGCCGAGGGCGCGCGCCGGATGATGATCGAGGTGCTGCCCGCCGAAATCGGTCCCGGAGCACTGCTCCTCTTCCGGATGAAGCCCCGGGCCATCGCCAAACATGTCGGGATCCTCACCGGGCCCGGCACTTTTCTGCATGCCTACGAGCGGCTCGGCGTGGTCGAGGAGCCGCTCACCCCATCCTGGCGGCGGCGCATCGCCTTCGCTTTCCTGTTTCCGCAACACTGAGACCCCGACATGGCAACGCTCGTTCTCGGCGCGGCCGGCGCCGCCATTGGAGGTTCGATCGGCGGCGCGATCCTCGGCGTCAGCGCCGCCACCATCGGCGGCTTCATCGGCTCCACCATCGGCTCGGTCGTCGACAGCTGGATCATCTCGTCGTTGGCGCCCACCCAGCGCATCGAGGGCGCGCGGCTCGACAGTCTCCGGATCACGTCCTCAACCGAGGGCGCGGTCATCCCGAGGCTCTATGGCCGGATGCGGATGGGCGGCAACATCATCTGGGCGACGGATTTCCGCGAGGAGACGAAGACCACCACGCAGGGCGGCGTCAAGGGCGGCGGGGGTGGCAAGGTCAAGACCACCGAGTATTTGTACTATGCCAGCTTCGCGGTGGCCTTGTGCGAGGGCCCGATCACCGGCGTCGGCCGCATCTGGGCCGACGGCAAGCCGATGGACCTCTCCGGCGTCACCTGGCGCTGGTATCCGGGCGACGAGGCGCAAACGGCGGACCCATTCATTGCGGCGAAGATGGGTGCCGCCAGCACGCCCGCCTATCGCGGTACGGCCTATGTGGTCTTCGAGGAACTGGCGCTCTCGACCTACGGCAACCGCCTGCCGCAGCTGTCCTTCGAGGTGTTCCGGCCGCTCGCCGATCCCGACACCGCCGAGGGACTGACCCGTACCGTTACCATGATCCCGGCCTCGGGCGAATTCACCTACGCGACGCAGGCGATCCGAAAGACCGATGGCGGCGCGACGGTGCCCGAGAACCTGAATGCGCTGGCCGACTCCACCGACATGGTGGAGGCGCTGGACCGGCTGCAGGCGATGGCGCCTGCGGTCGAGAGCGTCAGCCTCGTGGTGGCGTGGTTCGGCGACGACCTGCGCGCAGGCTCCTGCAAGGTGCGGCCGGGCGTCGAGGTCTCGGCCAAATCCACCACGCCCGCCAGCTGGTCGGTGAACGGCGTCAGCCGCGCCAATGCCTTCCTCGTCAGCCGCGACGAGCAGGACCGCCCTGTCTATGGCGGCACGCCGTCCGACTTCGCCGTGGTACAGGCGATCCAAGAGATGAAGGCGCGCGGGCTGCGCGTCACCTTCTACCCGTTCATCCTGATGGATGTGCCGCCCGACAACACGCTGCCGAACCCGTATTCCGACAACGCCGCCGAGACGGGGCAGCCTGTATTCCCGTGGCGCGGTCGGATCACCTGTTCTCCGGCGGCTGGCTACGCCGGCAGCGCCGACAAGACCGCCACAGCCGCAAGCCAGGTAGCGGCGCTGTTCGGCGCGGCGACGCCCGCGAGCTTCAGCGTCTCGGGTCAATCGGTTTCGTGGACCGGGCCAACCGGGGACTGGGGCCTGCGCCGCATGGTGCTGCACTACGCCCATCTCTGCGCGGCAGCGGGCGGGGTCGATGCGTTCCTGATCGGGACCGAGATGCCGGGGCTGACCACGATCCGCTCGGGCGTCAGCACCTATCCGGCGGTGCAGGCGTATCGGGATCTGCTCGCGGATGTCCGCTCGATCCTCGGGTCCGGCACCAGGATCGGCTATGCTGCGGACTGGTCGGAATACTTCGGCCACCAGCCGGGTGACAGCAGCGGCGACGTGTTCTTCCACCTCGACCCGCTCTGGGCCGATCCCGAGATCGATTTCGTCGGCATCGACAACTACATGCCGCTCTCCGACTGGCGGGACGGGTTCGAGCACGAAGACGCGGCCGAGGGCTGGCCCGCGATCTACGACCGGGCGTACCTGCAGGCAAACATCGCGGGCGGCGAAGGCTTCGACTGGTTCTATGCCAGCGCCGCCGACCGCTCCGCGCAGGTGCGCACCCCGATCACCGACGGTGCCGCGGCCAAGCCGTGGGTCTTCCGCTACAAGGATCTGCGCGCCTGGTGGTCGAACGCGCATTTCGACCGCCCCGGTGGGGTCGAAGGCGCGACGCCAACGGCGTGGGCGCCGCAATCGAAGCCTATCTGGTTCACCGAGCTCGGCTGTCCGGCAATCGACCGGGGCAGCAACCAGCCCAACGTCTTCTTCGACCCCAAGTCCTCCGAGAGCTTCACGCCGTATTTCTCGCGGGGCTGGCGCGATGACGCGATCCAGCGGGCCTATCTCGAGGCGACATATCTCTGGTGGGGCGATGCCGCGAACAACCCGATCTCCGCCGTCTTCGGCGGCCGGATGGTTCACGTCCCCGAATGCGCCGCTTGGACCTGGGATGCGCGGCCCTATCCGTTCTTCCCGGCGCTGACCGACGTCTGGACGGACGGCGCGAACTGGCGGCTCGGGCACTGGTTGACCGGTCGGCTGGGAGCGGTGTCGCTGGCCGCGCTCGTGCGGCACCTCTGCCTGCGCGCCGGGCTGCCCGAGTCCCGGATCGACGTCACCGGGCTTTGGGGCGCGGTCGAGGGCTATGCCATCACGGCGCTGGAAAGCCCACGCGCCTCGATCACGACGCTGTCGCGCCATTTCGGCTTCGACGCGGTGGAAATCGAGGGCGTGATCCGGTTCGTCATGCGCGGCCGGGCCTCTGTCGCCACCCTGATGCCCGACGATCTGGTGGCCGGTCGTGAAGGCGACGTGCTGGAACTGACGCGCGGCCAGGAGACCGAACTGCCGCAGGCCCTGAAGTGGCAGGTCGCGCGGGCGGACGAGGATTACGACGCGGCCCTCGTCGAGGCGCGGCGCATCGCGGTGGACACGACGCGGATCGCCTCGGAGTCCTTCCCGGTGGCGGTGCCGCCCGAGGAGGCCGAGCGCCGCTGCCGCCGTGCGCTGATGGAGGCGTGGGTGGGGCGCGAGACGGCGGCGTTCCGTCTGCCGCCCTCGCGGCTCGCGCTGGATCCGGCCGACGTAATTCGGCTGGAGCATGACGGGCGGTTGGTCGATCTGCGGCTCGTCTCCATCGCCGACGCCGAGGCCCGCGGCATCGAGGCGGTCCGCCAGGACCGGGCGACCTACGATCTGCCGCCCGGCGATCCCCGCGCGGCGTCGCTGACGCGGGCCGTCGTGTTCGGCGCACCGGATGCGGTGCTGATGGACCTGCCGCCGCTGACAGAGGACCAGCCCGCACACCGGCCACTGGTCGCTGCGCACGCGGTTCCCTGGCCCGGCGAGATGGCGGCGTTCCGCAGCCCCTCGACCGATGGCTTCGAGCTGCTGACCACGTTTGGCAGCCGTGGGCGGATGGGGGCGCTTGTTTCGGACCTCTATGCGGGGCCCACTTCGCGCTTCGATCTTGGAAACGCGCTGTTGGTCGATCTGCTGACCGGCACGCTGGAAAGCGTCACCGACCTAACTCTCTTTGGCGGGGCGAACGCGCTCGCCATCGAGAGCGCGCCCGGCACCTGGGAGATCGTGCAGGCGGGCGCGGCGGAACTGCTGGCGCCGGGTCGGTATCGGCTGACCCGCTTGCTGCGGGGTCAGCGCGGCACCGAGGGTACAATGGGCAACCCCGCGTCCGCGGGCGCCCGGGTCGTTGTGCTCGACGACAGCCTCGCCTCGCTGCCGATCGCGGAGGCCGATCTCGGCATCCCATGGAACTGGCGCATCGGCCCGGCGAGCCGCACGGTCAGCGACGAGACCTATGTCGCGCAGGCCTTCACGCCTGAGGGCGTCGGGCTGCGGCCGTTTTCGGTCGCGCATGTCGAGCAGCCATGGCGCACTCCGCGCACGTCCGGTGATCTGACGATCCGCTGGACCCGCCGATCCCGCGCGCTCGCCGCCGACAGCTGGGGCGGGCTCGAGGTGCCTATGGCCGAGGAGCTGGAGGCCTATGAGGTCGAGATCCTCGACGGCGAGACGGTGAAGCGGGTGCTGAGCACGGCCACCACCAGCGCTGTCTACACCGCAGCCCAGCAGACCGCCGACTGGGGCGCTCCGCTCGGCCCCGGCGACAACCTCACCGTCCGCATCTTCCAGCTCTCCGCCCTCGTGGGGCGGGGCGCGCCCAAGACCGTCACGCTGACACTCTGAAGGCCATCCCATGTCCGACGCCACCACCCATCTCCTGCTGCCCTACATTCTGGCGGCGCAGGCCCAGAAGCACGTCACCCACAACGAGGCGCTGCGGATCCTCGACGGGCTTGTCCAGCTCTCCGTTCTCGACCGGGACCTGACTGCGCCGCCTGGTTCGCCAGCCGATGGCGACCGCTACATCGTCGCCTCCGGCGCGACGGGCGACTGGGCGGGGTGGGACCTGAACGTCGCGCTCTGGACCGATGGTGCCTGGCTTCGCCTGCCGCCACGCACCGGCTGGCGCGCGTGGGTCGAGGACCAGGGACTGCTCCTGGTCTACGACGGCGCGGGCTGGGTTGGGACGACACCGGCTGCGTTGCAGAACCTCGCGCTGCTGGGGCTTGGCACCAGAGCGGACGCGTCGAACCCGTTCTCGGCCAAGCTCAACGCCGCGCTCTGGGCGGCGAAGACCGTGGCCGAGGGCGGCACCGGCGACCTGTTCTACACCATGAACAAGGAGGCGGCAGGCGACGATCTCGGCCTGACCCTGCAGACCGGCTTCGTGACCAAGGCGCTGGTGGGCCTCTTCGGCTCAGACCGCTTCCGGCTCGCGGTCTCCGCCGACGGCAGCACCTTCTTCGACGGGCTCAGCGTCAACAACGCCACCGGCATCGTTGATCAGCCGCGACTGCCACGCTTCAAGGCGTACACGAACTACGACAACTATGTCGGCGTCGGAACCTGGACGAAGATCGGCCTCAATAACACCGACTACAACGACCAGGGCGCGTTTGACGCCGCGAACAATCACTTCGTCGCCCCGGTTGACGGCACTTACCTCTTCGGCGCGACGCTCATGTACAAGGTCAACGCCAGTACCACCGCGCGCATGCGCGGGCGGCTGGTGCTGAACGGCACGACCGAAATCCGCGGCTCCCTCGGCGAAATCTCCGCCACCCACGTCTCGCTCGCCACCGCGATCTGGCTGCAGACCATGGTGCCGCTCACCGCGGGCGATACCGTCGAGCTGCATGGGTATTTCCGGGTCGCGGATGGCTACTTCGCCGCCGATCACACGTCCTTCTGGGGTTGCAAGGTCGGCTGAGCGGCGGAAGGAGGATCCGATGACACCACCCCGATCCGACGGCTTCGTCCGCATCCCCGACGCAGAGTTCGAGGCGATCCTGACCCGGGCGGCGGAGGAAGGCGCGAAGCGCGCGCTCGCGGATGTCGGGCTCGACGGCGACGAGGCCGCGCTCGACATCCGCGATCTCCGTTCGCTCGTCGACTGCATCCGGCTCGTGCGCCGCACCGCGATGCAGACTGCCGTCCGCATGATCACCACCGGCGTCATGCTGGCGCTGCTCGCGGGCATCGCCATCAAGCTGAAGATCTTCGGCGGCGGCCCGTAGCCGCGCCCCATCCCCATTCATCAGCCCGCAATGACCCGCCCTTCGAGGCGGGTTCTTTCGTTTCGGAGGACCCCCATGACCACGACATTCCATCGCTATTGGCGCGACGTTGCGGAGAGCGCATGGCGCTGGCGGAATTTCAGCCCAGCCGAGATCGCCTGCCGGGGCACCGGCAAGCTGCTGGTCAATGAACCCGCCCTCGACAGGCTGCAGGCGTTGCGCGACCGGCTGGGCAAGCCGCTGATCGTCCGCTCGGCCTATCGCAGCCCCGAGCACAATCGCGCCGTGGGTGGCGCCACCCGGTCGAAGCATCTCGACGGCGCCGCCTTCGACATCGCCATGGCGAACCACGACCCGGTGGCGTTCGAGGCCGCGACGCGCGAGGTCGGGTTCCTCGGCTTCGGGTTCTACCCACGATCAGGGTTCATTCATGTCGATCTTGGCCCCGCGCGTCAGTGGGGCGAGCGGTTCCCGGTCCGGACGACGGCATTTGCAGCGGAGACGCCGCCCGCGCGCGAGGTGCTGGCTGACAGCCGCACCATGAAGGGTGGAGGCGCGGCCGGAGTGGCGACGCTGGGTGCCGCGGGTGTCGAGGTGGCGCAGAGCGTCCTCGCCGAGACCCAGACCGCGATCCTGCCGCTCGTGCCGTATCTCGATGCGCTCCGCTGGGTGTTTATCGCCGTGGCACTGGGTGGCATCGCGGTCACGATCTACGCCCGGCTCGATGATTGGAAACGGGGGCAGCGATGATTGCCACCTTGCTCGGCGCAATAGCTGTCAGCCCGTGGATGCGGGCGGCGCTGCGCTACGGAGCCATCGCGGTCGCCGTGCTCCTGTTCCTGCTTTCGCTTCGGCGGTCCGGCGAGCGCGCGGGACGCCTCGCCGAACGCCTCGAAACAACGGAGAATGCCAATGACGTCAGACGCCGGATGCTGGATGCGGCGGCTCGCCGCCCTCGCGATCGCAGCGATCTCGCTGACCGGCTGCGCGACGGTGAGTTCTGACGATGGCAGGCTCGTGACGTGTCCGCCCGTGGTCGAGTATGGCCGGGAGCTCCAGGCGCGGGCGGCCGAGGAATTGGCCGGACTGCCGGAGGGATCGATGATCGTTGAAATGCTGAGCGATTACTCTGTCATGCGCGACCAGGCGCGGGCCTGTAAATAGCGTAGCGCGGTCCGCTCAGGGTTGACGTGCGTTGTGGTCGCCGATCTCGATCTGAAGTTCTTCTGTTCGCAGCCAGATTGACAGGGTTTCCGTCGAGGCCTCCACCTGTTCCGGCTTCCGCAGGGCGCACTCCCATACCGTCGCCACGCGCCACCCGTCTTCGAGGAGTCTTGTGCGAACGGCGCTGTCTCGAGCGGCGTTCGCATCGAATTTCGCCCGCCAGAACTCCGGCCGGGTTGCCGGTACGGTCGCGTAGCGGCACCCCTCGTGTCGGTGCCAGAAGCAGCCATGCACAAAGACCACGGCTCGGTGCTTCGGAAGGATGAGGTCCGGTCGACCGTGAACCTTGCCGGAATGAAGCCGGAAGCGGAACCCGCGCGCGTGCAATGCCCGCCTGACAGCCAGCTCGGGCCTGGTGTTCTTTCCACTGATCCCCGACATCATCCGGGATCGGGTCTGCTGGTCCACGATATCGGTCACATCCGTCCTGGTCTTCGTCCCTGAACCTGGTATACACCGGCTGAATGAAATTCGTCAGGAGCCTGATTTGCCTTCCACTTTCGGCATTGTCGATCTGTTCGCCGGCCCGGGCGGACTTGGCGAGGGGTTCGCTTCCCTCGTCGAGGACGGCCATGCGCCGTTCCGGATCGGCATTTCGGTCGAGAAGGAGGCGTCGGCCCATCGGACCCTGACACTGCGTGCCTTTCTGCGCGAGTATCGTGCACGTCATGGCGTCTTGCCGAAAGAGTTCATCGATTTCCATGCCGGGCTGGCATCCGAACCGGACTGGTCAGCCGTCGATGCCGAATCGTGGCAGCATGCCATCGACGAAGCTCGCGCGCTTGAGCTCGGCACCGGGGCTGCGGCGACCGCCATAGATGGCGCCATCGCGACGCTGAAAGCAA
The DNA here is from genome assembly GCF_032464675.1 of Roseobacter sp. HKCCA0434. Classification (NCBI taxonomy): domain Bacteria; kingdom Pseudomonadati; phylum Pseudomonadota; class Alphaproteobacteria; order Rhodobacterales; family Roseobacteraceae; genus Roseobacter; species Roseobacter sp. HKCCA0434. Next base: position 10,023 of record NZ_JAWDKL010000009.1, read on the forward strand.
AGTACGACGACACGATCCTGATCGGCGGCCCGCCATGTCAGGCCTATTCCTTGGTGGGGCGCGTCCGTTCCAGAGGCAAGGTCGGATACGTCCCGGAGGAGGATGCGCGGCACTACCTCTTTCGCGAGTACATCCGGGTCCTCGACAAGCTTCGCCCGGCCGCCTTCGTTATGGAAAACGTCAAGGGCATGCTCTCGTCGACAGTCGAGAGCCGGCTTGTCTTCGAGATGCTGATGGAGGATCTGTCCTCGCTCGGTACAGGTCACGCCCATCACTACGAACTTCATGCCGTCCGGGTCGAGGATGGCAAGGCCAGCCTGCAGGAGGCGTCACAGCCCTCGGATTTCATCGTGCGCTCCGAAGCGTTCGGAGTTCCGCAGCGTCGCCACAGGGTGATTGTCGTCGGCATACGCTCGGACCTCGCTGAACGGGCTAGCGATGCCCAGATCGCTGTGTCGGGCAGCGTACGGACCGTCCGCGACGTCATCGGAAAGATGCCCGCCTTGCGGAGCGGCATCAGCCGCGGGCTCGACAACACGGCCGCCTGGCGAGAAGAAGTCCTCGGCGCCGCGAACATGCTGGCTGGCATATTCGGGGGGAAGGATGACCGGGCGCTCCGCGAAGCGTTCCTGACCGTTTCAGAGCAAGTGAGGGAAAACCCGCCTATCGTTCGGGCTGCGTCACGGCTGCCAGACGGCTACGGCACTTCAAACGATGAGTTGCTGCAGTGGATCGAGCGACCGGAACTTCGCGCGATCGCCCAGCACGAGACGCGCCGGCACATGGCGTCGGATCTGGGCCGCTATCTGTTTGCTGCCGTGTTCGGTACCGTCCATGGCTACAGCCCGAAGGCCGCCGATTTTCCTCTGGTGCTCAGCCCCGATCACCGGAACTGGCACAGCGGTGTGTTCAATGACCGCTTCCGGGTTCAGCTGGCGGACGAGGCATCGACCACGGTTACGAGCCACATCTCAAAGGATGGCCACTACTTCATTCACCCCGATCCCATCCAGTGCCGGAGCCTGACGGTTCGCGAAGCTGCTCGTCTGCAGACCTTTCCCGACGATTACCTGTTCCTCGGCAACCGCACGCAGCAGTATGTCCAGGTCGGAAACGCTGTGCCGCCGCTCTTGGCACGTCAGATCGCAGCGGTTGTGCACGTCACACTTCAAAAAACCAGCATCCAGCGAACGCATACGTTCGTTTCAGCGAACGATTGACAATCGTTCGCTCAGGTGAGATATATGGTTCGCGCCAGCATACGGCGCTGTGCGTAACTCATCTGGATGGAGCGTAGGGGCGAGGCAAATCCCGAGCAGAAGCGTCGTTGGGCCCAGTCCACGGCGGGTCTGTGGAAATGTCTCTTCGACTGCGACCGCATTCCCTTCCAGATCATCGCGGAGAACCCATGTCGCTCTCATCCCTTCTTAAGGACCTGCGCGTCCAATCGGGCCAATCTCTCCAGCAGGTGGCCGAAAAGGTCGGGTCGTCCAAGGCCTACCTGTCCGAGCTCGAACGCGGCGTGGCGAAGAACCCGGGCATCGACGTGCTGAAGGCGCTCGCCCACAACTACGGCGTTTCCGTTGCGACGCTGATTGGCGAAGCTGACGCGGCGCCGCTGCCCCCGCCCGTGGCCGGTCAGGTCGAGGCATGGGTCAGCAACATCCGGAAGGAGCAGGCTGCCGGGCTGGATCTCGAAACCGCGGCAAACGAGGCTCGCGCGTCATTCGAGCGACTTCTTGGCCCGCTCGACCCGCAGCACGAGGCGAACTGGAAGGCGGCTGTCAGCGAGCTTGAAGCCGCGTTCGAGCGGAAGATCGAGTATCTTGGCAACTATTCGCTCCGCAAGCCGCGACGGCCGCACTGGTATGACGGTCCGCGCGCGGGCGATCTGCACTGGCCGAAGCTCGAGGCCTTCCTGCTGTCTCGCAAGGGCTGGTCGAAAGAGACCGTTGCGAGCATCGACGCAACATCGACCGAGGTAGTCTCGCTTCTCGAAAATCCTGCCCAGAGCGAGTTCCGGGGTCGAGGACTGGTGGTCGGCTATGTTCAGAGTGGGAAGACTGCCAACATGGAGGCGGTCATCGCCAAGGCGGTCGATGCCGGGTACCGCTTCGTGATCATCCTGACTGGCATGACAAATTCGCTTCGAACGCAGACTCAGGATCGCATCGAATCCGATCTGGTCGATCGCAACAAGTACGGGTGGCACAGCCACACCACAAGCGACTCCGACTTCCGGAAGCCGGCGAGTAAGTGGTTTTCGATTATGGACCCGGTGCAGATCGCTGCCGTGAAGAAGAATGTGGCGCCACTTGAAGCGCTTCTCGGCACGATCGAGAAGACGCCGCCAACGCACCGCGCGCGCATGCCTGTGCTTATTGTAGATGACGAATGCGATCAGGCCGGCGTCAATGCGACCGGCAGTCAGTACAACATGACGGCGATCAACGCGCTCATCCGCAAGATTCTCGCGGCACTGCCGAAGGTCCAATACGTCGGATACACGGCGACGCCCTTTGCAAACGTGCTGATCAACCCGGAGAAGCCGACCGGCGGCCTGGACGACCTATATCCCGAGGACTTCATCACGAGCCTGCCAAAGCCCGAAGGCTATTTCGGTCCGGAGAGCCTGTTCGGGCGCGACCCGATCGATGCCGATGACGAGAAACCGGAGGAGTCCGGACTCGACATGATCCGTGGGGTCGATGACGCCGAGGTAGCCCTCGTCCGTCCACCGTCAGCGAAGGACCGGTTCACCTTTGAGCCCGGCATCCCGAAATCGCTCGACAAGGCGCTTTCCTACTTCGTGCTTGCAACCGCCGCCCGCTATGTACGTGGGCAGTCGCGCCAGCACAGTTCGATGCTGGTGCACACGACGGTCTACACGCACCCGCATCACGCGCTTGCCGACAAGATCGCGGCCTGGCAGAAAGGGCTCGCCAAGAAGATCTCGAAGGGCGACGAGAAGACGTTCGATCGACTTGAGAAGCTCTGGCTCGAAGAGGCGGCCAAGGTCGATGCGGGTCGCTTCGGCCTTGCGCCGACATCGTTCAGCGCGCTGAAGCCTGAGCTCGAGAAGGTCCTCGATGACATCGCGATCGTGGTCGAGAACAGCGACAGCGAGACGCGGCTCGACTACGCGTCGGGGCCGAAGAAGTACATCGTGGTCGGCGGCTCGGTGCTCGCGCGTGGTCTCACAATTGAGGGGCTGGTCGTCAGCTACTTCGTGCGCTCATCGAACCAGTACGACACCCTCCTTCAGATGGGCCGATGGTTCGGATATCGGCCCGGTTACGAGGACCTCCCGCGGATCTGGATGACCGACGACCTGCGGACATCGTTCCGCGATCTGGCGACGGTCGAGGCCGAGATCCGGGCCGACATTCAGCAGTACCGCAAACGCGAGGTGACACCGGCGGATTTCTCGATCCGGGTGCGACGCATTCCTGGATTGGCCATCACCGCTGCCAAGAAGATGTATGCGGCCAAGGCATGCGACGTGAGCTTCTCGGGAGAGCACATCCAGACCATACGCTTCCCGCACCGTGACGAGGACTTTCTTCGGCACAACTGGGAGGCTGCGGCCGAGCTGGTCGATGCGGCAGCGAGCCAAGGTATCAAGCCTGCGCGGCGCGGCCGCCTGATCGAAGGCGTATCCTTCGATCTCGCCATGAAGTTTCTGGAGACTTACAGAAGTGACCAGCGCGATCTGATCTCGGGAAAGCTGTTGGAATACATCCGGCTCGAGGCGAGTCGGGCCGATCAGCCGTACGAAACCTGGAACATCGCGATCGTCGAAACAGGCGGAACCCGCCGCTCCGTTGAGCCGCTTGGTGCCTTCGGCAATGTCGGCCTCGTCAACCGGGCACGCCTCAAGGGACTGACACGCGACGGTCTCGCCGACATCAAGGCTCTGATGTCGCGGGACGACGTGCTTATGGACGTCACCGGCTCGCCCGATGACAGGTCTTGGGACAGCGTTAAGGAATTCCGTCAGGCGCTGGTCGGTGACCGCATTCCACTGCTGCTCCTTTACGCAATCGATGAGGCGTCGGTACCGAGGTCTGAGAAGCTGCGCGAACCGCTCGGCGCGGTGCGCGACATGCTGGGATTTGGCCTCGTTCTGCCAGAGCGGGGCGCAAAGACAAGCTATGTCCGCGTCCCGATCAACCAGGACGACGGCGACGAGGAGGACGTTCAGGCAGACATCGACGGCGATGCCGGACAGGCTGCGAAATGACGGACGGAACCCGTGCGGGCATCGGCTGGGAACGCCTGCGGCAGGAGTCAGGTGCGCAGGCGAGTGATCTGGGCGTGCCCTCCCTGGTGCTTGACGCCTCGGCTGGCGCTGGCCCCGCCCGCCTCGCGATAGGAGCTGAGCGCGAAGCGCGGCTTCTTGTCCCGCTCGCAGCCGGTGAGCGGTTCCCGATGGTCCACGATACGCACGGTCTTGAACTCAGGGACAGCGTGCTTCTGCTGCAGGGACAGCCGGTCCGGTTCATCGATGTCGCCTGCCGCGGCGAGCGTCTCGAGGCCGTCTTCGAGAAGCTGGTCGATGAAATCGTTCGGCGCCTGAGGGGGGGCGCCGCGCCGGCGAACGCGCTCGAGGATGCAATCACCGACTTTCGCAATCTCCTCTCGGGCGCTAACCGCGAGCGTCCTACGATCGAAACCGCACTCGGGCTGATTGGCGAGCTCATCATCCTGAACCGGCTACTTCTTGTTGATCCTGACGCCTGGCAACTCTGGACCGGGCCGGCTGGCGGCCGTCACGACTTCCGTGGCGGTGACCGGGCAATCGAGGTCAAGACTTCGCTTCGTGCCCATTCCCGGATCGTGGAGGTATCTGCAATTGACCAGCTGGCAGCGCCCCCCGGCGGACATCTGCTGCTCGCGCACTGCGTGCTCGAGTATGACGGGGCTGGGCCTCTTTCGGTTGTGGGTGAGGCGACGCATGCGTGCACGATCGCAAGCGATCCTGCCGCCGTGGCCGATCGTCTCGCCCTGCTCGGATACGATCAGGCCCAGGCCGATGAGTGGTCCTCGTTCAGGTTCTCCCTGTTCTCGCAGGAGCTCTATTCGGTGACCGACGGCTTTCCGCGGCTCACTCCCGCCTCGTTTGCGGAGGGAGAACTGCCGGTCGGGGTCAGCCACTTCCGCTACCGGGTGAATCTCGATTTTGCGTCGGAGTTTCGAGTCAGGCCCGCCGAGGCCGACAATGCGCTTCAGGAGATAGTGTCATGTCTAAGCCCCTGAGTCTCCATGCGGAATGCTTCGCGGCTGCAGGTGGCATGGCTGCCGACGGCATGAAGAAGCTTCTGGGCACACCTGCGCTGTCCCTGCTGGAGACGGTGGTGAGGGAGACGGTCCAGAACAGCTGGGATGCACGGCTCGTCGAGTCCGGCGTCGGCTACAGGATTGGCTTGCGAGAGCTGCGGCCCGAGGAGGCTGCCATTCTCCGCGATGAGATTCTCGCCAAGCTCCCTCCATCCAAGGAGTCCGCAGACCCACTGCTTGCCTACCTTTCCTCGAAGCATCCGGTCGTCATGGAGATTTCCGACTGGAGGACCCGTGGCCTCGGCGGTCCATCTCGGGCGAACGTGCTGCCGAAGCCAGGAGAGCACAACGACTTCGTGAATTTCGTGCGCAACATGGGTGCCCGTCGTGACATGGCGGGCGGTGGCGGCACTTATGGTTACGGGAAGAGTTCGCTCTATCAGCTCAGTCGATGTGCCACGGTCCTCGTTGACTCGGTCTCGCTGACTCCTTCCGCGCGGATCGTTCACCGCTTCATTGGATGCCACTTGGGCGATGCCCACGACAGCAAGCGCCATGGCCGGCTGACCGGCCGCCACTGGTGGGGCGTGGCCGATGCCGACGACGCGGACGTCGTCGATCCGGTTACTGGTCGCAACGCCGTTCGGCTGCGGAAGGCGCTCGGGCTTCCTGATCGGGGAGCCGACGCCACGGGAACAACGCTGGTCGTGCTCGACCCCGATCTCGAGGACCGCCCGCTCGAGGCGGTTGCGGCCGAAATCCAGGAGGCGCTTCTCTGGTACCTCTGGCCAAAGATGCTCCTCGGCGCCGACGGCCAAAGGGCCATGGCCATCGAGGTCGAACTCAACGGAGAGCTGTTGCCGCTTCCGGACCCCGAAGATTTCCCGCCACTCGACCTGTTCGTTGAGGCCTATCGCGCTGTGAAGGCTGGAGGGCCAAACCTGAACAGGATCGCTTCCGAGCGGCCCATCCAGCACCTTGGCCTCTGCTCCATCAGACGCGGCTTCAGGAGGCCTCGACAGTTTCTAGGCGACCCCGCTGAAAGCATCATCCCGGCCACCAGTGCGCACATAGCGCTCATGCGTCCGGTTGAACTGGTCGTGAAGTACATAGAGGGCACCCACCTGCCAGGGGACACCGTCGAATGGGCCGGGGTCTTCATCTGTGACGACGATCCCGTAGTTGAGCAAGCTTTCGCCGACGCTGAGCCACCTGCCCACGACGACTGGATCCCGGACAAGATGCCGAAGAGCTGGGCAAAGACCTTCGTGCGGGTTGCGCTGGCAAGACTGAAGTACCTCGCGGCATCATACGCATATCCGGCTTCGTCCTCCACGTCCGGAGCATCCGAGCAGCCACCGCTTGCCAAGGCGGCCGACCTTCTCGGCAGCTGCATGCCCGCAATCGGAGGTACGGGCGGCGGTGGCGGCGGGTCGCGCGGCCGCGGAAATGGCCGAGGCGGCGGTGGTCGCGGCGGAGGCCGCAGCTGGCGGGTCAGCGAGCCACGTTTCGTAGCGTTGCAGGAAGGCGCTACCGGGGCCGAAGCGCTCTTCGAGATCGACGTGGACAACAATACGGAGCGGGCAATCCGCCTCACCGCCATACCTGCTCCTGTGATCGATGGTGTCTTGGCAGGTCCGGACGAGGGTGACGTCGTCGTCACGTTCGTCTGCTGGGAAGATCAGGACGGCAATCAGCTGACCACATCGCCTGAGCTGCTCGCAACGCCGGACGAGAGCGGCAGCTATCGTGCGCGGATCATCGTGCCTGATGTTGCAGCGGCCGGAGTGCGAGTGGCGGCAGCTGAGCAGGCACCATCATGACGGCCATTGCCTATCCCTTCCTTCGTCCCGGCCCCGACCGGATCAGTGCCGGGCCCTGGCTCGTCACGCGTGACGGCGAACCCTGCGTCTTCGCGGACGGCCACCTCGATCACTTTGACTACTCGACCAACCTCGAGGCAGTTCGTCATTTCAAAGTCGATGTGGAAGGGGTAGCCGCTGACACCGGGCTAAAGGCCGACGAGATCAGGCTCCTCTGCGTCGTCACTTTCGGCACCGGTGGCCGCCGCCTCCAGCGCGCGAGAAGAATTGTTACCCGGGAAGTGATCCAAGCCGGCCGCGAGGCTACTGTACTGGCGCTAGCAATCGATGGTCGCGAGGTCTCAGAGCTCTTCGTGCTCACGACCGAAATCATCCTTCTTTCGTCGGGTACGGTTCGTCGCCGGGTTTCGCCAGTCACGACAGGTGCAAGACTTTGGCGAGACGAATTCCGCGCCGCGGTGGAACCGCTCGGTGCGCGCTTCCCGATGGAAGCCGTGAGCTTTGCGACTGTTTTCCCCACCGGCCATGGTGATGCACTCTGGTACCTCGACTGGTCACCGCAGACCCTCCACCATGACTTCGCGACGTCGGTCCGACTGCTGATCAACCTGGACAGGCCGGCCTTTGTGGAAGCCGTGCAGCAAGCGGACGAGGTCACACTGAGGATGCTAATGTGCTCGGTAACCACCCAGATGGTCAGGTCGGCCATCGATCTCGATCATTTTCCGCTGGACCAAGCGGAGACCAGCCCTTCGTCGGTATCAGCGGTGATCGAGGCATGGGTGGAACAGGCATTCCCCGGACAGTCGGCGGAGGCTGTGCGGACGCTGGCACAGCATGACCCTTCACGCTTCGAGCTCGCGATCGGAAGCCTCTTTGCAGGAGAGTTCGGCAATGAGTGAGTTCCTCCTCATGCCCCGCCTCGACAACCACGGCGTTCGGCGACTGATTGGCATGCCAAACTTGCTGCGAACAGGCTCCATCAGCGAGCGAATGGAGGCGGCCGGCACTTCGGTCTCATATGCGTCCAGTGGCGGATCGCGAGCCGACGCGGCCGATCTGACAGAACTCCAAGAGCAAATCGGTGCCCTTGCCAAACGCTTCGGATTTCCGAACGAGGGTCGAGCCGCCGGCAGGGCCTCGTTCGATGCAGAATGTGCGCAGTGGCTGGTGGAGGCTCCCATCATCAGCGGCGGTGAGGCGTTGCGGGATGATGTCTGGGCATTCGTTGCATGTTGTATCGCCCCGGAGGTGGTGCTCTGGCGCTTCGAGGACGGCCACGCTGACCGCTTCCATGGTGGTCTGCGCAACACCTTCCAGCGGCTCTGGCTCCGAGCACGTTCGCTGGATCGGGGCGCAGGAGCGCCGCAACGGTGGCAACTCGTCGAGGCGCTGTCGGAGGATGCGGTGGTTCAGATTGTGGAAAGGCCATCCATCGGGGGCGACCCCATGCTCGCTCGCGCAATTGCAGAAGCTTGGCTCGCGACCGCGAACCGGATTGGTGCGCGCCGAATGGAGGATGTGACTCGCCGAGCGGTGCGAAGAATCAGGATCGACAACGAGATTACGTGCCTAGCCTCGTTGGGTGAGCCAGAGCTTGTCAGCCGACTGCAGGGATTTTTCGACGAGGCGGCGTTATGACCTTCGCGGCAACAAGATTGCTTGCAAGGTCAACTGAGGCCGAAGCGAAGTAGTCAGTAGCCCCAGCCAGAGCTGACAGGGGGATCGCCAAGCGGATCTTCAAGCTCGTCGACTGCCGGGAACAGATCACCTTCGCCCGCAAAGGATTTCGCGGCATCCAGTCCTGTTCGACGATCAATCTCGGCCAACCGTGAATGTACCCACTGCAGCATTCGGCCCAGATCCGAGTCGACGGATAGGCTGTCTTCTTGCGGCAGGCTGGAGATCCACTCGCGGATTTCTCGGGCCTCCCGACGCAGCTCAATTATCTGCCGCAAGCGAGAAAGTCGCGTCTCCTCGCGCTTGAGGCGGGCCTGCGCCAGCTGTCGCCGGTGCTGCAGAATCTTCCACTGTCTCTCGCGCTCCTCACGCTCTTCGCGGCGCACGCGAATGGTCTCGAGAATGAGTTCTATGCCTGCGACTATTTCGGGGACCATCCGTTCCACGCGTTGCGTCTTGCCGTCACCCCACGTCTTCCGCAGGCCGTCTGCCCACGCATCGATCGAGAACACGAGTTCGCCGGTCCACTCGGTCACATATTCCGGCCAGGGTGGACTGCTGCCGAACGAAATACTGTTCCAATCATTGCGCCGAAGGGACCGTGCCTGTTTCTCTTTCCGCTTCTCCTCACGAGCGACTTCTTCTGGGGTCGGTATGTATTTCAGCCTTCTCGTTCGTTCGAGCAGGGTGAAGCTGATCTTGTCCGCGCCCTTCTGAACGGACATCTTCTCCCCGTCCGCTGTCAGGCTCAGCCCGACCTCGTCGAGTGTCCGCGCCAACGCGTCGAGGAAAAAGCAAGCCCGTTCGGCGGACGCAGCGCCGACGATCACGCCACACTGGCCTGGCGCCGTGGCGCTGAGGACGCCCGCCTTGTCCGGCTTCTTGGTCCGAAGGAACTTCACCGTTGTCGCCACCGAGGCGTGTGGGTTTTCCATCAGAGGCATTGGGGATTCTGGCGTCGCCTTGATGGTAGCAGCCCGGACTTCCCGCTCAGCCTTTCGCTTGCGGGCGAGTTCGGTGACGCTGTCGGGAAGAGCTGAGGTGGCCCCGCGGATGCTTACCCGATCGAGGCTTCGATCCCTCAGTTCGAGGAACGGCGGCACTTTCGGTTGTTCTCCGGCTGCTACCTTGGCCCCGTACCCCCGCGGCGGTACGGGAATACGATGACGACTGCAGACCTTCGCGAGCCCCCGGTCCGATATCCCGAATTCCTGTGCAAGCGCTGTCATCGGTTTGCTCCAGACCAAGTCGTAGAGGTCCCGACGGCTAAGTATCTGTGAAGGCGACAATTCTTGAACTCTCCGCAATACAGCTTCGCGCGGAAGCAATATCCCGCAGCGCCGTTTTAGCTGTCATCGCCACCCGGATGAAACCTGGAGAAGGTTGGATGTCAGACCCACCCCCTCCGCCATAAATCCAGTGACTGGCTTGACCTAGGCTACTGTAAATACTACATCTTCACAGGACCTGCGATTAAGGTATCTGCGGATTTGGGTATTCCGCTACACATGTCGCTTTGACGATTTCGCGGTGCATTGCGGCGATAGCGTGGGAACACACTGGATCGAGCAGAAGCCATGTGACGTATGAATGACGACTTGCGTGGTCCGTGCGAGGCGTGTCGCGGAGCCTGATCGAGTTATTGGCCCAGACCTTTGCGGCAGCAATCAGATCACGGCGCTTCAGCAGGGCGTCCCTTTCTTGGAGAAGTCGCTCGAAGATCGGAATGTAGCGCTGGTCAGCTTCCACGAGGATGGCGACCTTGCGCAGACCGGCCTCCAACCTGTCCAGGGTGTCAGTATCGATCCTCATTTGCTCGCGTGAGGTCATGCGCAGTGTGGGCTCCATCTGCGGCTCCTTCGCCGCCGTGAAGCTGACCTATGCGCCAAATTTTCGGATGCGCGGGATTATCCACATGTATTAACAGCTTTCGGAAAGATATTCCAAAGAACAAACCGATTGGCCCGGAGGATTCCTGATAAGTCGAGCGCCTTTGCGACTGCGCTTTTGCCATGTCGCGATGTGGGATGGTGCCCATTTTGCACTGCTTATTGAGGTACGGGCGCCCGTTATCGGCTCGATTTTTTGACAACGGCCCTCGCAAGTCGTACGCTTCATCAGGGCGACCGAGCCACCCATCCGAGCACTGCTCTAGCCTGGCGGGGATGATGTCCCGGCTGATGGTGTAGCTCGCGACGGGCCTCGCGCTTATCGGCAGGCCGAGCTGGTCGGTCGCGCTGCGCCGCAGGCAGGCTGACCATGACATGATTGCAAACGGGGGCCAGCGTTTCCAGCGTCATGTATCGGCGGCGCTGAACCGTCCAGTCCTCGGTTTGCTCCATCAGGATCGCGCCGTTGAAGCGCTCGATCGGGTTGGTGCTGTGGAGCTTCGTCCGCTGCTGCGCATGGAAAGGTTTTGTAGGCCAGCACGTCTTCCCCGTCGCCATCCATCAAGGTGGCCAGCTTAAGCAGCTTCGGGCGCATCCGGTCTGCAACCTGGCACCATCGCGGCGTGATCCGGCTGGGCGAAGGCAGCGGCGATGACGGCCGACACGACCCGACGACCGCTCTTGCCGGCATGGGTCAGAGCATTGCGTCGGAAATGAACCCGGCAACGCCGCCAGGTGGCCGACAGGACGCGGGCCATGGCCGCCGTGATCCCATCGTGTGCGTCCGGGACGACCAGCTTGACGCCGGACGAGATGGCGCCGGTCGAGACCGCGAGCGACGCGACCTTCTACAAGTGGCGCTCGAGATATGGCGGCTGTGGGTGCTGTCGGGCGAGAGGCAAAGGTTCGGCTATCGGTGTCTGCACATCCTGCTGCGGCGGGAAGGCTGGGCGCTGAACTGGAAGAATCTCTCCCGGATCTACCGCGAGGAGGACCTCACCGTGCGCAAGCGTGGCGGCCGCAAGCGGGCGCTGGGGACCAGGACACCGATGGCGATGCCGCAGGGGCCGAACCAGCGCGGGTCTCTGGACTTCGTCTCGGACAACCTGAGCGATGGCCGCCGCTTCCGGATCCCGTGCGTCATCGACGACTTCAGCCGGGAATGCCTGGCGACCGTCGCCGACACATCGCTCTGCGGTCACCGCGTCGCCCGAGAACTGGATCGTATCGCCGAGGTCAGGGGACATCCCTGCATGGTGGTCCGCGACAACGGCACGGAACTGACATCTAACACCATCCTCAAATTGCAGGAGGATCGCCGGGTCGAATGGCATCACATCGCGTCCCGCTGCCCGTCAGCGGTTTGCCTGCAAACCGCGAGAGCGGAGAAAACCGATGCACAACGGCCTTGTCGAGAGCTTCAACAGCCGCCTTCGGGACGCGTCCTTCAACGAGCATCTGATCTCCAACCTGCGCCAGGCCAGGGAGCTGCTTGCGGCATGGCGCACTAATTACAACCACCACCGCCCGCACACGAGCCTCGGCGGGCTCACCCCCGTGGGAGTATCACCAAAGGTCGCAAGAGGACCAAACCCTGAACAGAACGAACCAGTAAGCGCGGACTCAAAGGGGAGCAGGTCAGGATCAATTTGGCATACGAAAGCGAACTCTCCGACTGTTTGGACTTGGGGACAGTCATCCACCCATCCTCGCCGGGAACTCGACCCAAGGCCGCGCGGCTCACCGCGCTTTGTGGCGTTCGAACAGCCTTCATCCTCGCAAACTTCCTGCGAGCCACGGTCGATCCCGCCCTGCACCGTGCCTTTCTCGCCGAATACGGGATCGAATAGGCGCTCGATTTCTCCGACAGGGTTGTCCAGACCTTTGGCGCGCGGCAGCTTGAGGCGCTGCCGGAATGCGGTCTCGAACTTTACCGTATTCTGTCGGCGGAGCAGCCTGTCCCCAATTCGAACCAGTAACCCGCGCGTGATGATGCGGGCCCCTCGCCGCAGCGTGGGGCCCGCATTCCAAGTCGGGGCGATCCGCCCGGTCCGTCTTCAGAACCGGACGGAGAAGCCAGTTGTGATGCGGAGATCGGCGTCGCCTCCGGTCGTGTCCAGCTCTCCGGCGAGGTGGAGATCGCCGATCGCGGTGCGCAGCCGCGCCCCGGCACCGACGAAAGCACCGAAATCGGTCCCGTTCGTGCCATCATCGAAGGCGGTCGCCGCCGCACCGCTCGCGATTCGCACATCGTCACCATGGGTCAATTCCGCGCCCAGACCGCCATGCAGCCGCAGGTCGAGCCGACCCGCCACCGTGTCGATCGGCGCAAGCCGCGTGGCCAGTTCGGCGCGCGCGCTCAGGCGACCCGACTGCCGGTCCGAGACGACGAGCGGTGCCGACGCGCCGGTTTCGATATATCCGTCCGTGCGGGCAGCGACGTAGGAGACTTGCAGGCTCGGCTCGAACACGCGCCCCACCCGCTCGAACTCGGTCCCGAGCCGAAGCGACAGACCCGCGAACTGACCCGACACCTCCCCTGTCGCGGTGGAGAAGCCGGAGGGCAGAGTGTTGTCCGCGACGATCCGTGTTGACTCCCCATCCGTCTGGCCGACGATCAGGGCCGCATCCCAGTCAAAAGCGCTCCACGAGCCGCCCCAGGCCGCGCCGACCAACGTCGCGTCGGCCTCCAGCGCGGAGCCGGTCGCGCCGCCGTCGAAATCGGATGTCGCGCGCGCGGCGAAGAGGTCGAGCCGGCCACCGCCCACGGGCAGCGCCACGCCCAGGGTGAAGTCATCGCTATCGGTGTCCTCACCCCGCTCGAAGCCGAACGTGCCCCAGACCTGCCGCCCGCTATCGCGCCCGCCATGCCCCAGAAGCGCGGAGCGGATGCCCTGTGCGCCGAAGGAGAGAGGGGCGAAGCTCGCCACGGCAGGCTGCGCCTCCCGCTCTGGGAAGTCGGTGCGCATCCCCATCACCAGATCACCGAGATCGGCGAAGCTGTCGAAGGTCGCATCCGACGCCGCGGCGAAGCCGGCGGGATCGACCACGACGACCGTGTTGCCGTCGATGAGGCTGGGACGACCATCCGTCAGGACGGTGTCGGGGATTCCCGTCACCTCATACGCGGCATTGCCCAGCCCGATATCGAGGATCGCGGTCGCCGGATCGTCGAAGATGACCTCGCCCACCAGCGTCGATCCGGCATCGAGCCGCAACCGCGCATCCGCGCCCGTCATGCGCACGGCGACCTGATCCGAATAGATCCGGCCCGCATTGCGCACGTCATGCCCGACGCCGTTGGTGAAAACCGCATCGGCGAAGCTGCCGGTGATATTGCCTTCGTTGACAACGCGACCGGTATCGCCCAGCAGCACTACGGCGAAGTCGTTTCCGGGGCCTGCAATGATCGTGCCGGTATTCTCGACCAGCACATCCTGCGTGCCCGCCAGCCCCATCCGAACCGCGACCTGATTGACTGCGCCGGCGGCGATGATCGCGCCGGAATTGCGAAGCGTCGATCCGCTTCCGAGTCCGTTGACCACGACGGTATTGTCGCCGACGCTTCCGATTGATCCCGAGTTGTCCAGCACCGACCGCTCGCCGCCCATGAAGCCCAGGATCACGGCGCTGGAACCGGCCCCGCTGGTCGCGATTGCGCCCGAATTGCGGATCTCGCTGTCATTCTCGACCGCGATCCCGGAGGCCCCGTCGCCGACCGTGGTGACCAGCCCGGCATTGGACACGAGGCTGTCCGCACCATTGACCAGTACGGCGCCGCCGGAGTTGCCATTGGTCTCGATCATCGCGCCCTCCGCGATCTCGACAACTGTCCCGCCGCTGAAATCGGTGAAGATGCCCGCGACCGCATCGGCGAAACCGAGGATCTGGGCGCCCGACTCCAGCCGGATGGTGGCATCGGCACCGGTGACGGTGATGCCGGATCCGCCGATCCCGGATGCGGCCAGCACCCCGGTTGCGCCCAGCGTCATGTCGGCATCGTCCCCGGTCAGGCTGACCGCGTCGCCGCCGATCCCCATGGCAGATACATCGCCGTTGATCGACAGCCGCGTATCCGCACCCGTCGCGTCGATGCCGTCCGATGCGTCGCCCATCGCCGTGATCTCGGAACCTTCAGCGGTCGTCACGCTGTTGCCCGCGCCATCGAGGACCACGCCTCCGGCCTCGATCCCCGCCGTCGCGATGCTGCCCGTGACCTCGACCGCGACATCGCCGGTCGCCACGTAGACGCCGTGCGATTCCGTGCCGGTGGTCCAGGTGACGCCGCCCAGCAAGAGCTCGCTGCCGCTGACCGAGGTCCGCACCGCATTGGCACTTTCGCCCGATGTGGACAGTTGGCCGCTGTTCTCGAACCGAACGTCGGTGCCGTTGAGCATGCGCACCGCTTCGCCGAAGAGGCCCGAGGTCGAGACGGAGCCGTCATTGCGGACGATCATGTCGCTGCCCGAGGTCAGGATGCCATGGCCGCCCACATCGCTGGTTGCGATGGTGCCGTTGTTCTCGATCTCGCTGCCATTGCCGGTCGCCCGCACACCGAGCCCGGAATCGAGGAGGATCTGCGCACTGTCGAGCACCACGGTCCGGTTGCCATCTCCGAAGGTCGCGGTGCCGCCAGATCCGGCCGTATTGCCGATCTCGCCGCCGATGGTGAGCAAGCCATCATCGCCATCCAGCCGAACGGCATACGCGTTGGTGCCGCCGATCAGGATGGCGCTGGCTGCCTGCATGTCGACAACCGCTGCCTGGCCGTCGATTTCGAGGCCGTTCGCATCGGCGCCATTGGCCGTAATCGACGCGCCGCCTGACAGCGTGACGAGGCCATTGTCCCCTCTCACCCGTATCCCTCGCGCATCCGTGCCATTCGTCAGAATGGTCCCAGACAGCGAAATCTCGGCATTGTCGCTGCCGGCGTCGATACCGATCGCTCCCTGCCCCGCAGTCTCCACCGATCCGCCAACGGAGATCGCGGCGTTCGACCCGGAAGTCTGGATCGCGTCGGCAAAGGCGCCTTGGGTCAGGGCCGTACCTTCCATGACGAGTGTGTTGTCCACACCGAACATCCGGATCGCCGCCGCGTCGTTATCGACGGTGATGACCTCACCGCCAGACTGGATCTCCACATACGCGGTCGCTCCGAGAACGGAGATGCCCTCTCCGCCTGTGCCCGTGGTTTGCACGAGTGCATTGACGATGATCTCGGCGTCCGAACCCCGCACGAAGATCCCGTCGCTGCCGCTGCCCTGCGTCGTAAGGGCGCTGAGTACTTCTATCGAGGTCGAATCGCCATCCACATCGATCGCATTGGCCGTGAGGCCCGAGGTGTTGAGTGTGCTGTCGGCCAGGATGGCATTGCCGTCGCCGGTCGTGGCAATGCCATGCTGGGAGTCACCGACCGTCTCGATCGCGCCCGGCGCGACCAGCGAAATCGTGTCGTCTCCGTCCACGACGAAACCGCCATTCGTCTGAGCGGTCGGGAAATCGACGACGAAATCCTCCGCGAAGGCGGGCATGGCCGCGGTCGAGGCGAGCAGCAGCGCCAGGGCGCCGCGGCGGTGGGGTCTGTTTGCGATATCTCGTGTCATCTTCTTGTGTCCTGCGGTGGCGCGCGCTCCCCGGTGATGGCGCTGAAGGGTCAAAATGGTCCCGATGCGAACCGCAAAGCGCGGGGGGTCGCTCTGCACAGCCTGTCGAAAGGCAATCGGGGTCTCGGTCTTGGTTCGCGTGACCTACCCACCGCGCATGTCGTGCCTAGGTCCGGCCTGTGTCGGCTGCGTTCCGCTTTGTGTCGCGGGCATGTGCGGGCACGGCGCGACACGTCCCGACGGCGAACGGAGACCGGCGCGACACGAAACGGACGCAGCAGGCTGTCATCACCCGAGCGCGGCCAGTTTTCAGGAGACAGTCACATGGCGGATCGCGACCCCGCGGCACCTGCCCCGAGCGGCGGCTACAGCCTCGTCATCTGCTATTCCGATGAGATGCAAGGGGAGGTCAGCGAGTCAGGAGAGCCCGCAGCCCTGCGCCGGATCGGGCGCATCCACCATGCCGGCGCCCCGCTCGGGACGAAGCCGCGGATCACCCTGCTCGACCCGTCGGGCCGCGCGATCGACGCAATGACGCGCCCGGTCGCGGTCTGGAACAGCGAGGTCGCCGTGGACGCAGCCGTCAGTTCGCCACGAATTGATATCCCAGACCCCTGACCGTGCGGATCCAGCGGGGCCGGGCGGGATCGCTCTCGATCTTGCGCCTGAGGCGGGAGATCCTCAGGTCGATGGACCGGTCCAGCGGCTCCCACCCGCCATGATGGGCGAGGTCGAGCAGCCGGTCGCGCGACAGCACACGCCCACGGTTCTCAAGGAAGGCATTGAGCAACGCGATCTCCATCGCGGTCAGCTCGATATCGCCCTCGGGTCCGCTCAGCCGCGCGGCGGACACGTCGAACGCGAAGGGGCCGAACCGATGCACCGTCTCCGGCCCGTCCGCGACCGGTGCGGCGCGCCGCTGACGTCGCAGGATGGTGCGGACCCGCGCCTCCAGCTCCCGCAGGTCGACGGGTTTGCCCAGATAATCGTCGGCCCCGATTTCCAGGCCGACGATCCGATCCACCACATCGTCTGCGGCGGTCAGCATGACCACCGGCAATTCCCCCTGCGCACGAAGGCGTCGCAGGACGCTCAGCCCGTCCTCGCCGGGCATCCGCACGTCGAGGATGACGAGATCGGGCACCCGCCGCGCGATCGCCTCGAACAGGGCCGCCCCATCCCCGGCAAGCTCCGCCTCGTAGCCGCGCGTGCGGAAATACTCGCCGACCATCTCGCGCAGATCGGGCTCGTCGTCGCAGATCAGGATATGGTCGGTCATGACGTCGATCCTTTCAAAAGGTCAGCGACGATGCCGCGCAGTTCCGCAGGCGACAATGGCTTCTCGGCATGGGGTCGCCCGCAATGGGCGAGGAAGGCATCGATCCCCTGCCCCATCGCGTCGCCGGTGACGAAGGCAAGCCGCGCCACCTGGTCCGGGGCACGCTGGCGCAGGGCGGCGAGGAATGCGGGACCGTCCATATCCGGCATCCGCACATCGCTCAGGATCGCATCGAAGGGCGTTCTCGCACACGCCTCCAGCGCGGCCTTCGCATCGTGGTGAAGCGTCACATCATGGCCCGCGCGGGTCAGCACATCGGCGATCATTTCCCCCACATCGCGTTCGTCGTCGACGATCAGCACGCGCGATGCCGCGGCCCCTGCGGCAACGGCCGCCTCCGACGTCCTCGCCTCCGACCGCTCGACCGGCAACGACAACACGAATGTCGCACCGTCCGGCCCATTGCGCCGCAGGTCGAGCCGCCCGCCATGACCGGTCACGATCCGGTGGCAGAAGGCGAGTCCCACGCCGGTGCCCAGCCCCACGTCCTTGGTGGTGAAGAACGGCTCGAAGATGCGCGTCTGCAGCCCGGAGGGAACGCCCGGCCCGTTATCGGCCATCGCGATCTCGACGCTGTCGCCCGCGACGCGCGTCGAGACGATCAGCCGCGCGCCCACCCGCCCCCGCAGCGCATGCTCCGCATTGGTCGCGAGGTTCGAGACGACCTGCGCGATCTGGTCCGCATCGGCAGGCACCGGCGGCAGATCGGGCGCGAGGTCGAGCACCAGTTCGGCCCCGATGGAGGCGAAGGCATTGCCCGACATCTCCAGCGTCGCCGTCACGATCTCGTTGAGATCACAGGGCGCGATCGTCGCTGGCCGCTGCCGCGCCATGGCCAGGAACATCTTGACGATGCGCGCGCTGCGCCCCGCGGCGGCCGAGATCTTCGCGATCCGCTCCGACAGGGCCGGGTCGTCGACCTCGTCGGCCAGCATCATCGCGTGGCCGAGCACGACCGACAGCGGATTGTTGAGTTCGTGCGACACCCCCGCCAGCAGTTCGCCAAGCGCCGACAGCTTCTCGTGCTGATGGGCCGCGGCCTTCTGCGCGTCCAGCTCCTCGCGCATCGCCACGTCTTCGGTGATGTCGCGGAAGGTGCGCACGGCGATCGGTTCCCCGCGAAACTCGGTGATCCGGGCCGAGATACGGCCCTCGCGCCGAGTTCCATCAGCTGCCTCGAAGGTCACCGGCCAGTCGTCCAGTGCGCCCTGCGCCTGCAAGGCGGCGAGGTAGCGTGTCTCGATCGCGGGGTCGGTCCAGAGCGGTGTGCCATGGAACCACGGCGCATAGAGGATTTCGCCGTCGCGCAGCCGGGTCACGACGAATTCCGTCGGGCTCGCCGCCACCATCGTTCGGATCAGCGCGTCGGCCTCCCGCGTCGCCTCCTCCGCGCGCAGCCGCGAGGTGATGTCGCGCATGGCGACGAGCCGCCCGCCGCCCTCGACCACGAAATTCGACGCTTCGAGCGTGCGGCCATCCCCCATCGGCAGGGGCACGTTCACCTCCGCATTGCGGATCGATGCCAGGATGCCCGCCAGCACCGCGTCGGGATCCGCCTCACCGATGTCGATCGTGCCCTTCCCGATGACCTGCGCGATCTCGGAGGCGAGTTCCACCCCCTCGCGCGGGGCATCGGGATCGCCATGAACCAGCCGCCGGAAGGCCGGGTTGTTGAACAGGAGCATTCCGTCCGCATCGTAGAGCGCCACGCCCTCGCCCAGAGCATCGACGATCTTGCGCACGCGCGCATCCGCCTCTGCCTGTGCCGCCTCGGTCCGGAGCTTCTGCGTCACGTCGCGCAGGGTCAGCAACGTGCCGTCGAGCGTCGTGGGAAAGACCGAGAGGTGAAGCGTGCGCCCGTCCGTCATCTCCACAGGAACATCGCGGGCCTGCGCGCGGGCGGCGGCCTCGATCATGTCTTCGAACTGCGCGATCTCCATACCGTCGGGCAGCTTGACCGCCCCGACCGTGGCGCAATAAGCCGCGTGCTCGCGAATGTGGGTGCCGATTTCCATGCGCGGATGGCCCGGATGGGCGAGCCTGTGCAGCGCGTCGTTCGACATGCGCAGACGCAGATCGGAATCGTAGAGCGCCACGCCCTCCCCCAGCGACGACACGATCTCGCCGAGCGCGTCGTTCACGCGGTCCTCCGCCTCGCGCAGGCCGGAGAGGTCCACCGCCGTCCCCAGGATGCCGCCCGACGGCAAGGAGAAACAGCACATCATCAGATGCTGCCCCCGCCGGTTGCGACCTTCCATGCGCATCGAGCCCTCGCGCGCCTGTTCGATCAGGAGCTCCGTCAATCCCTCCGCATCCAGCCCCGACGGCAAATCGAACAGGCCGTTGGCAATCAGTCCGGCAGCGTATTCGCGACCGGACATGCCGATCTCGACCGGCGCCAGAAGACGGCCCCAGGCCGGGTTCGCCATCTGCACCGTCAGTTCGCGATCCCACAGGATCATGCCCATTTCCGTGCTGTGAAACGCACCGCCCAGCAGATCGTGCGCCTGCGCCTCGCCGACAGGGTTGCTCATGGCGGAGCAGAAGGTCGCCAGCCGCCCGCCCCTGGGCGTCGGCTTACAGCACATATCCACCACGCGCCCGTCGGCGACGATCAGTTGCAGGCTCTGCCGCGCACCTTGCAGACACTCTGACAGCAGAGCGGCGGTGCGGTCCGGCGCGTCGACGACCACGCACCCGGCGTCGCACATCCAGCTTACGACCTGCCCGATCGGTGTCCCGGTGGCCGGGATACTGCCCTTTGTGGCCACCATCCGCAAAAACTGCCCGTTCGCGGCCAGAAGGCGTCCCGCCGCGTCCAAGAGCAGCACTGCGGCATCGAATCCCTCAAGCGCATCGGCGAGGTCCACCCCCGCCTGCGTGCCCGCCCTGTTCAACAGTGTACCCGTTCCGTCCTGCATCACCATCCGAAGCCTCAGATTTGCGCAGTGCTGTGAATGCCCGACAAATACGTCCGCCGTGTTTCCGAATACGGGCATTCCGATGTCTCGCAGACACATTCGGGACATATACCGGCGTCGGCAAGTCATTGTTGCCCGCGAAATCAGGATCCTCCCTCCCATGCGGTGCCGGTGTCGGCCCCCCGACCTGTACCGCTTCGCCCCATCGGCAGCGAACTGCCCCCAACCCCGGATGGACCCTGCCTCTATCGCTACCTCATCGTCCCCCGCGACCTGTCCGATGGGGGCGATCTGCCACGATTCCGATGCTCGTTCGCGACGGCGGGCCAGAGGTGAAGCGGTGCAGCGCAGTGACGTCCAGACCCGCGCGCGCGACCAACCCTGTGATCTCGCCTTCGCCGAAGGTCCGGTGCCGCCAGCGAAGCCAGATCAGCACGTTGCACCAGTGCGGCCGCGACACGACGAGGTAGAGCCTCCCGCCCGCCCTTAGCAGGTCCCGCATCCGCGTGAGCGCGCCGAGCGGATCGGCGAAATGCTCGATCACATGCGCGGCCAGGACGCAGTCGAAGCGCGCCGGTCCCGCCTCCTCCAGCCCTCCCGCTCTGATCTGCGCACGCGCGCCGCGCAGAGCGAGCGCTGCCGCGGCATGGCGCAGCATCTCGACGCCTGGAGCGATCAGCAATAGGTCCTGCGGGTACCCTTGCGTGCGGATCCAGGCTTCGGCGAATGGCGCCTGTGCCTGCCCCGATATCGACGACCTGCGCCGACGCGGGAGCGGCAAAGGGATGCTCTGTGAGATACTCTGCATAGCCTGCCGCACAGCCCAGAGCCCGCATACGGTCGCCCAGCGCGGCGCCACCCGATCATAGGCGGCAGGCAGCCCGCCCCGGCCCGATGTCGTAATCACGCCCCTGCCGAGCTCAGAGGCCAGGAGAGACCCCCGCCGACAGCGGGACACCACCATCATCCCCCAGCTTTCCGACCTCGCCCGCGACATGGAGCCGCCCCCGGGCCCGTTGACAGATGCGCACGCACCGCCGCGAACCCGCCATATCGCTGACCGGCGTTCTCGTTGGCGAAGGTCACGCTCTGCGCGCCCGCGCTGACCCCGATATCGTTCCCTTGCGTCCACGCCGCATCCAGCTCGCCCAGTAGGCTGACGTCGAGCCGACCGGCGGCCAGTTCCACCGGCGTGAATGTGGTGGCCAGCTGAGGACACGTGTCCAGTCGCTCGGTCCGCCGGGCATCGAAGCGTAGCGGATCGGCGACGCCGCTTTCGGTGAAGCCGTCGAGCTGCGCCGTGGTGTAGCGCACCCGCACGTTCGGCACGATCGTCCATCCCGCGGCGGCAACGGTCGTGCCGCCGTACCCGACACGCTCGCCACTGTCGCATCGGTGCTGCCCCTCGCGGTCTCGAAACCTGTGGCGACGAGGTTGTAGGCGGCCCGGCGCGTCGCATCGCCGGACACCTGCCCAGCCATGAGCGCGGCGTCGAAGAACAGAGCATCGGTACCGCCCGCCCAGGACAGAACTGCCATCGTGGCATCGCCCTCGAAACCGGAGGCATCGCTTGCCGTCGGATCGTCCACGCGGCCAAGCCCTGCGAAGAGATCGACGCGACCGCCCCCGGGGGCGGAGAACGCCGTTTCGACCGCGGCGTCGAGCCGGTCGCGATCACCGGACAACCCTGCCCCGCCGAGGCCCAGACGCTCCGCCCGCTCGGACTGGCCGCCGGGCCGAGGCTGCGTCCCCGCATCCGTGCGGTCGTCATGTCGAACCCCAGCGCCGCGGCTCCGACCGCCCGCGCGCTGGCCGCCGACCCCTCGGGGTCGATGACGAACACCGTGGCACCATCGACCAGGACCGGATTGCCGTCGGTTCGGATCGTCGCCGTCCCCGGATCGGCAAAGGTCAGCCCACCCGCGATCGCCGACCCGGCATCGAGCCGCAATGTCGCATCCCGCGCCTGGAAAGAGGCCGCGTCGCTCACGGCGAGGATCGCGCCGGAATTGCGCAGGAACGTGCCCGTCGAGGAGCGCGGGTTCGTGCCGGTGGAAACGCTCAGCACCGCGCCCGCGCCATTCGCCCTGATCACGCCCTCGTTGACGACCTCCATGTCCAGCGTGTCGATCGCCATGGCGTAGGAGCCTGCCCCCTCAATCACGATCTCGCCGGAATTGCGGATGACATTGCCGACGGCCATGGGGCCGAAGGCGTCGATGCCGACCTGCCCCGATCCGCTCCCCGCGATCAGGCCGGTGTTGATGGTGACGTTGTGGTCACCGTTCATCCAGGCTCAGCGCCGTCGCGCCGTCACCCGCCGTCATCACCTCGGCCCCCTCATCCAGGCGGATCGTCGTGTCGCTGCCGACCGACACGATGCCGAATGCACTGAACCGGTCGTCTCGATCGTGCCCGCCAGCTCCACTTCGGCCCGGTCGCCCGACACGAGGATCCCGGCAAGCCCGTCCGTCACCTCGATGGGCGATCCCGTCGTCGTGCGGATCATATTTTCCGCCCCCTGCGCGATCACGCCGTAGGCGTTGGCCCTCGAGACGATCAAATCGCCCTGGTCCACGACCAGCCCCGAACTGCCGTCCAGCTCGATCGCATGCGCGGCACTGCCTGAGGTGATGATAGCGCCCCCATTGCGCACCGACGCATCATCGCCGCCGATAACCACCGCACCTGCATTCGCGCCGGACGTCTCGATCCGGCCACCGGCCGCATTCGTGACTGAGGCCGCGTCACCGCTCATCGACACGGCCCCGCTGCCCGATCCCGAGTTCTGCAGCAGCCCCTCGTTGCTCAGCGCGTTCTCCGCCCCGTGGCCCGCACGGCGGCGCTGTTTGCATCCATGATCTGGATTTCGCCAGTCGGCGTCACAAACAGAGTATCCCCGCCGTCGAGCACCTCGCCGCCATTCGTCTCGGTCTCGAAACCGTCGATGGTAAAGGTCTCGGCCTGCGACCGCGTGGCATCGAACGGCCCGAGGGGCGACAGCGTCAGGGCCAGAGCCACGGCGCCCGACGCATGTCGGGCGTTCGTTCGGTCTGGAAAGGTCATGTCGCTCGTCTCGCTTCAGGGGTTGCATGGCAACGGGAGCACGGCACGGATTGCATCTTTCGACGCCCGAGGACCGGGGAAATGCCGCCCGGTTCGGGTCGTCTGGATTGGACGCGGAAACCGTGACGCCGGCGCGTATCCACTTCACGTCGTGAATATGTGAAACGGTGTCAGACCGTTCGTGGCCTCGCTGCGATTGCGGGGTTTGCATTGCCACCGGTCCTGCCCTTACGCCGATGACGGTCGCGTCGGCATCGGGCCCAAGGAGGAAACATGGCCCATAACCCATCCGATCCGGCAGCCGCCCCCGCACAGGACCGGCTCTTCGTCACCGACCGGCTTTCCATCCGCAGATGGCGCGACACGGACACAGCGGGGATCCTCGCGCTCTACGGCATCCGCGACGTTATCCGCTGGGTCGATGATGGTGAGCCGCTGAGCGCAGCCGAGGCGGAGCGCTGGATGACCGTCACGCAGAGGAACTACGAGACATATGGCTACGGCATGTTCGCGATCGACGATCGCGCGCAATCGCGAAACGTCGGCTTCGGCGGGCTCGTCCATCCTGGCGGCCAGACGCGTGCGGAGGTGAAGTACGCACTATGGCCCGAATTTTGGGGCCAGGGCTTCGCGACCGAATTCGTGCGGGGCCTGCTGGACTACACCTCGCGCAATCACGCGATCGCCGACATCATGGCGACCGTCGCGCCCGACAACATCGCGTCGCAGAACGTGCTCGGCAAAAGCGGCTTCCGGAATGTCGGGTTGCGGCAGAATGATGATGGCAGCCAGACTGCGGTCTTCGAGTGGGAAGGCAACCGACAAGCAAAACGAGGATCATACCCTTGAGGAACCACGGGTTTCCGGCCGCGAACACGTCCTGATGGATCCGCTTCGCTGGCATGGAGGGACTGATCAAGTTGCAGGGGGTCGTCTTCGTTCTGCGAGGCAACTGGATCGATCAGACTGAGGCACCCCTGGATTTGTAGACGCTTCGCCGCCTAACTTTGAGGCGAGGAGGCCGAGATGGGGACAAGCAACCAGAGCGACAAGTTAAAGCGGGACGCGGTGCATCAGATCACGGTAAGCTGGTACCCGGTGCGGGAGGTGTCGCGCGATTGGGCGTCACTACGTATTCGCTCTACAAGTGGGTGAAGCTTTTCGGGGAGCCGGTGCCGAAGCCCGGCGTGGACCACGAGGCTGAGAACCGGCGTCTGAAGCGCGAACTCGCTCGGTGACCGAGGAGCGCGACATGTCACAAAAAGGCAACGCCGTACCTCGCGCGCGAGTCCCATAGGAGTACGCGTTCATACGGGCGCATCGCGAGAAGTTCGGCGTCCGGGCCATGTGCTGGGTGCTGCGGGTCCATTTCTCCGGCTTCTATGTATGGCTTGAGGAACCGTTAAGCCACCGTACGCAAGAGGACGCGCGTCAAACCGAACTGCTCCGGCAGGCCTGGGCAGACAGCGGCAAGGTCTATGGATTCCCCAAGCTGACGGACGATCTGCGCAATCAGGGCGAGCGCATCTCAGAGAACCGGGTTGCCCGCCTGGCGTCTCTGGCCGGGATCGAGGCTCAGGTCGGCTACAAACTTCGTTCGGGCCGATATGGCGGTAAACCCGCGGTGGTGGCCGAGAACAGGCTGGAGCAGCGCTTCGATGTGTCCGCGCCGGATCAGGTCCGGGTGACCGACATCACCTACCTGAGAACGCACGAAGGATGGCTATACTTGTGCGTTGCCGTCGACCTGTTCTCGCGCCGGGTTGTTGGCTGGTCGGCGCTATCCCGAATGACAACGGACCTGGCCTTGCGGGTCCTGCTGATGGCCGTATGGCGGCGCAAACCCGCAGGCAAGGTCATGGTCCATTCAGACCAGGGTTCCCAGTTCACCAGCCGGGAGTGGCAGACGTTTCTTTGCCAGCACAGTCTGGAACCTAGCATGAGCAGACGCGGGAAATGTCACGACAACGCGATCGCCGTAAGCGTCTTGCAACTGCTGAAGCGAGAGCGGACCAGGCCTTGCACCTACCCGCCCCGCGACGACGCGCGGCGAGACGTGTTCGAATACATCGAGCTGTTCTACAATCCGAAGCGCAAGCACACGAACAACGGCATGCTGTCGCCCGTTCACTTCCAGATCAGGCAGCAGAAAATGAAACAGGCAGGTGTCTAGGCAACTAGGGCCACCTCAGACCTTGCGACCGCTTCGCCATCTTTCGCGCCGATCTGGTGCAGGCGCATCAGGATTTGCTCGAGAGGATCTTGAGCAATGTCGGCGGCCGGTTTGTACCGAACGCCCCGAGAGGCTGCCAAGGCGACAGCGGGAGAGAACAGCTCGGTTTCGCTGTCTTCGCGGGCAGTCCCGGCCGCAAGGCGCGCGTCCAGATCCGCGAGAACGACCGCCTCGGCTGCGGGCATGCGCACGAGAGCTTACTTGCGACAGCCCGTCTTCAACGTGCGCGCCATCTCGCCCCGCTCCTCGACGCGCCGATACCGACGGGGAACGCGCATCCTGAGATGCCAGCATTTGTCATTCCGCAATACAAGTCCGGCCATGGAAATCTCCTTTCAGGCCGAGCTATGTCAGGTTCCTGAAAGGGCCAAATCGAGCTCCACATTCTGCTACAAAGATGCGAAAGAGTGGCGCCCGCATGAAATCTTCAAGATGCTGATTTGGCGAGATTATCCAGCAGAGCGAGGCTACAGTCAAACCCCTGTCTCTCCGCCATTATTCCCCGATCGCCAGCCCGCCGATGTCAGCCGTCCAGATGCACCGTCACGCGGCGGTTCTGGCGACCCTTCTTCTCGATCTTGCCGAGACGTACCCGCCCGATCTCGCCCGTGCGTGCCACATGCGTGCCGCCGCAGGGCTGCAGGTCCACGTCCCCGATGCGCACCAGACGGATGCGCCCCGACCCGCGCGGCGGCTGCACCGACATCGTCTTGACGAGGCCGGGATTGGCGTCGAGTTCCGCCTCCTCGATCCACTCCACGCTCACCGCGTGATCCGCGGCGATCAGCTCGTTCAACCGATCCTCCAACGCCTGCTTGTCCTCGGGGGCCTCGGGCATGTCGAAATCGAGCCGCCCCTTCTCGGCCCCGATGGCGCCGCCGCTCACCGGCAGCGGGATCACCACCGACAGCAGGTGCAGCGCCGTGTGCACCCGCATGTGGCCGAAGCGGCGGTCCCAGTCGAGGTGCTGCAGAACCTGCGTCCCCACAGGCGGCGGCACCGCACCCTCGGCAGGCACCAGCACGATCGCATCGCCCTCGCCCTTCACGCAGTCGGCGACCGCCATCTCACCGCCGTCCCAGACGATCCG
Organism: Roseobacter sp. HKCCA0434; assembly: GCF_032464675.1. Classification (NCBI taxonomy): domain Bacteria; kingdom Pseudomonadati; phylum Pseudomonadota; class Alphaproteobacteria; order Rhodobacterales; family Roseobacteraceae; genus Roseobacter; species Roseobacter sp. HKCCA0434. The sequence goes on from NZ_JAWDKL010000009.1 coordinate 36,947, forward strand.
GCCCGCATCGCCCGGCTGTCCGCCGCCGCGCGGGTAGAACAGGCTTGCGTCGAGCACCACGCCCTCCGCCGAGGATGCGACCACCAGCCCCCGCGCCTCGCGCAGATAGGCGTCCTCGCGAAACAGCGGCGCGCTCATGCGTCCTCGTAGACGGTCGGGATGTCGCGCTTCTCACCGGCCAGCCATCCGGGCACCGGCAGGCCCTTCTCGCGCAGGAATTCCGGGTTGTAGACTTTCGACTGGTAGCGGTTGCCGTAGTCGCACAGGATCGTCACGATCGTATGCCCCGGCCCCATCTCCCTGGCCATCCGCACCGCACCCGCGATGTTGATCGCGGTCGAGCCGCCCATGCACAGCCCCTCATGCTCCAGCAGGTCGTAGATCAGCGGCAGCGCCTCTTCATCGGAGATCTTGTAGGCGTAATCGGGCTTCAGCCCTTCGAGATTGGCGGTGATCCGCCCCTGCCCGATCCCCTCGGAAATCGAAGAGCCGTCGGCCTTCTGCTCCCCGTTCACGAACAGGTCGTAGAGCGCGGAGCCCTCGGGATCGGCAAGCCCGATCTTCACGCCCCGGTCCTGCAGCGCGATCGCCATGCCCGCCAGCGTCCCGCCCGAGCCGCAGGAACAAATGAAGCCGTCCACCTTGCCGCCGGTCTGCGCCCAGACCTCCGGCCCCGTCGTCTCGACATGGGCCTGGCGGTTGGCGGTGTTGTCGAACTGGTTGGCCCAGATCGCGCCGTTGGGCTCGGTCTCGGCCAGCTTCGCGGCCAGGCGCTGCGAGTATTTCACGTAGTTGTTGGGGTTCTTGTAAGGCACCGCGGGCACCTCGATCAGCTCCGCCCCGATCAGGCGCAGGACGTCCTTCTTCTCCTGGCTCTGCGTCTCCGGAATGACGATGACCGAGCGGAACCCCATCGAGGCCCCCACCAGCGTCAGCCCGATCCCGGTATTGCCCGCGGTGCCTTCCACGATGGTGCCGCCAGGCTTCAGCTCGCCGCGCGCCACCGCGTCGCGGATCATGTAGAGTGCCGCGCGATCCTTCACCGACTGGCCGGGGTTGAGGAACTCGGCCTTGCCGAGGATCTCGCAACCCGTCGCCTCGCTCACCTGGTTGAGCCGGATAAGCGGCGTGTTCCCGACCGAGTCGGCGAGGTTGGCTTGGATATCGGACATGTCGTGCTCCGCTGAGGCTGTCTGCCGCAAAACCTAGAGGCTGGCACGGGGACCATCAACCGCGCCGCTTTCATCTTCCCCCAAATACGCATCCACGTTCCACGAAAGGCGCAGGCCGCCGCGGTCCCGTCCCGGCGGCCGCAAGTCGCATGGATCATGCGCCTTGAAATGCCGCGATCAGAGGGACCTGTCTCAGCCCCACTCCTGCAGCAGCCGCGCACGGTGCAGCAGCAAGTGCTGGATCAGCGCCAGGAGCGGCCCGTTCTCCACCTCGCCCGATCCCAGCACCTCGCCCAGCGCATCGGTATCCACCAGGATCGACCGGATGTCCTCGTGCTCGTCGTCGAGCCCGTGGATGCCACCCGCATCGGACAGGTCGCATTCGGCGACGTAGCAGAACATCTTCTCGGTCACGGTGCCGGGGCTGGAATAGAAGGGCGGCAGCGGGTCGAGCCGTCCCAGCTCCACCCCCGCCTCCTCCCGCGCCTCGCGCCGGGCGGTCGCCTCGGGATCTTCGGCACTGTCGATCCGGCCCGCCACCGGCTCCAGCAACCACGGCACCCCGGCCCCGCGGGCCAGGGGCGCGGGCCGGAACTGCTCGATCAGAAGGACCTGCCCCGTGCGCGGGTCGAAGGGCAGCACCGCCACCGCATCGCCCGTGGCGAAGATCGCACGTCGCATCGGTCCCTGCCGCCCCCCGGCGAAGGTCGCATGGCTGACCTCCAGATCCTCGACCGCGAAATAGTCCACGTAAGGCCGCGTCCGCCCGTGCAACTCCACGTCGTCCCGCCCCAGCCCCGATCGCAAGCGCACCGTGTCCTCCTCCCCCGTCGCCCGCGCGCGGGCATAGGCGCGAAACCGGATGCCGGGCCAGACATCGTCGACCTTCTCGTCGGGCACCTGTCCGTAGAGCGACATCAGCTCCCCCGCCGTCTGGTGGAAGGCCGGCTGTTTCTCACGGCTCCACGCCTCGAAATCCCACGGTGGGCCGGGCCGGAGGTGATCGGCATGGACGAAGAAGACCTCCGCGGGCTCCTCCCCCGCCTCCGTCTCTACCACGTGCTCCACCAGCCCGTAGTCGAAATCATCCTCGAAATAGCTCAGCCGCGCGATCGCCTCGGGCGCGAGCCCGCGCACCAGCACCCCTTCGGCCACCTGCCCCGGTGCCGCGAGGATGGTGGGGTAGTCCTCCCCCACCACGCTCATCACCGCGTGATCGCGCAGCCGCGCGGGCACCGCCTCGATCGCGTCCGCCTGCGGTCCCATCACCACGTCGAGCGTCGCCCGGTCGCGCAGCGTACCGTAGAAGAAGAGCTGTCGGGCCATCGCCGCCTCCGCCGTCCATCAGAATCCCGCGCCCCGCCTGACCGCTTTCGCCGCCGAAATCAATGCGTCGAGTGATCCGAACCGCCCCCTCACGCGTAGTTCCCACACTGTCGAGAGCCGGAGCGGGGAGAGAATGAGCGATCGAGACCAGATCAACGCAGGCACGGGCGCCCCGAACCTGCCCTCGGATGCCCTGCTTGCAGCCTATGCGTCCGGCACGGCCAGCGCGGGGATGAGCCTGCTCGTCCAGACCCATCTCGCCATGAGCGCGGCCAGCCACGACCGGCTGTCGCGGCTCGATGCGCTCGGCGGTGCGCTGCTGCGCAGCGGCCACGACGTCGCGATGGCCGAAGGCGCGCTGGCCGCGACGCTGGACCGGCTCGAGATGGACGACGCACCGTCGGAAACGGCGGCAGACGGCCCGCTTCCCGGTCCGCTCGCCGCCGCGCTCCCCAGCGGGTTCGACGAGTTGAAATGGCGCTTCCGCCTGCCCGGCCTGCACGAATGCGTGCTCGACGGCTTCGACCCGGACGAGGAGGTGTCGCTGCTGCGCGCCAGGCCCGGCGCCGGCATGCTCCAGCACACCCACAATGGCGAGGAGGCGACGCTGATCCTCGCGGGCGAGATGACCGATGGCGACACGGTCCTGCGCCCCGGCGACGTGGCCGAGGCGGATGGCGATCACGACCACCGCCCGCGGATCACCGGGGACGAGACGTGCTATTGTCTGATCGTCACCCGCGGCGCGATGCGCTTCACCGGGCCGCTGGGCCGCGCGCTCAACATCTTCACATGAGGTTTTCGCGCATGAACCGCCGCACCCTCCTGCTCGGCGCCACGGCGGCGGGGCTCCTCGCGCCCGCCATCGCCCGCGCGCAAACCGCCGCACGCTCCTACCGACTGGAACGCGGCGGCAGCGACATCGGCCACCACGACCTGACCGTGACCCGCGCGGGCGAGGAACTCGTCGTCGCGATCGACATCGACATCACCGTGCGCCTGCTCGGGATCGTGGCCTATCGCTACACGATGGTGAACGAGGAGCGCTGGCAGGGCGGCACGCTCGCCTCGATCCGCTCGCGCACCGACAACAATGGCGAGGATGCCTTCGTGACCGCGCACCGCGCAGGCGGCGTGATCGAGATCGAGGGGTCGACCTATTCCGGGACCGCCCCGCTCGACAGCGGCACCACGACCTACTGGACCCCCGCGATGCTGGAGCGGCCCACGTGGATCGCGACGCAGGGCGGCAAGCCGCTCGCCATCACGCCGACGCGCGCCGGGCGCAGCGACTACCCGACGCAAGGCGGCAGCGTGCCCGCGACCGCCTGGACACTGGGGCCGGAGCTGGCCGCGACCCTGTTCTACACCGATGCGGGCGAATGGGCCGGGTCCACCTTCGACGCGCGCGGGGCGCAGGTCCGCTACCTCGCCGCCAGCCTCACCCCACCGCTCGCGCCGCTCTGGAGGTCCTGATGGACGTGTTCAAGAAGATCATGACGGCTGAGGACGGCGTCGCCTGGGTCACCGGCGCGTCTGGCGGCATCGGCCGCGCCACCGTGCTGCGCCTCGCCCGCGACGGCTGGACGGTCCACGCCACCGCCCGCGGCGAGGACGACCTCAAGGAGCTCGCCGCCGAGGCGCCCGAGGGCCGCGTCATTCCCGCGCCCGGCGACGTCACCGATCTCGACCGGATGCGCGAGATCGTGGCGGAAATCGAGACCGACCGCCCCCTCGCGCTCGCTCTCCTCAATGCCGGGGTCTACACCCCGATGCGCGCCAACGATTTCGACGCGGACACGGCGGCGAAGATGTGGCGCGTGAACCTCGAAGGCGTGTCGAACTGCACCGATCCCGTGCTGAAGGCGATGATCGCGCGCGGTACCGGGCATCTGGCCATCACCGCCTCCGTCGCGGGCTATCGCGGCCTGCCCGACGCCGCCGTCTATTCCGGCACCAAGGCCGCGCTGATCGCCTATTGCGAGGCGCTGGCGATGGACCTGCCCGATCTCGGCGTGCGCATCAGCGTGGTCAATCCCGGCTTCGTCGAGACCGAGGCCACCTCGGTCAACGAGTTCGACATGCCCTTCCTCATGCAGCCCGAGGACGCGGCGGAGCGGATCGTGAAGGGCCTCGGCAAACCTGGGTTCGAGATCGCCTTCCCCACCCGGTTCGAGCTGATCCTCAAGACGTTCGGCCTGCTGCCCAACCGCGCCTATATCGCCGCGGTGCGCAAGGCGACCGGCTGGAACGGCAAGGACCGACGGGACGGGTAGCCGCGCATCGCCGGGCCGCGGTGCGGCAAATGCGCGGACTCAAGCCGAAGGCCGCCGCGCATCGGTCGTGCCGTAGGCACGCTTCCAGCGTGACCCGCCCCCCGGCACGGCGATTTGGTTGATGGAGTGCACTGCGGCTAAATCACACGCACTTGGCTGGCATAAAGTGCCATGTTCCGATGTCGGATCGCCGCACCGCGGCCCGCCGATGCGCGCCTATTCCATCCCCGCCCGCACCGCCTCCACCCGCGCGCGCCCCAGCGGGAACCGCCACATCAGCGCCACCGCCGCCAGCTTCAGCCCCACCGGCGCCAGCGCGTAGAGCGCCGCGAGCCAGACCAGCGCCTCCACCCCGTTGCCGTCCTGCCCCGAAAACCCGGCCCGCCCCAGCAACAGCAGCGCCACACCGCTCGCCACGCCCACGGACGCCTTCGTCGCCACCGACCACAGCGCGAAGAACGCCCCCGTGCGCGCCTGCCCCCGTTTCGCCGTGTCGAGATCCACCACATCCGCCTGCATCGCGGGCGGCAGCGACAGGTCCGCGCCCAGCGCCAGTCCGCTCAACCCCGAGATCACCGCGAACGCCGCCACGTCCCCCTCCCCCAGCCCGAAGGCCAGCGCGAAGATGCACGCGGCATAGATCATCGCCACGCACCACACCCGGTGCTTGTCGAACCGCCCCCCGGCCCAGATCCACAGCGGCGCCCCCAGCACCGCCGCCCCGAAATAGAGGATCAGGAGCGGCCCGGCCCAGTCGGGCGCCCCCAGCCGGAACTCGACGAAGAACACGAACAGCGTCGCGGGCAGCGCGTTCGCCGCCCCGTTCAGCAGATAGGCCACCAGCAACCGGGCGAAGACCGGCTCGCCCCGGAACACCGCCAGCAGCGTCTCGCCCCCCGACACGGCGCGCGCCACCCCCGGCTCGGGCGCGCGCAGGGCGTACAGCGTCAGCAGCGGCAGGCCGACCATGACGAGCAGCGCCACCCGCGCGAGCCCCGTCCCCGGATCGGCCGTGCCGTAGAGCAGCATGGCACAGACCGTGCCGATCAGCCCCACCGTCTCCCGCCAGACCGTCACCCGCGCCCGCTCGCCATAATCGGGCGTCAACTCGGCCCCCCAGGCGAACCAGGGCGTCAGGAACGCCGTCCACATCACCGTTAACAGCACGAGAAAGCCCGCGAACCAGCCCGCGCCGGCGCCCTCGGGCGGCATCATCAGCCCCCAGGCGGCCAGCATGAGGCCGGGCACGGCCAGCGCCATCCACGGCTTGCGCCGCAACCCCGCGATCGGCACCCGGTCCGACAGCCAGCCCATCGCCGGATCGGTCAGCGCGTCGAGCAGCCGCACGGCCAGGAAGATCGCCCCCACCGTCCCCACCGACAGCTCCATCGCCCCGGTCCAGAACGGCGCCAGAAAGACGTAGACCGGCAGGTAGAGCGCCGCCATCGGCAAGGCGGGGGCGGCATAGGCGAGAAGCTGAGCGCGGGGAAGGGATGTCATACCACCCCCCTCACCCCGCCCCGCTGCCCCACGGGGGAGAGGGAGAGCACCGTCCGATCACCCTCGCGCCAAAGCCCTCTCCCCTCGGGGAGAGGGTTGGGTGAGGGGGCGACCACCATCCGCCTACCGCCGCACCGTCACCTGCACCACGTCCGTCGTCTCGTAGCGGAACGTGGCGGCACAGCTCGTCAGGTAGAAATTCCACATCCGGCGGAAGCGGTCGTCGAAGCCGAGCGCCGCGATCTCGTCCCATTTCGCGTTGAACGTCTCGTGCCAGCGGCGCAGCGTCTCGGAATAGCTCTGCCCGAAGGCCACGCTGCCGACCTCCTCCAGCCCCGCCTTGGCGAACTGCTCGCGCAGCGCGGTGGCCGAGGGCAGCATCCCGCCCGGAAACACGTATTTCTGGATGAAATCGACGCCCTTGCGGTATTCCGGGAAAAGCCGGTCGGCGATGGTGATGATCTGGAACGTGCCGCGCCCGCCGGGCTTCAGCCGGTCGCGAACCGTGTCGAAATAGGTGGGCCAGTATTGCTCGCCCACCGCCTCGAACATCTCGATGGAGGCGATGCCGTCATAGGTGCCCGTCTCGTCGCGATAGTCGCGCATCACGATCTCGACCTGGTCCGCCAGACCCGCGCGCGCGATCCGCTCGACGGCATAGTCGTGCTGCTCCTGGCTGATGGTCAGGCCGGTGACGCGCGCGCCGCGTTCCTTCGCGGCGTACTCGGCGAAGCCCCCCCAGCCGCAGCCGATCTCCAGGATGTGGTCGCCCGGCTGCACTCCGATCTGGTCGCACATCGAGGCGTATTTCGCGATCTGCGCGGCTTCCAGTCCCATCTGCGGATCGGTGAACAATGCACTTGAATAACTCATCGTGTCGTCGAGCCACAGCCCGTAGAACGCATTGCCCAGATCGTAGTGATAGCTGATGTTGCGCCGCGCCTGCTCCTTGGAGTTGCGGCGCAGCCAATGGTTCATCCGCTCCCACGCGCGCACCAGCGCGAGGCCCGGCGCGTTGCGCCCGATCTCGTCGTTGTTGAGCAGCAGCACATCGAGCAGCGCCTGCAGGTCCGGCGTGTCCCACTGCCCGTCCATGAACGCCTCGGCGAAACCCAGCTCCCCGTCCCGCACCACGCGCGAGAACATGGCCGGGTCCACCACATCGATGCGCCCGTAAGGGCCCGGCTCCGCCCCCTCGGCCCGGAACACGCGGCCATCGGCGAGCGCGAGGTCGATGGTCCCCGCCCGGATGCGCGACAGGATGTCGAAGGCGCGCGCGAACCAGCGCGGCAGGTCGCGCGCGCCGCGCGTGGTGGTAAGATGCGTCATGTCGGGTCCGTCGAAGGTCATTCGGGTCAGCCTATTCAAGCGAAGGGGGCAGCGCGACCGGCTATCGCGTCGCAGGGTCGGAGGTGCCGAGGAACCGCACCCCCTTCAGCGCGAGGCGCAGAGCCTCCCAGTGGATCGCGGCGATCACCTTGAAGGTCATCAGCGGATGCGTGGCGACCGCACGCGCCAGCGCCGCATCGGTGGCGGGGCGGCCCGTCGCGGTATGGGTGGCGATCAGCACCTCTTCGCCGCCATCGCCATGCTGGCGGATGCGCAGCCGGAAGGCCTCGCCGGGCGGCGCGACGTCGAAGCGGTAGGTCTGCTCCATCGGGATGAAGGGCGACACCCAGAACGTCTTGTCCTGCCGCTGCCGGATCATCTCGCCATGCTCGGCGGGCAGGACATAGACCTGCTGCCCGCCATAGGTGTTCTTCACCTCGTAGAGCGTGGCATAGACCCGCTCGTCCGCGTCGCGGCAGAAATAGACCGACAGCGGGTTGAAGACATAGCCCCACAGCCGGGGGAAACAGTGCAGCTCGATCCGTGCGGGCGCGGGCAGGCCGATCCCGGCCAGCTGCTCCTCGACCCAGGGTCTCAGCGCCGAGCCGTCGCGCGGCCCGTGGTCCTTCGTCTCGAAGCGCAGCACCCGGCCCCAGATGCGACTGCCCGCCATCGCGGCCTCCATTCGGTCGAGGTCGAACAGGCAGGAGAAGACGCGATAGCGAAAGCGATGCCGCTTCGGGCTCAGCCGCATGTGCATGACGTGACCGGTATAGAGGGTGATGGCCGGTCGGCTCATTCCGCCGCCTGCGCGAAAGTGCCCGCGATGGGCGACACCTCCTCGCCCCGCCAGCTTGGAAGCGCGCCCATCGCGGCGGCCACACGCAATCCACTGCGCAGGCCGTCCTCATGGAATCCGTACCCCAACCAGGCGCCGGCATACCAGACCCCGCCGCGCCCCTGAACCGTATCGATCCGCGACTGCGCGTCAAACGATTCTTGGGTAAACAGCGGGTGTGCATAGGCAAAACGCCCGTGGACGAGCGCCGGGTCCGGCTCGACACCCGGATTGAGGCTGACGAAGAGCGGCTGCGCCCGGTCGATGCCCTGCAACCGGTTCATCCAGTAGGTGATCGGCGCGGGCCGCCCGCCATCCGCGCCGTCGCTCAGGAAGTTCCAGCTTGACCACACGCGCTTGCGCTTCGGCATCAGGCGCGGATCGGAATGCAGCACCGCCTCGTTGGCGCTGGTCTCGAAGGCCCCGAGGATCGCGTCCTCCTGCCCGTCCGCGTCCGACAGCAGCGCGCGCCCCTGCGGGCCGTGCGTGGCCAGCACCACGTTGTCGACCGCCATCTCCGACCCGTCCTGCATCCGCAGCACCGGCCGCCCGCCCGTCCGCGTCACGGCCGTCACGCGCGCGCCGGTGCGCGCCTCGCCGCCATTCGCCTCGAACGCCGCCAGCAGCCGCCGCACATATTCCCGGCTGCCCCCGTCCACCGTGCGCCAGCGCTTGCCCGGCCCGTTCCCGTTCATCAGCTCGTGATTGCGGAAGAAGGCCACGAAGTTCTCCGCCGGGAAGTCGAGCATGTCGCCCACCGGCGTCGACCAGATCGCCCCGCCCATCGGCAGCAGGAAGCTGTCGCGCAGCCAGTCGCCATAGCCCTCGCGTTTCAGATACCGCCCCAGCGTCACCCCCGCCAGCCGCCCGGCCTCCAGGTCCTTCGGCGCGTCGCGGTGAAAGCGCAGGATCTCCCGCACCCCGCCGACGAAGCGCGGGCGCAGCAGGTTCACCGGCTGCGCGAAGATGCGCCACACGTCATCGCAGGCATATTCGGTCCGGCCCCCGTCGATCGACATGCCGAAGCTCATGTCGCTCGCCTTCGTGGGCACGCCCAGATGGTCGAACAGCCCGGTCAGGTGCGGATAGTTGTCGTGGTTGTAGACGATGAACCCGGTATCGACCGGCGTGCCCGCCACCTCGACCGTGTTGGCATGACCACCGAAGCGGTCATCCGCCTCCAGCAGCACCACCTCGTGCTCCTCGGACAGCGCCAAAGCGGCACCCATGCCCGAAATGCCCGAGCCGACGATCGCAATCTTCATATGTTCAATCCTTGAATTCGCCATAGGCGTCGAGCGCCCTCTCGCGCCCCTCCTTCAGATCCACCAGCGGGTCCGGGTAGGGGTCGTCCGCGCTCATCCCCCAGGATCGGGGGATCGCCTGAAAGAACGAGGCCGCGTCCTTGTAGGTTTCGGGTCGCAGCCAATTGTCGCGGTAGCTGCCGTCGGGGTCAAACTTCTCGGCCTGCGTCGCGGGGTTGAAGACGCGGAAGAACGGCGTCGCGTCAGGTCCCGATCCCGCCGACCACTGCCAGCCCATCGCGTTGGACGCCGGATCGTGATCCACGAGGCACTCCGCGAACCAGTCGAGCCCCACCTTCCAATGCGTCATCAGATGTTTGGTCAGGTAGGAGGCGACGATCATCCGCACCCGGTTGTGCATCCAGCCGGTGACGTAGAGCTGCCGCATCCCCGCATCGACGATCGGCTCGCCCGTCATGCCGCGCCGCCAGCGCTCGGCATCCTCGTTGTCGTCGCGCCAGGGAAAGTCGTCCCATTTCTCGCGCCAGTTGCGCTCCTCGATCTGCGGCGTGTGGTAGATCAGATGCCAGGCAAAATCGCGCCAGATCAGCTCCTGCCGGAAGGTCTGCGCCCCCTGCCCGGTATGCGGCTTCGACGCGTGCCAGGCCTGCCGGATGCCAAGCTCGCCCCAGGCGAAATACTCGCTCAGCTTCGAGGTGCCGTCATGATCGGGCCGGTCGCGCTCGTCGTCATAGTCGACGATGCCGTTCCGCATGAAGGCACCCATCCGCCCCACCGCGGCGCGCGGCCCCGCGCTGACATGCCCGGCCACCACCTCCGCCCCGCGGTTCATGTCCGCGCTCAGGTTCCAATCGGACAGGCTGTCGCTCTCGGGCCATTTGCCCGGCGCGGCCAGGTCGGGAATGTCCAGCGGCTCGGGAATGTCGCGATCCTCTACCGCCTTCCGGTAGGGCGTGTAGACCTTGTAATAGCTGCCAGACCCGGTCTCGACCGTCCACGGCTCGAACAGCACGTGGCCCGGATGGCTCTCGACCGCGATGTCCTGATCCTTCAGCGCCGACTTGATCTCCGCGTCCCGCTCCTGGCTCTCCCCATCGTAGAGCCGCGTCCAATGCACCGAGGTCGCCCCCGTCTCCTCGATCAGCGCCTCCAGCACCTCGCGCGGCGGTCCGGCCCGCAGGATCAGGCGGCTGCCGCGATCCTCCAGCTCGCCCGCCAGCGCGTCGAGCGACAGGCCCAGCCGCCAGCGCGCCGCCGACCCCAGATCGTCCACCCAGGCCGAGCGGATGAAGACCGGAACCACCGCCCCCGCCTCCGCCGCGGCGCACAGCGCCGGATGATCGGACAGCCGCAGGTCGCGGCGCAGCCACAGAATGGAAACGTCTTTGCTCAAACCGGAATTTCCCCCTCGTCAGGGTCCTTACGGTAAGGCGACGCGATCGGATCACAACGCGCGCAGGCGATTTTCAACCTGAACGAGACTGCGCACCCTCCCTGAACGTCGAAGGGGCGCCCCTGAAGGCGCCCCTCGGCTTCATCGGCACGTCATCGTGCCTATTTCATCGCGGCCCGTTCGGTCCGCAGGCCCTTCCAGATCGCCCAGCACATGATCAGCAGGACGATCGTGAAGGGCAGCCCGGTCGAGATCACCATCGATTGCAGCGAGCCGAGCCCCCCCGCGGACAGCAGCAGCACGATGGCAACCGCGCCCTCGAAGATGCACCAGAACACCCGCTGCGGAACCGGCGCGTCGACCTTGCCGCCCGCGGTGATCGTGTCGATCACCAGCGAGCCGCTGTCCGACGAGGTCACGAAGAACACGATCACCAGCACGATCCCGATCAGCGAGGTGATCGTGGCCAGTGGCAGTTCTTCCAGCATCTTGAACAGCTGCAGCTCCAGCGCCGCGTCCTGCGCGCCCGTGTACCCGTCGACCAGCACCTGCTGGATGGCGGTCCCGCCGAAGACGCTCATCCACAGCACGCAGACCAGGCTGGGGATCAGCAGCACGCAGATGACGAACTCGCGCACGGTCCGACCGCGGCTGACGCGCGCGATGAACATGCCCACGAAGGGCGACCAGGAGATCCACCAGGCCCAGTAGAACGAGGTCCAGCCCTGGCTGAAGTTCACGTCCTCGCGGCCGAACGGGTTGGACAGCGACGGCAGATAGGCGAAATAGGCCATCAGGCTGTCGGCGAAGCCGGTCAGGATCGCCAGCGTCGGGCCGACCAGCAGGACGAACAGCAACAGCAGGCCGGCGAGGCCCATATTGATCTCCGACAGGATCTTCACCCCGCCGTCCAGCCCGCGCATGACCGAGATCAGGGCGATGCCGGTGATGACCGTGATCAGCAGAACCAGCAGCGCACCGGAATTCTCGGCTCCGCTCTCCTCGGTATTGCCGAAGGACATGCCGAGGAAGGCACGCGTCCCCTCCGCCGCATCACCCGACCCGAACAGATATGTCAGGCCGTTCGCGGCCTGCGTTGCGCCGAAACCCAGCGAGGTGGCCAGCCCGAACAGCGTCGCGAACACGGCGAGGATGTCGATGACATGCCCCGTCCAGCCCCAGACACGCTCCCCGAAGATCGGGTAGAAGGCCGACCGGATCGTCAGCGGCAGCCCCTTGTTGTAGCTGAACAGCGCCAGCGCCAGTGCGACGACCGCGTAGATCGCCCAGGGGTGCAGACCCCAGTGGAAGATCGTGGCCGCCATGCCCAGACGCACCGCCTCGACCTCGTCGCCGGTCGCCGCCCCCAGCGGGGACCAGTCGGACCGCGCAGTCGCCGCGGCGAAATCGCCGCGCGCATCGCCCAGGTTCAACCCGTCCAGCGCCGCCTCGACCGCGTCGGGCGACGGGGCGGTCACGCCCAACGGCTCGCCGAACTCGGTCGGATCGCCGTCGCCGCCATAGGTCACGCCATAGCTGACGCCCCCGTTCGCGGTCGAGAAATGCGTCAGCGGCTCGGACACGCCGTAGAACATCAGGCCGATGCCCATGCCCGCCGCGAACAGCATCGCGAACCAGCCGGGATAGCCGTAATCGGGTGTCGCGTCCGCGCCGCCCAGCCGCACCTTGCCCACCGGCAGCACGATCAGCGCCAGGCAGAACACCACGAAGATGTTCGCCGCGCCGAGGAAGAACCAGTCGAAGCCCTTCGTCACCGCCCCGAACAGCCAGGAAAACAGAGAACCCGACGCCTCGGGCAGGGCGAGCGTGAAGAAGGTGAAGGCGACGATCACGATCCCCGAGATCAGGAAGACCGGGTTGTGGATGTCGAGTCCGAACGGCCCCACATTCGTCGTGATGTTGTCCTGCCCGATCTCGTATTCCGTATCGATCGGATGGTGGTCCCCGTCGGGCGAGGGAATTCCTTGCGACGTGTCCGTCATGCAAAGGCTCCTTTCTTGTTGTGGTTCGTGCCGCTGCCGCTCCCGAGGGGCCGCCACGGCTGGCTCCGGTTGCAAAAGCCTACGGACAAACTGTCACACCCGAAGCCCGAATACGAACGTATAGGGGCCGAAACGGACATTTTTCCGCCCCGGCCCCGCGATTTTCCGCCTGTTGGGAAGTCAGAGCGTGACGACCACACGCCCCTGCACCTGACCCTTCAGGATGTCGGCCCCGAGCTTCGGCAGGTCGGCCAGCGTCGCCTCCTGCACCATCGCGTCGAGCTTTTCCATCGGCAGGTCCGCCGCGATCCGCTGCCAGGCGCGCAGGCGGTTGTCGTAAGGCTGCATCACGCTGTCGATGCCCAGCAGGTTCACCCCGCGCAAGAGGAACGGGATCACCTTCGCGGGCAGGTCCGCCCCACCCGCAAGCCCCACCGCCGCGACCGAGCCGCCATAGGCGATCTGCCCCAGCACGCGCGCCAGCATCGGCCCGCCCACCGCATCGACGCAAGCAGCCCAGGCCTCCGCCTCCAGCGGGCGCTTGGTGGTCTCGTTGATCTCCTCGCGCGCGACGATCTGCGTGGCGCCGAGGCCCTTGAGGTAGTCCGCCGTCTCGGGCCGCCCGGTCACGCCCGCGACCTCGTGGCCCAGTGCGGCGAGGATCGCGGTCGCGACCGAGCCGACGCCGCCCGCCGCCCCCGTCACCAGCACCGGCTTGCCGCCCGGCACCAGCCCGTGATCCTCCAGCGCCATCACGGCCAGCATCGCGGTGAAGCCCGCGGTGCCGACCGCCATCGCCTGCCGCGTGGTCAAGCCATCGGGCAGCGGCACCAGATGGTCGGCCTTGACCCGCGCCTTCTGCGCATAGCCGCCCCAGCGGTTCTCGCCCACGCGCCAGCCTGTCAACACCACCTTGTCGCCCGGCTTGTAGCGATCGTCCTCCGAGCTTTCGACCGTGCCCGCGAGGTCGATCCCCGGCACGTGCGGATAGTCGCGCACCAGCCCGCCACCCGGCCCGATGCACAGACCGTCCTTGTAGTTCACCGTCGAATGCTCGACCGCGACCACGACCTCGCCTTCGGGCAGCTGGTCCAGCTCGACCTGCTCGACCTCGGCGTGGGTCTTGCCCTCGTCATCCTTGCGGACCACCAATGCGTCGAATGCCATGACGTCTCTCCCCGTCTGTTCTTCCGTCTTTCGGATTGGTTCAAATACTCGAAGGCGCGTCTCTCAGGACGGGCCCGACCAGTCGATCTTGACGATCTCCGCCGAGCGGCCGCCGAAATCCCAGACCCGCCCGTGATCGCGCACGCGCGACTTGGTGCCGCGCGCCACGACGACGTCCGGCCCCATCCAGTATTGCGTGTTGCCGATCACGACCGGCCCGCCATCGGCGCCCTCGATCTCCTCGATCTCGCCCTGAATCTTGCGGCCGATCATCAGGCGGCGCTTGCGCCCGTCCTTCTCGATCACCACCGGCGCGCGCTCGTGGCCGATCATCTCGCTCACCAGCATGGTGAACAGACCCGTCGTCCCCTTCGCGGCACCCGAGAAGATGGCGAGCAGCGCCTCATAGGCCGCATCGTCCGCCCGCTCGTCCACGTAGGCCGCGACCTTCCAGTTGCCCTCGCCCATGCGGCCGGGAATGTCGAGCATCAGACCCATGTTCAGCCCCGACAGATCGGTCCCGTCATAGGCCCCCTCGTCGATGCTGACGCCGATCCAGGCATGGCACGCGCCTTCCGTCGGCGGGTGGGCGCCGAGGCTCACCACGCACGGGCAGAACACCGTGCAATTGCAGTTGAGGATCAGCTCCCCCTTCAGATGCCAGTGCGGCAGCTCGTCGAACATCTTGCGTGCCCTCCCTCAGGCGGTCAGGGCCAGCCAGCCGACCCAGGTTCCCAGCCCCAGCAGACCTAAGCCGATCGGGACGGTCAACCACCGTCCGATCTCCGGCAGTTTCTCCAGCACCATCAACAACGTGGCGAGCCCCATCCACAACAGGCTCATCGTCCCGCCCGCGAATCCGATCGCCATCAGGCCCCAGCAGCACCCCGCGCAATAGATCCCCTGCCGCAGGCCCAGCCGGATGCCGCCACGCAGTCCGGGGGCGAAGCGTTGCAGGAACATGCCCATCGGGCTGCGGCACCGCTCGGCGCAGAACTCCTTGAGCGCGGTGAACTGGTACGCGCCCGCCGCCAGCAGCAGCGCGGCCGAGAACCACAGCGACAGGCTCTGCCCCATCACACCGGTCAGCCCCAGCCGTACGAACAGCACCTGCGCGCCCGCGAGGATCCAGGCGACGCCGAGCCACACCCAGACATAGCCGGTCGCCAGTCCCCACAACCCGACGGGTCGCGCGATCTCCGCCTCGATCAGGTCCATGAAGACGCGCGCCGTGGGCACGAAGGTCGGCAGCATCATCGCCGCCATCATGATCGCCCACATGCCGAACAGCGGCAGCAGGCGCGTCATGTCCGTGCCACCCATCGCCATGTCGCCGTCCATGCTCATCCGCGGAAAGCCGAGCGGCCCGACCCCCATGTCGCGCGCCATCACGTAGAGCATCGCCCAGGAGCCGAGGCACAGCACGAAGAACGCCAGCCAGGCCGCGGCGCGCGTGCGCAGCAACAGTCGATCCATTATCCCGCCCCGGTCTTTCGTTTTCCCGTTTTGTAAGCCTCCATCCCCCGCCGCCACAAGAAAAATGCCGCCCGCGATCCCGCGGACGGCATATCCCTTCAACCTGCGGACGTGTCAGTCCTCCGCCGTCTCTTCCTCCGCGATCAGCGCGCGCGCGCGCTCGACCATCTGCGTCCCCGGCAGGCCGCGCCCCTCCGCGCCCTCGATCCACGCCTCGATCACCGGCCCGGCCAGCGCCTGCCAGCGGGCGGTCTCCTCCGCGTCGAGCGTCAGCACCTCGTTGCCTGCCGCCACAGCCGCCTCGCGCCCCGGCGCGTCGCCCGTGTCCATCGCGGCCCCCGCCATGCCCGAGGCCTCCAGCCCCGAATTCGCGTCGATCACCGCCTTCAGATCGTCGGGCAGGCTGTCGTAGCTTTCGTGGTTCATCGCCCAGACGAAGACCGTGTTGTAGAGCGAGCGGTCCCCGCCCATCTCAACATGCGTGTCCGCCAGCTCGTGCACGCGCAGCGAGGGCACGATCTCCCACGGGATCACCCCGCCATCGACCACGCCGCGCGACAGCTGCTCGGGGAAGGCGGGGACGGGCATGCCCACCGGCACCGCGCCCATCGCCTCCAGTATGGCGTTCGCCTCGCGCGAGGGGCCGCGCAGCTTCAGGCCGTCCATGTCCTCCAGCGCCGCGACCGGCGCGTTGCGGGTGTGCACCACGCCCTGCCCGTGCACGTGCACCGCCAGCACGCGCACATCGGCGAATTCCTCCGCCAGAAACTCCTCGTAATAGCGCCAGGCCGCGCGGCTCGACTCCTCGGCGCTCATCGTGGTCATGAAGGGCAGTTGCAGCACCTCGGCACTGGGGAACCGTCCCGGAGTGTAGCCCGGCAGGAACCATCCGCCGTCGATCACCCCGTCCGAGATCTGCTGGAACAGCGCGGGCGGCGCGCCGCCCAGCTGCATCGAGGGATAGATCTCCACCTCGATGCGTCCGTCCGACTGCTCCTCGATCCGCTCCGCCCAGTCGTCCATGAAATACTTGGGCACGGCGCTTTCGGGCGACACGAAATGCTGGAAGCGCAGCGTCACCTCCTGCGCGGCGAGCGGTGTGGCAAGAAGCGCGGCCATCAGGCCCGCGACGATCGGTTTCATGCATATCCCTCCGGTTGGGTCCGGGGCCAGAAGTACCGCGCGGCGCGCCCCGGTCAAGCGCGCCGCGCGACCGGGCGCGCGCGTCCCGCGACATCGCCGCCGCGCCCGAATGCACTACCTGAAGGCGAACCGACAGGAGGAGACACCCCCATGACCCGCCACCTCGCCACATCGCTCGCCGCCCTCGCCCTCGCCCTTCCCGCCCTCGCGCAGCAGGCCCCCGACCAGCCGGAGGAGACGACGGCCCGCGCCACCGCCGAGACCGCGACGGCGCAGGAGTTCATGGTCGCCGCCGCCCACCCGCTCGCGGCGCAGGCGGGCTACGACGTGCTCGCTGCCGGGGGTTCCGCCGCCGATGCCGCGGTCGCGGTGCAGATGATGCTGGGACTGGTCGAGCCGCAAAGCTCCGGCCTCGGCGGCGGTGCCTTCCTCGTCCACTGGGACGCGTCCGCGCGTGAACTCACCACGCTCGACGGGCGCGAGACGGCCCCGATGGCCGCGACGCCGGATTACTGGCTGGACGAGACAGGCGAGACGATGGGTTACTGGGACGCCGTGACCGGCGGCCGCTCCGTCGGGGTGCCCGGCACGCTCGCCCTCCTGGACCGGCTGCACCACCTGCATGGCCGCACCCCCTGGGCCGATCTTCTGGCCCCCGCCATCAAGACGGCCGAGGCGGGCTTCGAGGTTTCGCCGCGTCTCGCCGCGTCGATCGAAGGCGCCGCCGACCGCGACCTCGCCCTGTTTCCCGAAACCGCCGCCTATTTCTTCGACGCGGACGGCAATCCGCGCGCCGAGGGCGAGACCCTCACCAACCCCGCCTATGCACGCACCCTGCGCCTGATCGCCGCCGAGGGCATCGCCCCCTTCTACGAAGGCGCCATCGCGGGTGACATCGTGGCGGCGGTCCGCACGCCCACCAATCCCGGCATCCTGACCATGCAGGACCTCGCCGAATACGAGGTGATCGAGCGCGACCCGGTCTGCGTGCTCTACCGCGCGCACGAGGTCTGCGGCATGGGCCCGCCCTCCTCCGGCGCACTGACGGTGGGGCAGATGCTGGGGATGCTCGACAGTTTCGATCTCGACGGCATGGCCGAGGCCGACATCTGGCACCACTATATCGAGGCCGCGCGCCTCGCCTATGCGGATCGCGGTCTCTACATGGCCGACAGCGATTTCGTGGACATGCCGACCGAAGGCCTCGTCGCCTCCGACTACCTCGCCGACCGCGCGGGGCTCATCTCGCCCGACATGGCGATGGAGGAGGCGGAGCCCGGCACCCCCGACTGGCAGGAGACGCGGCTCTCGCCCGACCTCACCCCCGACCGCGCGGGCACCTCGCATTTCGTGATCGTGGACCGGCACGGCGACATGGTCTCGATGACCACGACCATCGAGACCGGCTTCGGCAGCCGGGTGATGACGAACGGCTTCCTGCTCAACAACGAGCTGACCGATTTCTCCTTCGCACCCGAAGGCGAGGACGGTCCCGTCGCGAACCGGGTGGAGGGCGGCAAGCGCCCCCGCTCCTCGATGGCGCCGACCATCGTGCTGACCGACGGGCGGCCCTCGATCCTGATCGGCTCGCCGGGTGGCAGCCGCATCATCAACTACGTCGCGGCCAGCCTGGTGCGGATGATCGACCTCGACCAGTCGCCCGCCGAGGCGATCTCCGCCGGTCACGTCGTCAGCCGCGGCGGCACCGTCGATCTGGAGGAGGAGACCGAGGCCCCTGCCCTCGCCGAGCCGCTGGAGGCGCTGGGCCACGAGACCGGCATCCGCAATCTCAACTCCGGCCTGCACGTCATCGAGATCGCCCCCGACGGCACCCTGACCGGCGCTGCCGATCCCCGCCGCGAGGGCGTCGCACTGGGCGACTGACCGAATTCCGAAGCGACACCCGCCCCGGCCCCCGAGCCGGGGCCTCGCCGAACGGATCGCCGTCCCCGCCAACCATCGCCCCTTCCCCCGCCGAGCGGGGGAGGGCCGGGGTGGGGACGGCCCACCGTTAACCTTCCATCAACACACCCGACAAACTGCCATACGCATGCCATACGCTTTCCATACGCATCGCAGACTGCGTTTTTGCCGCAGGAACGCCCCCTCCCCGCACCTCGTTGACCTCCCATTGACCCGGTAAAAGGAGTTTCCAGATGGGCATTCAGGTCGGCGACAAGGTGAAATGGGAATGGGGCAACGGCACCGCCACCGGCAAGGTGGTGAAGCGCTACACCCAGAAAAGAACGCTCAAGATCGACGGCAGCGAAGTCACGCGCGACGCCAGCGAAGACGAGCCGTCCTTCCGCATCGAACAGGAAGATGGAGGCGAGGCCTTCAAGTCCGGCAGCGAGCTGAAGAAAGCCTGACGATACTGGAAGGCCGCCCCGAACCCGGAGCGGCCTTCTTTCAAGCCTCGACCCGCGTCTTGCGCACGCGGTACATCACGAACAACGTGCACAGCCCCGACAGCACCGCGGCGCTCAGCATCGCGATCAGGAGCGGCCAGACCCCGAACCGCTCCACCGGCATGGCCCCCGTGATCGCGGCGAGCGCCGCCCCGCCCCCGATCATCAAGGCCCCACCCAAACCGGACGCCGACCCCGCCAGATGCGGCCGCACGCTGACCATGCCCGCATTGGCCGACGGCAGGGTCAACCCATTGCCGACGCCCACGAAAAACAGTGGACCGAACAGCGACATCGGATGGTCGAGCCCGCTGCCGAACAGCGCCACGGCCACGATCAACCCGCTGCTCGCCGTCGCTGCCCCCGCCAGCATCATCCGGTTCAGACCCATCTGGGCCGAGAACCGCCCCGACAGGAAGTTGCCCAGCATGTAGCCCCCGGCGATGAAGCCGAAATAGGCCCCCAGCGCCCGCGGGCTGAGGTCCAGCGTCACGCTCGCCACGTTCGGACCTCCGCCGAGGAACGCGAAGAACGCCCCCGACGCGAAGGCCGCCGTCAGCGCGTAGCCCCAGAAGCGCGGCGCGGTCAGAAGCTCGGGATAGGCCCGGAACTGCTCCGCGAAACCGGAGGATTGCGCGGCATTGGTCTCCCCCATATCGGCCCAGACCAGCCACCAGACGGCAAGCCCCGCCACCACCAGCAACGCGACCGAGCCGTGCCAGCCGAACATCGCCTCCAGCTGGCCGCCGATCAGCGGGCCGATCATCGGGACCAGCGCCATGCCCATGGTGACATAGCCGATCATGCTCGCGGCCCGGTCCGGACCCACCATGTCGCGCACCACGGCGCGGCTCAGCACCATACCGCTCGCCACCACCGCCTGCACAAAGCGGAAGGCGAGGAACCAGCCGATCGTCGGAGAAAGCAGGCACCCAAGCGTCGCGAGCGTGAACACCCCCATCGCCCACAGCATCACCACCCGGCGGCCATAGCGATCCGACAGCGGCCCGATCACCAGCTGCAACAGCGCCGTCACCCCCAGATAGGCCGAGATGGCGAGCTGCACGACCGCGTAGTCGGCCTGGAACCACTCGGCCATGCCCGGCAGCGAGGGCAGGAAGATATTCATGTTCAGCGCGCCGATCCCCGCGATCAGCACCAGCGTGACGATATGCGGCGGCGTCGTGCGGTCGAGCCAGCGGCGCCCGCCGCCCGGCGCTTCGACGGGGTGGGATTGAGTGACATGGGCCATGCGTCGCCTCCTTGCACTGCGGCAGGCGGTCAGCCTCGACGTCGGGCTCCGGTCGTCGCATGTTTCGATCCGGGCGGAACGATCCGCCCCCGTCACATCTGGTATCGCGATCGCGAATGCCAAGGTTTCGCACCCGGCTTGATCGGCGCGCCCGCGCGTGGCAGGCTCGATGTGAACGAGCGTTCACAAATCACGCCGGGAGGATCCATGCAAGACCCCATCGTCATCGTCGGTGCCGCGCGCACGCCCATGGGCGGCTTCCAGGGGGCGCTTTCGGGCGCCACTGCATCCGATCTCGGCGGGGCCGCGATCGCCGCCGCACTCGACGGCGCGGGCGTCGCGCCCTCGGATGTGGACGAGCTGCTGATGGGCTGCGTCCTGCCCGCGGGCCAGGGCCAGGCCCCGGCGCGACAGGCCGGTTTCGCCGCCGGTCTGGGCGAGGACGTGCCCGCCACCACGCTCAACAAGATGTGCGGTTCGGGCATGAAGGCCGCGATGATGGCGCATGACCAGCTCGCGCTCGGCAACGGTCGCATCGTCGTCGCCGGCGGGATGGAGAGCATGACGAACGCCCCCTACCTCCTGCCCAAGATGCGCGGCGGCGCACGGCTGGGCCACGGGCAGGTCGTCGACCACATGTTCCTCGACGGGCTGGAGGACGCCTATGACAAGGGCCGCCTGATGGGCACCTTCGCCGAGGACTGCGCCGAGAAATACCAGTTCACGCGCGAGGCGCAGGACGCCTACGCACTCGCCTCGCTGGAACGCGCGCTCGCCGCCGATTTCCAGGGCGAGATCGCGCCCTACACCGTCCGTACCCGCAAGGGCGAGAGCGTCGTCGCCGCCGACGAGCAGCCGCAAAGCGCGCGGCCCGACAAGATCCCGCAGCTCAAGCCCGCCTTCCGCGAGGGCGGCACGGTGACGGCGGCCAACGCCTCCTCGATCTCGGACGGGGCGGCGGCGCTGGTCCTGATGCGGCAGAGCGAGGCGGAGGCGCGCGGCCTGACGCCCCGCGCCCGCATCCTCGGGCATGAGAGCCACGCGCAGGCCCCCGGCTGGTTCACCACGGCCCCGGTCCCGGCGGCGCAGCGGCTGATGCAGCGCATCGGCTGGTCGGTCGAGGATGTAGACCTCTTCGAGGTGAACGAGGCCTTCGCCGTCGTGCCGATGGCCTTCATGGCCGAGACCGGAGCCCCGCACGAGAAGGTCAACGTCAATGGCGGGGCCTGCGCGCTCGGCCACCCGATCGGCGCCTCGGGCGCGCGCATCCTCGTCACCCTGCTCAACGCGCTGGAGACGCGCGACGCGACCCGCGGTCTCGCCGCCATCTGCATCGGCGGCGGCGAGGGCACGGCCTTCGCCATCGAGCGCATGACGTGACCGAAAGCGAGCCGCCGCGCCTGTCGGACCGGCCCGACTGGCTCTACCTGCTGCGCGAATATGGCGAGATGTATCGCCGCTCCTCGGCGGGCGGCTCGGTCAAGATCCGGTCCCACATGCGCCGCGTGCGCGAGAAGCTGTCGGCCCTGATCGCCGAGAACCCGCCGATCCTGCCCCGCGTGAGGGAGGAGAAGCCCGTGCTCGGCCACCTGCGCCGCGCGCTCGACCGCGGGCGGCAGGAGCGGCTGGAAAGCATGGTGCGCGCCATCGACGCGATCGAGCCGGAGCTGAGCTGGCTCTACGGCTACGAGAAGCTGCCACGCGGCCTGTCGCGCAAGTTCGCCTATGCCGAATTCGCGGGACCGCAGGGTCCGATCCGCTCGGACGCGCTGATCCTCGGCATCGTCCTCTTCGCGCCCGGCACCACCTATCCCAGCCACGCGCATGACGGATTGACCGAAAGCTACTATGTGCTGTCGGGCGGGGTCAGCGAGAACGACGACGGCGTGTTCGCCCCCGGCTCGATGATCTTCAACCCGCCGGGCCGGCACCACCGGATCACGACGGGCGATCTGGAGCCGGTGCTCCTCAGCTACGCGTGGGAGGGACCGCAGGACAAGCTGACCGCGCAGGTGATGACATTCTCACGAAAGGCCAAGCGATGAAGAAACTTCAGGACTACGTCTCCGACGCCAAGGCGGCGGTCGAAGCGATCACGGTCGAGGCCGCGCGCGGCCTGCACGGGCGCGACGACGTCACGTTCATCGACGTGCGCGAACCGCCCGAGACGGCGAAGGGCAAGATCGAGGGCGCCGAAGCCATCCCGCGCGGCACGCTGGAATTCGCCGTCGACGGCCCGCAGCCGAACCCGGCGCTTTCGGACAAGTCGCGCACCTACATCTTCTACTGCGCCGCCGGTGGCCGGGCCGCGATGGCCGCCGCACGGGCGAAGGAGATGGGC
Organism: Roseobacter sp. HKCCA0434; assembly: GCF_032464675.1. Lineage (NCBI taxonomy): Bacteria > Pseudomonadati > Pseudomonadota > Alphaproteobacteria > Rhodobacterales > Roseobacteraceae > Roseobacter > Roseobacter sp. HKCCA0434. The sequence goes on from NZ_JAWDKL010000009.1 coordinate 59,836, forward strand.
TTCGAGGACGCCCGCGCCATCGACACGGGCTACCCCGAATGGGCCAAGCAGGGCGGGCCGACCGAATGATCCGCCCCGTCGCGGACATGGTGGCGGAGGCGACCGCGGCGGTCGAGACCCTGCCGGTGGCCGAGGCCATCGCGCTGCACGGCCAGCCCGGCGTGACCTTCGTCGACATCCGCGACGTGCGCGAGCTGAAGCGGGAGGGCACCATCCCCGGTGCCCTCCACGCACCGCGCGGCATGCTGGAATTCTGGGTCGACCCCGCCTCCCCCTACGCCAAGCCCGCCTTCCAGTCCGGCGACCGCTTCGTGTTCTTCTGCGCCTCCGCCTGGCGCTCGGCGCTGGCGACCAAGGCCTTGCAGGATATGGGCCTCGCCCCCGTGGCCCAGATCGAGGGCGGCTTTTCCGCATGGAAGGCCGCGGGCGGCCCGATCGACCCTTCATCTTCCTGAAAATACGCGAAAAGAGCGACCGATGCTGACCGAAGACCAGATCCAGATCCGCGACATGGCCCGCAATTTCGCGCGCGACCGGCTTGCCCCCGGCGCGATGGCGCGGGAGGCGGCGGCAGAGATCGAGCCGGAGGTTCGCAAGGAACTGGGCCAGCTCGGCTTCCTCGGCATGACCATCGACCCCGACTGGGACGGCGCGGGCGCCGATTATGTCAGCTACGCCCTCGCGCTGGAGGAGATCGCGGCGGGCGACGGCGCGGTCTCCACCCTCGTCAGCGTGCACAACGCGCCCTTCCTCGCCATCCTCGACAAGTTCTGCACCGACGCGCAGAAGGAGGCGTGGCTGAAACCGGCGGCGCGCGGCGAGTTCATCGGCTGCTTCGCCCTGACCGAAGCCCATGCAGGCTCCGACGCCAGCGCCCTGCGCACCCGCGCGGTGCGCGACGGCGACGGCTATGTCGTCAACGGCTCCAAGCAGTTCATCTCCTCCGCCCGCATCGGTGGTGCCACGATCCTCTTCGCCGTGACCGACCCGGAGGCGGGCAAGCGCGGGCTCAGCGCCTTCTACGCGCCCAACGACACCCCCGGCTTCCACGTCGCCAAGGTCGAGGAGAAGATGGGTCAGAAGGCCAGCGACACCTGCGCGCTCGCCTTCGAAGACATGTGCCTGCCGGAAGGCAACCGCATCGGGGCGGAGGGCGACGGCTACCGCATCGCCCTCTCCTCGCTGGAGACGGGGCGTATCGGCATCGCCGCGCAGGCCGTGGGCATGGCCCGCGCCGCCTTCGACCTCGCGCTCGCCTATGCCCGCGACCGGCAGAGCTTCGGCCAGGCGATCTTCGACCATCAGGCCGTGCAGTTCCGCCTCGCCGAGATGGAGACGCAGCTGGAGGCCGCGCGCCAGCTCGTCCTAAACGCCGCGCGGATGAAGGATGCAGGCGTCCCCTGCCTGCGCGAGGCCGCGATGGCCAAGCTCTTCGCCGCCGACATGGCCGAGCGGGTCTGCTCGGGTGCGATCCAGACGCTGGGCGGCTATGGCTACCTGTCCGAATACGGGCTGGAGAAGATCGCGCGCGACGCGCGGGTGTGCCAGATCTACGAGGGCACTTCCGACATCCAGAAGCTGCTGATCGCGCGGCAAATGGCCTGATGCCAACCGGGGGGGAACCCCCGGCGCGTCAAGTGTGTTCCCTTCTCACAGTTTCTTGAAGGGGATGGAACATGTCGAAACAGGATCTCAGCTGGGCTTTGCCCGTCATGCGCGCGGGCTATGCCGGGCGGGGTATAGTCTACGTGGTGGTCGCGGGGGTCTCGCTCTGGTCGATCCTGATGGGCGGCGGCGAGGCGGGCGGCCCGTCCGAGACCTTCGGCACCCTCAATCAGAGCGCCTTCGGCGTGTTCATCCTCGCCCTGATCGCGCTCGGGATGCTCGCCTATGCCGTCTGGCGGGTGGTCGACGGCACCTACGATCTGGAGGAGTACGGCGATGACGCGAAAGGGCTGATCGCCCGCGCAGGCATGTTCGTCACCGGCACGCTGCACCTCTTCATCGGCTTCGTGGCCCTCGTCACGATCTTCAAGGGCGGCAGCGGTGGCGGCGAAGGCTCCGGCGGTGGGTCGGGCGGCGGCTCGGGCGTGTCGGATGCGGTGGGCAAGGTCCTCGGCTGGCCCGGCGGGCAGGTCCTCGTCGGTCTCGCGGGCCTCGCCACGATCGGCGCGGGGATCTATTACCTGCACAAGGCCTACAAGCGGAAATACCGTGAGAAGCTGATGGGCAACCACTTCACCCGCAACTGGGACCCGGCGCTGCGCGCGGGCGTCGCCGCGCAGGGCGTGATCGTGCTGCTGATCGGCGGCTTCATCCTTTACGCCGCGATCACCCACAACCCCGACCAGGCCGGCGGCATCGGCGAGGCCTTCGCCTGGCTGCACGAGCAGGCCTATGGCCGGATCCTGGTGATCCTCGTCTGCCTCGGCCTGCTGGGCTTCGCGCTGTTCTGCTTCGTCAACGCGGTCTACCGCATCGTGCCGCGCCTTGCGGGCGACGATCTGACCACGCTCGCCACGCGGATGAAGAACAAGGCCGAAAGCACGGCACGCTCGGCCACCAGCTAGGCTTACTGAACGCGCGTTCACATCTGGACAGAGCGGACTGCATGGCGCACCCTCCCCGGCAAACATGACCGGGGAGGGATCATCCATGAAACTCGACGACAACATCGCCGCCATCGTCACCGGCGGCGCATCGGGACTGGGCGAGGCGACGGCCCGCGCGCTCGCCGCCACAGGCGCCAAGGTCGCCATTCTCGACCGCGACGCGGCACGGGGCGCGGCCGTGGCCTCCGAAATCGGCGGCACCTTCGCCGAGGTCGATGTGGCCGACCCCGCCAGCGTCACCTCCGCGCTGACCAAGGCCCGCGACGCCCACGGGCAGGAGCGGATCTGCGTCAACTGCGCGGGCATCGCCTGGGCCATCAAGACCGTGGACCGCGAGGGCAAGGCCCACGATGCGGACGCCTTCGCCAAGACCGTGACCGTCAACCTGATCGGCACCTTCAACGTCGCCAGCCAGTCCGCCGCAGGCATGTCCGCGGCCGAGCCGGTGAGCGAGGATGGGGAGCGTGGCCTGATCGTCAACACCGCCTCCGTCGCGGCCTTCGACGGGCAGATCGGCCAGATCGCCTATTCCGCCTCCAAGGGCGGCGTGGTCGGCATGACCCTGCCGATGGCCCGCGACCTGTCGCGCGCGGGCATCCGCGTCAACGCCATCGCGCCGGGCCTGTTCCTCACCCCGATGCTGCAATCCCTGCCGCAGGAGGCGCAGGACAGCCTCGGCGCGCAGGTCCCCTTTCCCGCTCGGCTGGGCGATCCGGCGGAATATGCAGCCCTGGTGCGGCACATGGCGGAGAACCCGATGCTCAACGGCGAGGTCATCCGCCTCGACGGCGCGATCCGCATGGCGCCCAAGTGAGGATGCAGGGCCGATTCGAAGGTCAGATCAGCCCGTCATAGCCGCGTGGCGGGATGACGATTTCCAAAAGGTACGGCCCGTCCGCCGCCAGCGCCTCGGCATAGGCCTCCGCCAGATCACCGGCGGAGGCAACTCGGGCGGCGCTGAGACCCAGCGCCCCCGCCACCGCGGCATAATCCGTCGCGCCGAAATCGACGCCGACGGATCGCTTGCCCTCGCGCCGCTGTTTCAGCTCGATCAGCGCGAGCGAGCTGTCGTTGAGCACGGTGCAGATCACCGGCGCGCCGGTGTCGCGCAGCGTGGCGAGCTCGCCCAGGATCATGTCGAGGCACCCGTCCCCCATCACCGCCATCGTCCGCTCGCCCGAGGCGAGCGCGTGGCCCATCGCCAGCGGCAGCGCGCAGCCCATCGTGCACAGGCCGGTGGACTGAATGAGCCGGTGCGGGCGCGCCATGCGCCACATCTGGCTCAGGAGGATGCGATGCGCCCCGCTGTCGACGCTGACCATCAGGTCGTCGGGCCGGTCGCGGTCAAGCACGTCCAGCGCCTGAGCGGGCCCCCACTCCGCCCCCGGTGCGAAGGCCTCCGCCAGCGCCGCGCGGGTCCGCGCGACCCCCTCGCCCCAGCCCGTCGCCGCGCCCTGCCCCTCCAGCAGCGCGGCCAGACCCTCCGCCGGATCGCAGACCCAGCTCTCTACCACCTCGTGCATCGCCTGCCGGTTGGGGGCAGCCACGAACTCCACCGCGCGGGCCGGGTCCCAGGGATCCTGCCAGCCGGGGCGCATCTCGATCGGGTCGTAGCCGACGCAGATCACGAAATCCGCCTCGGCCAGCAAGGGCAGCACGATCGCGTCCGATTTCGGGCTCAGCCCGTGCCCGCCGAGGCTGAGCGGATCGTCCTCGGGCAGCACACCCTTCGCCTTGTAGGTCGTGATCACGGGGATCGCATGCGCACGGGCCAGGTCCGCGATCCGCTGCGCCCCCGGCAACGCGTCGAGCCCGGCCAAGATCAGCGGCCGCTCGGCCTCGGCCAGGCGCGCCTGCGCACCATCGAGACCAGCGGGGCAGCAGGCCGATAGCGGCGCGATCCGCGCCCCGCGCGGCGCGGGATGATCGGCCACCGCCACCTTCACCGGCAGATCGACATGGACCGGCCCGCATTGCGGATCGCACGCGCGCGCCACCGCCTTGTCGATCATCACGTCGCAGGCACCGATGCGCGCCTCGAAGCTCTCCTTGACCACCGGGCGCAGCACCGCGCGATGGTCGAAGATCTGGTGTGTGTAGCGCAGCGTCGTCGCATCGTCATAGCTGCCGGTCAGAACGATCAGCGGCACGCGGTCCTGATCGGCATTGGCGGTGACGTTGACCGTGTTGGCCATGCCCGGACCCACCGTCGCCACCAGCACGCCCGGCGCGCCCGTCGCGTGCCATGCGCCCTCCGCCATGAACCCGGCGGCGTTCTCGTGGCGCGCCAGCACGAACTCGATCCCCGCGCGGGTCAGCGCGTCGATGATCTCCAGCACCTCTCCGCCCGGCACGCCGAAGGCCTGGCGCACACCCGCCTCGTAGAGGCGAGCGGCGATGATGTCGGCGGAATTGGGCATGGCGACGCTCCTCTCTGGTGCGCCGCCGATGGTGCGCGGCGGGGCGGCGGTGTCAACGCCTACGCCCCGCACGACTGCGTCAGCCGCAGAACACCTCGACGATCGTGCCGCTGGCATCGAGTCGGAAGTTCAGCCGGTCGGGATTGAAATCCATCGTTACCGCATCGCCGGGCCGGATGATCCGCATCGGCGCGGGAAATGTCGCGCGGGCGAAGATCTCCTCGTTCTGCCCGATGAACTGGTCGTAGCCGCCCTCGCGGCACTGGCCGGGTGCGGCGGGGCCATCGGGCTCCGCCACCGGGGTGCAGGCGGCCAGGGCCAGGCTCAGCGGCAGGGCGGCGATCAGGAACTTGTGCATGGGAAATCCTCGCTCCGGTCTGCCCGGCCGGTCTCACCCGTCGAGCAGCGCATCCATCAACTGCAGGAACAACGCGTGCGAGGCGATCAGGTTCGCCTCCGTCACCCCGCCCTCGATATTCACCGGCATCTCCAGCGACATGGTCTCGTCCTCGTAGACCACGAGCCGCCCCCACACATCCGCCACGTGGAAGGCGTTGAGATCGTCGCCCGTCACCTCCGGGTCGGCCGGCATCGGCATGGTGAAATGCAGCGTGGAGCAGATATGCGGCTGCGAGCAGGCGAGGAAGTCGAGGAAATAGGCCGTGTCGCGATAGGTCCCCTCCAGGAAGAAGCCGCCCTCCTCGGTCTGGAACAATTGCAGGCTCTCGTTCTCGCGCTGCAAGGTTTCGTAGATCGCGTCGAGGCTGTTCTCGTCGTAGATCGTGCCTTGCGCGAACGAAGGCAAGCTCGCCGCCGACAGGATCGCGGTGGCGAGGGGGATGGACAGGGTGGCGGTGCGCATGGGGGTCTCCCGTAAGGTCGGATGTTTGCGGTTGCCCGCGCCCATCATCCCCATCATGCGTACCCGATCAACCCGTCACCGGTTCGCCCGGTTCTCGATCAGGTCGTCGACCACCGATGGATCGGCCAGCGTCGAGGTGTCGCCCAGGCTGCCGAAGTCGTTCTCGGCGATCTTGCGCAGGATGCGGCGCATGATCTTGCCCGAACGGGTCTTGGGCAGGCCCGGCGCCCATTGGATCGCGTCCGGTTTGGCGATCGGTCCGATCTCGGAGCGGACATGCGTCTCCAGCTCCTTGCGCAGCTCGTCGGACGGCTCGACACCCTCCATCAGCGTGACGTAGCAATAGATGCCCTGCCCCTTCACCTCGTGGGGGAAGCCGACAACCGCCGCCTCGCTGACCGCCTTGTGCGCGACCAGCGCGCTCTCGACCTCGGCGGTTCCCATCCGGTGGCCCGAGACGTTGATCACGTCGTCCACCCGGCCGGTGATCCAGTAATAGCCGTCCGCATCGCGGCGGCAGCCATCACCCGAGAAGTAATAGCCCTTGTAGTCCGAGAAATAGGTCTTCACGAACCGCTCGTGATCGCCCCAGACCGTACGCATCTGCCCCGGCCAGCTGTCGGCGATGGCGAGCACGCCCTCGGCCTTCGTCTCCTCCTGCACAGCGCCCGTCTGCGGGTCGAGCACGACGGGCTGCACGCCGAAGAAGGGCTTGCAGGCCGATCCGGGCTTGGTCGGCGTCGCGCCGGGCAGCGGGGTGATGAGGTGGCCGCCGGTTTCGGTCTGCCACCAGGTATCGACGATGGGGCAGCGCCCCTTGCCCACGACCTCGTTGTACCAGTCCCAGGCCTCGGGGTTGATGGGCTCGCCCACCGTGCCGAGGATGCGCAGTGAGGACAGGTCCGACCCCTCGACCCATTGCTTTCCCTTCCCCATAAGCGCCCGGATCGCGGTGGGGGCCGTATAGAACTGGTTGACCTTGTGACGCTCGCAGACCTGCCAGAAGCGGCTCGCGTCCGGATAGGTCGGCACGCCCTCGAACATCAGCGTCGTCGCCCCGTTGGCGAGCGGCCCGTAGACGATATAGCTGTGGCCCGTGACCCAGCCGACATCGGCGGTGCACCAGAAGACCTCGCCCTCCTTGTAGTCGAACGTGTATTGGTGCGTCATCGCGGCGTAGAGCAGGTAGCCCCCCGTCGAGTGCACCACGCCCTTGGGCATGCCCGTGGAGCCGGAGGTGTAGAGGATGAACAGCGGGTCCTCCGCGTTCATCGCCTCGGGCGCGCACTGATCGGAAACGTCCGCCTCCGCCTCGTGCAGCCAGGTGTCGCGATCCGCGTTCACCGGCACGTCGTTGCCCGTGCGCTTGACCATCAGAACCTTCGTATCGGTCCCCGCCTTGTCGAGCGCCTTGTCCACGTTGGTTTTGAGCGGTGTGTTCCGCCCGCCGCGCGGCGCCTCGTCCGCGGTGATGACCACCTTCGCCTCGGACCCGCGCACGCGGTCGGCCAGCGCATCGGCGGAGAAGCCCGCGAAGACGACCGAGTGAATCGCCCCGATCCGCGCGCAGGCGAGCATCGCGTAGGCCGCCTGCGGGATCATCGGCATGTAGAGCACGACCCGGTCGCCCTTGCCCACGCCCATGCCCTTCAGCACGTTCGCCATCTTGCAGACATGCGCATGCAACTGCTGATAGGTGATGTGCTGCGGCTCGGCTTCGGGGTCGTCCGGCTCCCAGATGATGGCGGTCTGCGTGCCGCGCGTCTCCAGATGCCGGTCGATGCAGTTGGCCGCGACGTTCAGCTCGCCATCCTCGAACCATTTGATCGAGACATCCGGGTACGCGAATGTCGTGTTCTTGATCTTCGTGGGCGCGGTGATCCAGTCGAGGCGCTTGGCTTCCTCGGCCCAGAACGCCTCGGGGTCCGAGACGGAGGCCGCGTATTTCGCGTCATAGCCGTCCGCGTCGATATGCGCGGTCTCGGCGAGTTCGGGGCTGGGGGGGTAGGTCGTCATCTGATCCTCCGGTCGTCTTGTTGAGCGGGCACCGTTCGGCGGTGCCCGGTCCCGCGGTCGCCCCGAAACTGGTCCGGACCCGCCCGCGCGGTCAATCGCACTTTAGTCCCGATTTCGGGGCGGCATCCGCAGTCTACGTGCCATCGCATCCGGGCACGCAGCGGCCGCATCGCCGAAACCGCGTGGCATCTGGCCCCGGAACGGTCCGGGGCCATACGCGCCGTCGTCAGATGGCGAGGTATTCCTCGCGCATCTCCTTGTTGTCGAGCAGATGCTGCGCGGTATCGTCATAGACCACCGTGCCGGTGTCGAGGATGACCGCCCGGTCCGCCAGCTTCAGCGCCGCGACCGCGTTCTGCTCGACGATCACCGTGGTGATGCCGAGGCTGCGGATCTCCTTCAGCGTGCGCTCGATCTCGTGCACGATGACGGGGGCCAGCCCCTCGTAGGGCTCGTCGAGCAGCAGCAGCTTGATGTCACGCGCCAGCGCCCGGCCGATGGCCAGCATCTGCTGCTCCCCGCCCGACAGGGTCACGCCGATCTGCTTGCGCCGCTCACCCAGCCGCGGGAACAGGTCGTAGATCCGGTCGATCGACCAGCCCTTGGGCGGCGCGATCTGCGCCAGCTGCAGGTTCTCCTCCACCGTCAGGCCGGGGATGATCCGCCGGTCCTCGGGCACCAGCGCGATGCCCGCCTGCGCGGCCTCGTGCGCGCCCATCTGGTGCACCGGCTGATGGTCGAGCCAGATCTCGCCATGCGTCACCATCGGCGAGCCCGCCCGCGCGATCGCCCGCAGGGTCGAGGTCTTGCCCGCCCCGTTGCGGCCCAGCAAGGCGAGGATCTCGCCCTCGTGGATGTTCATGCTGACGCCCTGGACGATGTAGCTCTCGCCGTAATAGGCCTGCATGTCCCAGACCGAGAAGAAGGCCGGCTCCGCCCGCTGACCGGGGGCGCGGATCGGGGAGTGCTGGTTCATGGTGCTGTCCTCAGTCATGCGCATCGCCCAGATACGCTTCGCGTACCTTCGGGTTGCCCTTGATGTTGCCCGGATGGTCCTCGACGATCACGTGGCCCTGCGCCAGAACGCTGATCCGGTCGGCGAGGCTGAAGACCACGTGCATGTCGTGCTCGATCACGACGAAGGTGATTGGGCGCGTCTCGGCGATCTGCTTCAGAAGGTCGATCGTGTTGTTGGTGTCCGCGCGCGCCATGCCCGCCGTCGGCTCGTCGAGCAGCAGCAGCTTGGGGTCCTGCGCGAGGCACATCGCCATCTCCAGCCGCCGCTTGTCGCCGCGCGACATGGACGAGGCGACCATGTGCCGCTTGTCGGCCATGCCCACGTCCTCCAGCATCTGCTCGGCATGATCGCGGATCGCCCGCTCCGCCCGCACGGCGGCGAAGGGGGAGAACTTGAACGCCCCGTCCCGCTTGGCGAAGCTGGGGATCATCACGTTCTCCAGGATCGTGAGATCGGTGAAGATCTCCGGCGTCTGGAACACGCGGCTGACACCCATCTGGTTGATCTCGTGCGGCTTGCGCCCGATCAGGTCCTGCCCGTCGAACATTACCGTGCCCGTATCCGGCACCAGACGCCCGACGAAGCAGTTGAGCAGCGTCGACTTGCCCGCCCCGTTCGGCCCGATGATCGCGTGGACGGTGTTCTCCTCCACGTTGAGGTTCACGTCGTCGAGGGCCTGCAGCCCGCCGAAGCGCTTGTTGACGTTGGTGACTTCGAGGATTCCCATCGTCCCCTCCCCTTATTCGGCCGCGTCGGGCTGACCGCCCTGCACATTCGAGCCGAGCTTTTCCATGTCCGACTTCTTGCCGCGCCGTCCCAGCAGGATGCCGATGCGGCGCCCACCCTCGACCAGCCCGCCGGGCAGGAAGATGACGACCAGCATGAAGACGAGGCCCAGCGTCAGGTGCCACCCCTTCCCGATGAAGGGATAGAGGATCGTCACCAGCGCATCCTCCAGCCCGTCGGGCAGGAAGGCGAACCATTCGTGCAGGATGTTCGAGTTGATCTTGGAAACGATGTTTTCCATGTACTTGATCAGCCCCGCGCCCAGCACCGGCCCGATCAGCGTGCCGACACCGCCCAGGATCGCCATCAGCACGACCTCGCCGCTCGCGGTCCAGAACATCCGCTCCGGCCCGACTTGCGTGTCCATCGCGACCATCAGCCCGCCGGCGAGCCCGGCATACATGCCCGACACGATGAAGGCGGCGAGCGTGTAGGGACGCGTGTTGACGCCGGTATAGTTCAGCCGGTTCTGGTTGGTCTTGATCGCGGCCAGCATCAGCCCGAAGGGCGAGCGGAAGATGCGGATCGAGACGTAGAAGGCCAGGATCATCATCACCGCCGCGATGTAGTAGCCCGCGTTGAAGGTGAAGACCCAGTCGCCCATGACCAGCTGCGAGCTCGATCCCATGTCGAGCCCGAAGAGATTGGCCTGCGGCCGCTCGCCTGCGCCCAGCGCACCGTCGAGCAGTCGCGGATCGGACAGCTGCGGCTGCAGCCCCGTCTCCCCGCCCGTGATCGGCGTCAGCACCGAATAGGCGAGCGCATAGCTCATCTGCGCGAAGGCCAGCGTCAGGATCGAGAAGTAGATCCCCGACCGGCGCAGCGAGATGAAGCCGACAAGTGCCGCGAACAGCCCGCCCACGATCGTCGCCATGATGATCGCCGGGATCACGTTCATGGTCAGCAGCTTCATCATCCAGATGCCCGCATAGGAGCCGACCCCCAGGAAGGCCGCGTGACCGAAGCTCAGGTATCCGGTCAGCCCGAACAGGATGTTGAAGCCGATGGCGAAGATGCCGAAGATCACGAAACGCTGCATCAGGTCGGGATAGCCCGCGTTGAACTGCGCGAGGCTTCCGTCCACCGGAAACGGGTTCAGCAGGAACGGGGCGAGCATCGTGAGGGCGATGACGACCAACAGAAGCGTCGCGTCGCGTTTTTCGAGACCGAACATGGGATCAGTCCTCCATGACACCGGCACGTCCCATCAGGCCGCGCGGTCGGGTGAGAAGGATGGCGATGGCAACCAGATAGATGATGATCTGGTTGATGCCGGGAATGACGTCGATCACGGCGGGGATCGAGGCGAAGCTTTCGAGGATGCCCAGCAGGAACCCCGCCAGCACCGCGCCCGGAAGGCTGCCCATCCCGCCGACGACCACCACGACGAAGCTCAGCACGAGGAAATCCATCCCCATGTGGTAGTTCGGCGCGTTGATCGGCGCGTACATCACGCCCGCCAGACCCGCCACGCAGGCGGCGATCGCGAACATGATGGTGAAGCGCTTGTCGATGTTGATGCCGAGCAGGCCCACCGTCTCCCGGTCCGCCATGCCTGCGCGCACGACCATCCCGAAGGTGGTGTAGCGCAGGAAGGCGAAGACCCCGCCGATCAGCACGGCCGCGAAGACGAAGTAGATCAGGCGCCAGTAGGGATAGGTGATGGTGAACGGGTCGAAGCCGAGCAGAACGCCGAAATCGAACACGCCCGACAGCGCGGGCGGCGCGGGCGTCTGGATCGGGTTCGCGCCGTAGAATGCCTTGACGATCTCCTGCAGCACGATGGCCAGGCCGAAGGTCACGAGGATCTGGTCCGCGTGCGGGCGCTTGTAGAAATGCTTTATCAGCCCGCGCTCCATCACCACGCCGATCAGCGCCATGACGGGGATCGCGAACAGGATGGCCAGCGGCACGGACCAGTTGATGATCGCCTGTCCGACCTCGTCGCCGAACCAGCTCTGCATCACGTAGACGTCGACCTGCAACGGGTTGCCGAGGAAGTCGGTCCGCGTCTCGTCGACGACCTTGGTGCTCCACGACAAGAGCCGCTGGAAGGTCACGGCACAGAACGCGCCGATCATGAACAGCGCGCCATGCGCGAAGTTCACGACGCCCAGCGTCCCGAAGATCAGGGTCAGGCCCAGGGCGATCAGCGCATAGGCCGACCCCTTGTCCAGACCGTTGAGGATTTGAAGGATTATCGCGTCCATGGCTCTACTCTCCGGTGGCCCGTGTGGTGCCGGGCGGGACTGCGGACGAATCTACTGTGCGACCAGCGTGGAAAGGGGCCGGGCGCGCATGGCGCCCGGTCCCGTGGGATGCGGCGAAGCGCTTATGCGCCCGGGTTGCAGGTTCCCAGCTCGCCACCCTCGAACTGCGGGTGATCCGGCTCGTAGGTGACCTCTTCGGTCGGCGTGACCTTGACGATCTCAACCAGGTCGTACTCGTTCTCGGGGTTCTCCTTGCCCCGCACCACGACCACGTCCTTGAAGCACTGGTGATCGTCGGCACGGTAGAGGGTCGGGCCGTTGCCCAGACCGTCGAACTCGAACCCTTCCAGCGCCTCGACCACGTCGCACGGGTTGAAGCTGTTGGCCCGCGTGACCGCATCGGCATAGAGCAGCGTCTGCACGTAGCAGGTATGCGCCGCCTGGCTGGGCGGGAAGCCGTACTTCTCGCCGAAGGACCGCACGAAGGCATTGGTGCCCGAATAGCGATCGCCCAGCTCGTTCTCCAGCTTCCAGTCCCAGTTCTGGGAGCCGAGGATGCCCTTGATGTTGGCGCCCGCACCGCGTGCCATCAGCTCCGAGTAGAGCGGCACGACGATCTCGAACTGCTTGCCGTTGGCCTGGGCCTCGCGCAGGCCGAACTGGACGGCGTTGGTCAGCGAGTTGACCATGTTGCCGCCGTAGTGGTTCAGGACCAGCACGTCCGCACCCGAGTTGAGGACCGGCGCGATATAGGACGAGAAGTCCGTCTGCGTCAGCGGGGTCAGCACCGAGTTCACGGTCTCCCAGCCCAGCGCCTCGGTCGAGGACTGGACGGCCTCCTGGGTCGTGTAGCCCCAGTTGTAGTCGGCGGTCAGGTGATAGGCCTTGCGGTCCGTGCCGTACTGCTCGGCCAGGATCGGCGCCAGCGCGGCACCCGACATGTAGGAGTTGAAGAAGTGGCGGAAGCCGTTGGCCTTCTTGTCCTTGCCGGTCGTGTCGTTGGAGTGGGTCAGACCCGCCATGAAGATGACGCCCGCCTCCTGGCACAGCGCCTGCACGGCCACGGCCACGCCGGAGGACGAGCCGCCGGAGACCATGATCGCGCCGTCCTTCTCGATCATCGAGCGGGCGGATGCGCGCGCGGCGTCGGACTTGGTCTGCGTGTCGCCGGTCACGTACTCGACGCGACGGCCCAGGATGCCGTTGCCTTCCAGCGCCTGGCTGGAGAAGGTCTGCATCATCCCGCCATCGCCCTCACCGTTGAGGTGCTCGACGGCGAGCTCGAACGCGCGCAGCTCGTCCGCGCCCTCGTCCGCATAGGGGCCGGACTGCGGCACGTTGAAGCCCAGGGTGACGGTGCTGTCGCCCGGTTCGTTGGTGAAGGCCCGCGCGGAGCCGGTGAAGATGGTCGGGGTGGCGAGTGCGCCACCGACCACCGCGCCGGTCTTGAGCACGCCACGGCGGCTGAAGTTCGTCTTCGACATGAGGTTCCTCCCTAAGTGTCGGTTCGGGGCATCGCGGCGTCTTTCGCGCCATCACATGACCCGGCGTCATTCTTGGCCCGCCATGTCAACAAAGCAACAACTGTCTGACGACGCTGTGTTTTTTTGTAAATTATTGACACACTATATCGGTTCAGTTGTAAATTAACTTACATTGCAGCGCAGCAGGCGCCCCAGACGAAAGGAAATTTCCCTTATGAGCCGGTCCTTTGCAGGCGTCCGCATCCGCGAGAGACGGCGCACGCTCGGCCTGACGCAGGCCGCACTCGCCAAGGCTGCGGACATCTCGCCCTCCTATCTCAACCTCATCGAGCACAATCGCCGCCCCGTCGCGGGCCGGGTGCTCAGCGCGCTCGCCCGTGCGCTCGACCTCGCGCCCGCCGATCTCGGGGAAGGCGCGGCGCTCGGCCTCGTCTCTGCGCTGCGTGAGGCCGCGGCCGACCTTCCCGTGCACGCGCCCGAGCTCGACGCCGTCGAGGAATTCGTCGGCCGCTATCCCGGCTGGGCGCAGGTGATCGCCACGCTCGACCGCACCGGCCACGCCCAGCGCGGCGCGATCGAGGCCCTGTCGGACCGGCTGACCCACGACCCCGTGCTGCAACGCGACCTGCACGAGATGCTGACCTCGATCACCGCCATCCGCTCCACCGCGTCGATTCTCGCTTCGGTCGACGATATCGACCCGCCGCAGCGCCGCCGTTTCACCCGCGCCATCCATGACGAAAGTCAGCGCCTGAGCGAGGTCGCGGGCGCGCTCACCGACTATTTCGATCGTGCGGTCACATCCGAAACCCCGACCGTGACGCCCGAGGAGGAGGTCGCCCGTCTGCTCGACGAGGCACGATACGACTTTCCCGATCTCGCGGAGGATCGCGTCGCGGTCGCCGCGATCATCGCGCGATCGGGTGCGCGCGGCGCGGTTGCCGAGCTGCTGCGCGACTGGCTCGATCGCTGGAAGGCCGATGCGGCCATTGCCCTGCCGGACGAAACCGCGCCCATCGACCTCGTCCGCCATGCCGCCGATCAGGACGTGGATGTCCCGGCCCTGATGCGCCGCCTCGCCTTTCGCGCCGCGCCCGATGCTCCGGGATTGATGAGCGTCAACGGCGCGGGTCAACTTCTCCTGCGCCGTCCGCTTCCCGACTGGCCGATTCCGCGCCAGGTCTCGCCCTGCGCGCGGCTGCCGCTCTTCGCCGCCCTGCGGATGCCGGGCGACACCTTCGCGGCCACGATCGCGCAGCCGGGCCGGCGCGAGACGCTGGCCATCGTCACGGCGACGCAGGCCCCGCCCCGCGCGATGGACGAGCCGCCGCGCGTCGAGGCGACGATGCTGCTGGTCCCGCCGGGATCGGAACCGCGCTATCTGACCCATCAGCGCCGCGAGGTTGCCGCCGGTCCCGGCTGTCGCCTCTGCGCACGCACCGACTGCGCCGACCGCATCGCGCCGCAATTGCTGGCGCGCTGACGCGCCGCTTGCGCCCGCGCCACCCCGCCCGCTAGGATCGTTCGCAACCTGCAAAGGACAGCGCCCGGCAGAGGCGCGCCCGCGGGGGGCCGGGAGGAAAGATGTCGAAACGTGTCCTGATCGTCGAGGATGAGACGAATATCGTCGAATCGCTCGCCTTCCTGTTGCGCCGCGACGGGTTCGACGTCTCGACCGTGCCCGACGGCGCGCGCGCCCTGCGCGAGGCCGAGCGGACGACCCCCGACGTGATGATCCTCGACGTGATGCTGCCCAACCAGTCCGGCTTCGACGTGCTGCGCGACCTGCGCGCGCATGACCGCCTCGGCGCGACGCCCGTCCTGATGCTGACGGCCAAGGGTCAGGCCCGCGACCGGGACGAGGCCGGGCAGCTCGGCGCCGATCTCTTCATGACCAAGCCCTTCTCCAATGCCGAGATCGTGGCCGCTGCGCGCCGCCTCGCGGGCCTGGATGGCTGAGCGCGCCCGCCGCCGCCGCTACGACGCGGCCGTGCTGCTGCCGCTCTTGGGCGCGATCACCATGCTGCCGCCCGTCATCGGTCTCTTCGCCGCGCCGATCCGCATCGCGGGCGTGCCGCTGATCGTACTATGGCTCTTTGGCAGCTGGCTCGTCGGTATCCTCGCGATCTGGCGCCTGTCGCGCCTGCTGGACGTCCCCCCGCCGCCGGAGCGTTGAGATGCCCAGCTGGAACAGCATCGTCCTGTCGTGCTTCGCCTACGCCGCGCTCTTGTTCCTCGTCGCCTTCTGGGCCGAGCGGCGGGCGCGGGCGGGCCGCTTCGGCTGGCTGCGCAACCCGTGGGTCTACACGCTGTCGCTCTCGGTCTACTGCACGGCATGGACCTATTACGGTGCGGTCGGCTCCGCCGCGCGGTCGGGGCTGGAATTCGCCGCGATCTACCTCGGCCCCACCCTGACCTTCCTCGCCTGGTGGACCGTGCTGCGCAAGCTGGTGCGCATCGCGCGCGAACAGCGCACCACCTCCATCGCCGACATGCTCTCCGCCCGCTATGGCAAGAGCACCGGGATCGGCGTCGTCGTCACCCTGATCGCCGTCATCGCCTCGACACCTTACATCGCGCTGCAACTGCAATCGCTGTCGCTGAGCTTTTCCCTCTTTGCGGACGAGGCCGCGCAGCCCACCCGCATCTCCTTCTGGATCGCCTGCGGGCTCGCCGCCTTCACCATCCTGTTCGGCACCCGCCATGTCGACGCGAACGAGCAGCATTACGGCGTCGTGACCGCCATCGCGCTGGAGGCGATCGTCAAGCTCGTGGCCCTCACCTCGGTCGGCCTCTTCGTCGTCTTTGGCATCGCCGACGGCCCCGCCGATATCTTCGCCCGCCTGCCGGATGCCCAGCTGATGCAGCGCGACATCTTCGGCCCGCGCTGGATCACGCTGATCTTCCTCGCCGCCACCGCCGTCATCTGCCTGCCGCGCATGTTCCAGGTCGCGGTGGTGGAGAACGTGGACGAGCGCTATCTCGCCACCGCCTCCTGGGCGTTCCCGGCCTATCTGCTGCTGATCTCGCTCTTCGTGCTGCCCATCGCCATCGCGGGCATGACGGTGCTGCCCGCGGGCGCGAACCCGGATCTCTACGTGCTCTCCGTGCCACTGAGCACCGGCAACGGCACGCTTGCGCTGATCGCCTTTCTCGGCGGCTTCTCGGCGGCGACCTCGATGGTGATCGTCGCGGCCATCGCGCTGTCGACGATGATCTCCAACCACATCGTCCTGCCGCTCTGGCTGCGCCGCGCGCGGCCCGCTCCGGCCAGCAGCGGCGACGTGCGCCAGATGCTGCTGATCTCGCGCCGCGCGGCCATCGTCGGGATCGTGGCGCTCGGCTACATCTACTTCCGCGCCACCGGCGGGTCCGAGGCGCTGGCCTCCATCGGCCTGATCGCCTTCCTCGGCGTGGCACAATTCATGCCGAGCGTGCTGGCCGGTCTCTACTGGCGCGGGGCCACGCGGACCGGGGCGCTCGCCGCCGTCATCACCGGCTTCGCGCTCTGGGCCTACACGCTGTTCCTGCCCAGCTTCGAGGGCGCGGTCCTGCTGTCGGACGCGGTCATCGCGAATGGCCCGTTCGGGCAGGCCTGGCTCGCCCCGCGCGACCTCTTCGGCTCGAACATCGCCGATCCCCTGGTGCACGCGACATTCTGGTCGCTGGGACTCAATTGCCTCGCGCTCATCGTCGTCTCGCTGCTGTCGCGGCCTTCCGACCTCGAACAGCTCCAGGCCAAGCTCTTCACCGACATCTTCCAGATCGGTGATCGGGGCGATATCGGCCTGCGCGGCAGCGCCAAGTCCGAGGACCTGTTCGAGCTCGCCCAACGCATCCTTGGCCGCGACCGCGCCTGGGCCCTGTTCCACGAGACTGCCCGCGCGCAGGGCAAGCCAGGCGGCCTGCCCGACCCCTCCCCCGACCTGACCGCGCGGCTCGAACGCGCGCTGACCGGGGCCATCGGCGCCGCATCGGCGCACGCGATGGTCAGCCAGATCGGCGGGCACGGCACCGTCTCGATCCGCGAGCTGATGCGCATGGCCGACGAGACGGCGCAGATCGTCGAATATTCCCACCGGCTCGAACAGAAGAGCCGCGAGCTGGAGGAGACCGCCACCCAGCTGCGCCACGCCAACGCGCGCCTGCATGCGCTGGCCGAGCAGAAGGACGCCTTCCTCAGCCAGGTCAGCCATGAGCTGCGCACGCCGATGACCTCCGTGCGCTCCTTCGCCGAGATCCTGCGCGAGGATGACGGCCTCGCGCCCGAACAGTCGCGCCGCTTCGTCTCGATCATCCACGAGGAAAGCCAGCGCCTGACCCGCCTGCTCGACGAGATCCTGGACCTCTCCGTCCTCGAAACCGGCCAGGCCGCCTTGCCCCGCGGCCCCGTGGCGCTGCGCGAGGTGCTCGACACAGCCCTCGCGACGGTCGAGCCGCAACTGCGCGGCGCGGGTTTCGCGCTGACCCGCACCGGAGACGAGGACGTGATCGTCGCAGCCGACCGCGACCGGCTGGCGCAGGTCTTCATCAATGTGATGACGAATGCGGTGAAATACGGACGGGGAGAGCGCGCCCGCCTCGCGCTCGACACGCGGGTCGACAGCGACCGGGTCGCGGTCCGCATAATGGATACCGGCCCCGGCGTGGCCGAGGCGGATCGGGATCGCATTTTCGAGAAGTTCACCCGTCTGGGCCATCAGACCCTTGCAGGCAGTGCCGGGCTGGGCCTGCCGATCAGCCGTGAGATCATGCGCAATCTCGGCGGCGATCTGACGCTCGAACCCTCCGCTTCAGGGACGGGTCCGGGCGCCAGTTTCCTCGTAACTCTCAACCGGCATTACGCAACACCGCCGGAATCGGTCATGTCAGGCTCAGACGATGCCGAGCAGGGCCAGAACGGCGAGAACGACCACGACCAGGCCGACGAGATAGATGATGCTGCGCATTGAATATTCCTTTCATCCTCCAATGTAGTCCAACAACGGGACAGAGGATCAAAGGTTCCCGGCAAGTTTCACGCGATCGAGAATCAATCGCGCGACCATCAGGTCCAGATGTGCCCCGCCGCCGTTCTTGAAGACGGTGATCTCGTCGTCCGAGCGTCGGCCTGCCGTGCCCGCCACCAGTGCGCGCATGTCGCCCAGAACGTCCGTGCGCGCGATGGTGCCCTCGGCCAGCGGGATCGTCAGCTCTCCGATATGCTCGATCGTGGTATCGTAGCTGTCGACGAAGATCCGGCCCCGGCGCAGCGTCGCGTCGTCCGCCTCGCGCATCCGGTCGGTGAACGCGCCGATCAGATCCACATGCGTCCCCGGCGTCAGCGCCTGCCCCGGCAGCACCGGCTCCCGGCTCATCGTGGTGGTCGCGACGATATCCGCCTCCGCCACCGCCGCGTCGAGGCTGTCCGCGACGCGGATATGCGAATGCCGCGCGGCCAGCGCCTCGGCCCGTTCGGGGCTGCGGTTCCACACCGTGATCCGCTCGATCCCCGGCAGCACCGCCGGATAGGCCGCGATCAGGCTCTCTGCCACGTTGCCCGCGCCCAGGATCAGCAGATGCCGCGCATCCGCCCGCGCCAGCAACCGCGCGCCCAGAACCGAGTCGCCCGCCGTCTTCCACCGGGTGATCAGCGCGTTGTCGATCAAAGCGGCGGGCGCGCCGCTCGCATCGTCGAAGACCAGCATCGCCCCCTGCACCGTCGGCCGCCCCTCGGCGGCGTTGCCCGGCATCACCGTGACCGACTTCACGCCGACACCCAGCCCGTCGATCCAGGCCGACCGGCTGAGCAGCGTGTCCTCGCCCCGGTGCAGGAAGGTGTCGCCGACCTCGGGCTGCGGCCCGCGATGCCCTGCCTCCAGCGCGTCGGCGATGGCGACCCAGTCCTCGGGCCCCGCATCGCCCGCCGTGATATAGGGCAGCGCCCCCATCAGCCGCGCGCGGCCACCACCGCGCGGGCGAAATCGCGCAGCCGGTCCGCCTTCAGCCCGGCGATGTTCATACGGCTGTCGTTGACCATGTAGATACCCGCATCCGCGCGCATGGCCTTCACGACCTCCTCCGACACCCCGAGGCGGGAGAACATGCCCCGATGCTCGGCCACGAAGTCGAACTCGTCAGAGTTGGTCTCCTGCCGCAGCGCCTCCGCCAGCCCGGTGCGCAGCTCGTTGATCCGCGCGCGCATCTCGCCCAGCTCCGCCTCCCAGTCGGCGCGCAGCTCCGCGTCGTTCAGGATCTCCGCCACCACCGAGGCCGGATGATCGGGGGCGAAGGAATAGAGCAGCCGGTTCACGCTCGCCAGCGTCGCGGTGACATTGGGCACCTCGCCCGCGCCCTCGCACAGCACGATGGCGCAGCCCGCCCGGTCGCGGTAGAGGCCGAAATTCTTGGAACACGAGGTCGCGATCATCATGCGCGACATGCGGGACGCCATGTGCCGCACGCCCTCGGCATCCTCCTCCAGCCCGTCGCCGAGGCCCTGGTAGGCGAAGTCCACCAGCGGCATCCAGCCCTTGCTGACCGCACTCTCCGTAACCCGCTCCCACTGCTCCTGCGTCAGGTTCGCGCCGGTCGGGTTGTGGCAGCAGCCATGCAGGATGACCACGTCGCCCGCACCCAAACCGTCGAGCTTCGCGATCATCGCGTCGAAATCGACGCCCCGCGTCTCCGCGTCGAAATAGGGATAGGTGTCGGCGGGAACGTCCAGATTGGCGAGCATGGCCGCATGGTTCGGCCAGCTCGGGGCCGAATACCAGAACCGCGCTTGCGGATTCGCGCGCAACGTCAGATCGAACAGCACCCGCAGCGCCCCCGTGCCGCCCGGCGCCTGCGCCCCGGTCAGCCGCGCGGCCAGCCCGCCGCGATCCGCGCCCAGCACCAGCGTCTGCATGCCCTCCACGAAGTCGGGATTGCCTGTCAGCTTGGTGTAGGTCTTGGTGTCCTGCCGCTCCAAGAGCCGCCGCTCCGCCTCCTTGACCGACCGCATCACCGGCGTGCGGCCCTCGCCATCCTTGTAGACCCCGACCCCGAGGTCGATCTTGTCCGCGCGGGGATCCTCCGCATGGGCCTGGATCAGCGCGATGATCGCATCGGGCTTGGGCTCGGGCAGCGTGTTGAACATCTCTCTCGTCCTTCAGGGAATGTCGCGCGGCGCGCTCAGGATGCGGGTCGCCTCGCGCTGGTCATAGGGCACGAAGCCCATCTTCTGGTACATCTGCAAGGCCCGCGGATGGTCGAGCGTGCAGGTGTTCACGGTCATGCGGGCGACCCCCGGCCCGTCCCAGCCGGCATGGATCGCGGTCTTGAGCAGCCAGCCGCCCAGCCCCTGCCCCACCACCTCGGGCATCAACCCGAAATAGGCCAGATCGCAGACCCCCGCCTCGCGGAAATCGAGCTGGAAGAACCCGGCGGGCCACCCGTCGCGCATCAACGTGTAGAGATGCACGTTCGGATCGCCGACATATTCGGCAACCTCCTCGCGGCGCTGCTCGACCCGGTCCATCCACTCATAGGCCTCCCCGACACCGCGATAGAGGTCGAGGAAATAGCGCACCGGCGGGTTCTCCGCCTTCATCAGCGCGACGGGCGCGCCGACGGGCGCGGGCGGGCGCGGATAGTCGGGGCGCTCGGTCATTTCGAGGAAGGTGACGGTATAGGGCGCCTCCTGCCCGGCCTCGTACCTCATCCGGTCGCGACCTTCAGGTCCGGGTACATGCCCCACTCGGTCCACGATCCATCGTAGAGCGCTACCTGCCGATGCCCCAGCACCGACAGGCCCAGCGCCAGCACCGCCGCCGTGATGCCCGACCCGCAGGTGGTGATCACCGGCCGGTCCAGATCGACCCCCGCCCCCTCGAAGGCCGCGCGCAGCGCATCCGCCTCCTTCAGCGTGCCGTCCTCGTTCAACAGCGTCGCGTAATGCACGTTCATCGAACCGGGAATGTGGCCCGAGCGCAGACCGGCCCGCGCCTCCGCCTCCTCGCCCCGGAACCGGGCGGGCGATCGCGCATCCACGATCTGTTCCTGTCCCAGCTTCACCTGCGCCGCCACCTGCGTGACGTCGCGCACCCGGCTCGCATCGCGCCGCGCGGTGAAGTGGCGATCGCGCATCACCGGCTCGTCGTCCTCGACCGGGTGACCTTCCGCCTTCCACTTCGGCAACCCGCCGTCGAGCACGGCCACGTCCGTCTTGCCCATCAGCCGGAACAGCCACCAGACCCGTGCCGCCGAGAACAGCCCCGCGCTGTCATAGACGATGACCTTGTGCCCGTCGCCGATGCCCATCGCGCGGATGCGGCTGACGAATTTCTCCACCGGCGGGGCCATGTGCGGCAGGTCCGACGCGCTGTCCGAGATCTCGTCGATATCGAAGAAGCGTGCGCCCGGGATGTGCTCGTCCAGATACTCCGCCTTCGGATCGCGGCCCTCGGCGGGCAGATACCAGCTCGCGTCGAGAATGCGCACATCCGGCGCGTTCAGATGCTTCGCCAGCCACTCCGTGCTGACCAGGTCGCCCGTCTCGCCCGTCGCCATGTCGCATATCCCTTCGGCAATCTGCGCGCAGGCTTACCGCGCGCGCCGCACCGGTTCAAGCGATCAGGGCTTGACCGGCCGCTCGCTCCATTTCGGCGCGGGCGGCTCATGCGCGGCGAAGGCGTCCAGCACCGCCTCGATCTCCTCACCGAAGACCAGCATGTCGCGATACTCCGCCCGCATGAAGCCCTCCTCGACCACACGGTCGATCATCGCCTTGAGCGGATCGTAATAGCCCCCGACATTCAGGAACCCGCAGGGCTTCGCATGGATGCCGAGCTGCGCCCAGGTGATCTGCTCGAAGATCTCCTCGAAGGTCCCCATCCCGCCCGGCAGCGTCAGGAACGCATCGGATTCGGAGGCCATCGCCGCCTTGCGCTCATGCATGGTCTCGACCGTCATCAGCCGGGTCAGCCCGTCATGCGCGATCTCCGCCTCGACCAGCGCGCGCGGCATGATGCCCAGCACCTCGCCCCCCGCATCGAGCGCCGCATCCGCGACCCGCCCCATCAGCCCGACCTTGCCTCCGCCATAGACCAGCCGCCCCCGCGCGGCGATGGCCCGACCCGCCGCATCCGCCGCCGCACCGTATTCGGGCCTGGCTCCATCCCGCGACCCGCAGAACACGCACACATCCATAAAAGTCTCCTTCAGGTAAACAGCATCATCCCGGCCCCGAACCGCCCGTCGGGCCGACGCTGGAAGCCGAGACTCTCGTAGAACCCCTCCAGCCCCGCCACGGCAAGCAGGCCGAGGCACCGCCCCGGCTCCTCGCGAACCCGCGCGACCAGATCGGCCACCATCGCCCGCGCGACACCGCGACCGCGCCAACTCTCCGAGACGATCACGTCCTGCACGTAGAAATAGAGCGCCCCGTCCCCCACGACCCGCGCCATGCCGATCAGCGCGCCCTCGGCATCGCGCGCGACCACATGCAGGTCCGAGCCATCGAGAGCCCGGCGCAGCACCTCCGCATCCGGCGCACCCCAACCCGTCACCGCGCGCAGGCGCATCGCCTCATTCACAGGCGGAGCATCGGACGACAGCGTCCAGCCCGTCACCGCTTCCGCCCCGACAGCGCCGCCACCGCGATCAGGCACAGCGCCACGATGCCGATGACGATGGTGCCGAGCGCGTTGACATCCGGGCTCACCCCCAGCCGCACCTTGGAATAGATCACCATCGGCAGCGTGGACGATCCCTGCCCGCTCACGAAACTCGCGATCACCAGGTCATCGAGGCTCAGCGTGAACGCCAAGAGCCACCCCGACACCACGGCAGGCGCGATCACCGGCAGCGTGATCCCGAAGAAGATGCCGAGCGGCCGCCCCCCCAGATCCCGTGCCGCCTCCTCGATCGAGCGGTCGAACCCCGCAAGCCGCGCCTGGATCACCACCGCCACGAAGGCCATGCCGAAGGTCGCGTGCGCGATCACGATGGTCAGCACCGACCGCCCCTCGGGCCAGCCGAACCACTGCTCCATCGTGATGAACAGGAACAGCAGCGAGATCCCCGTCACCACCTCCGGCATCACGATCGGCGCGGTCGCCATCGCCGTGAACATGGTCCGTAGCCGGAAGCCGCCGAACCGGCTCAGCACATAGCCGATCACCGTGCCGAAGGCGGTGCCCACCGTCGCCGCCAGCACCGCGACCTGAAGCGAGACCAGCGCCGCCCCGATCACCTGCTCGTTCGACCACAGCTCCCCATACCAACGCGTCGACCAGCCGCCCCAGACGCTGACCAGCGAGGAGGCGTTGAACGAATAGATCACCAGCACCGCGAGCGGCACGTAGAGCAGCGCGAAGCCCACCAGCGCCAACACCCGCAGCATCACGCCTCTCCCTTCAATGCCGAGGAGTTTCGCAAGAGCATGAACGGCACGACCAGCAGCACCAGCATGACGATGGCCACGGCGCTCGCCACCGGCCAGTCGCGGTTGTTGAAATATTCCCGCCACAGTACGTCGCCGATCATCGGACTGTCCTGCGCGCCGACGAGGTTGGGGATCACGAACTCCCCGACCGCCGGAATGAAGACCAGCAGGCACCCCGCCACGATTCCCGGCAGGCTCAAGGGCAGCGTCACCGTCCAGAAGGTCTGCCAGCCCCGCGCCCCCAGATCCGCCGCCGCCTCCAGAAGCGCGCCGTCGAGCTTTTCCAGCGTGGAATAGAGCGGCAGCACCATCAGCGGCAGGTAGGTGAAGACGATGGTCAGATAGACCGCGAAATCGGTCTGCAACATCTGGATCGGGCTGTCGATGATCCCGGACCAGAGCAGCACCGAGTTGATGATGCCCCCCTGCCGCAGCATCCCCATCAACGCGTAGATGCGCAGCAGCGACGAGGTCCAGAACGGCAGGATCACCAGCATCAGCAGGATGTTGCGCCAGCGCGGCTCCGCCCGCGCGATAACCCAGGCCATCGGCCAGGCGACCAGCAGGCACAGCACCGTCGCCCCGCCTGCGATCAGCACCGAGCCGAGATAGGCGTTCACGTAGAGGCTGTCGGTGGTCAGGAAGACGTAATTGTCGAAACTGCCCTGCCAGACCGGCCGCCAGCCCTCCCACCGGAACGCGGGCTCATAGGGCGGCTGCCCGAAAGCGTAGGTCCCCAGCGAGATCAGGAACACGATCCCGAACGGGATCAGGAAGAACAACAAGAGCCAGCCGAACGGCACCCCGATGACAGCCCGCGCCCCCCAGCTTCGCGCGCGGCCCCGGCGCGGGCTCACATCCGCCAGATCGCGCACCGCGGCGTCGGTGGTCTCCTGCACGCTCATATGCGCGCTCCTTCGGATTGGCCCAAATACTCATGGCGCGCCCTTTGCCACGGGTCCGACACGAGTATTTCCGCCAATCCGAAAGCCAAGCGCCTCACTCCCGCAGCATCAGCGCGCCCTCGGCGGCGAAGTCGTACTGCACCGGGCTGCCCCAGGTCAGGTCCGCCTCGCCGACACGGGTGCGGTTGGCGCGGGTCACGTCGAGCGTGCCGCCGCCCGGCAGCTTCAGCCGGTAGCGGGTGACGCCGCCGCGATAGGCATAGTCCTCGACCACCGCCGGATGGCCCTGACCCAGCGTGATCTTCTCGGGCCGGATGGCGAGCGTGACGGGCGTGCCCACGGGCGGCGCCGCGCCCTCGCATTGCGCATGGACCTCGCCGCCGATGGCCGGGCAGTCGAGCGTGACCCAAGGGCCCGCCTCGCCCGCGACGCTGGCATCGAGCAGGTTCACGTCGCCCACGAAATCGGCGATCAGCCGGTTCTTGGGGTACTCGTAGATCCGCCGTGGCGTGTCGACCTGCACCAGCCGCCCGCGATCCATCACTCCGATCCGGGTGGCGAGCGTCATGGCCTCCTCCTGGTCGTGGGTCACGACGACGAAGGTGGTGCCGGTCCGGTCGAAGATATCCATCAGCTCGAACTGCGTCTCCTCGCGCAGCTTGCGGTCGAGCGCCGAGAGCGGCTCGTCGAGCAGCAGCAGCTTCGGCCCGCGCGCGAGGCTGCGGGCCAGCGCGACCCGCTGCCGCTGGCCGCCCGACATCTGGTGTGGCTTGCGGCTCGCATAGTCCTCCATGCGCACCAATCGCAGCATCTCGCGCACCCGGTCCTCGCGCTCGGACCGGCCCATGCCCGCGCGGCGCAGGCCGTAGGCAATGTTGTTGGCGACGTTCATGTGCGGGAACAGCGCGTAGCTCTGGAACATCATGTTCACGGGCCGGTCGGCGGGATCGACGCCGACCATGTCGCGCCCCTCGATCTCGATCGAGCCAGAGGTGGGCGTCTCGAACCCCGCCAGCATCCTGAGCAGGGTCGACTTGCCCGAGCCCGATCCGCCCAGCAGGCAGAACAGCTCCTTGCGCCCGATATCGAGCGACAGGTCCTCGACGGCGGTGACGCCGTCGAACTCTTTGGTGACATTGCGGATGCGCAGGAAGGGCGCATCCGCGTCCTGGGCAGGCGCGCCCATCACTGTCCGGTCTTCACCTGCGTCCACAGACGGTTGATCGTGCGGTCGACCCGCGCGTCGTAGACCTGCGCCGCCCACAACCGCTCGGACGCGGCCTCGGTGGGGAAGATGCCGGGATCGGAGGTGATCTCCTCGTCCACCAGCTCCAGCGATGCTTCGTTGGCGTTGGCGTACCAGACGTAGTTGGTGATGTCGGCGGTGATCTCCGGCCGCATCACGAAATTGATGAACTCGTGCGCCAGCTCCGGATTCGGGGCATCGGCCGGGATCGCCATCAGGTCGAACCACTGCAGCGCGCCTTCCTCGGGGATCACGTAGGCGATCTCGACGCCATTCTCCGCTTCCTCGGCACGGTAGAGCGCCTGGAACACGTCGCCCGACCAGCCGACGCTGACGCAGACATCGCCGTTCGCGAGGTCCGAGATGTACTGCGAGGAGTGGAAGTAGCGGACATGCTCGCGCACGCTCTCGATCAGCTCGGCCCCCGCTTCCATGTCCGCCTGATCGGTGGAGCGCGGGTCGAGGCCCAGATAGTTCATCGCCGCCGGGATCATCTCGGTTGGCGCGTCGAGCATGGTGATCCCGCAATCGGCGAGCTGCGCCGCGATCTCCGGGTCGAAGACCAGCGCCCAGCTGTCGGTCGGCGCGTCCGCGCCCAGCCGCTCCTCGACCATCGCGGTGTTGTAGCCGATGCCGGTGGTGCCCCACATGTAGATCACCGAATGGGCGTTGTCCGCATCATAGACCGACGCCGCCTCCATCAGGTCCGCGTCCATGTTCTCGGCATTCGGCAGCAGGTCGTAGTCCAGCTCCTGGTAGATCCCCGCATCCACCTGGCGGCGCAGGAAGTCGGAGGTCGGCACCACGATGTCGAAGCCGGAATTGCCCGCGAACAGCCGCGCCTCCAGCACCTCGTTGGAATCGTAGACGTCGTAGTTGACGGTCGCGTCGAACTCCTCCTCGAACTTCTCGATCGTGTCCTCGGCGATGTAGTCGGACCAGTTGTAGATGTTCAGGACCCGGTCCTGCGCGCCCGCGGCCAGCGGCGTGGAGGCGAGAAGGACGGCGATGGCGGTCATCTTGCGCATGGGAAATCCCCTTTCGATGGGCAGATCGTTCGCCCCGAGCATATGCAGCGCGCCGCCCGATTGTGAAGGGGGATCGTGTGCCCCCCTGTCGGGCGGCCCGCCCCCATGCTAGATCGACGGGCGACGCAACCGCACGGAGCTTCCCATGACCGCCCGCAATCCGCTCAGCCTCACCAAGTCGCCGCAGATCGACGGAGCGGCGCCGGACGCGCTCGACCAGCTGCGCCAGTGGGTGGCCGAGAACGGGGTGGAGGAGATCGAGTGCGTGATCCCCGACCTCGCCGGCATCGCGCGCGGCAAGGTCATGCCCGCGGCCAAGTTCCTGCGCGAGCCGGGCCTGCGCCTGCCGATGTCCACCTTCTTCGCCACGATCAACGGCGACTACACCGAGGAGGTCGGCCCCCAGCT
This sequence comes from Roseobacter sp. HKCCA0434, assembly GCF_032464675.1. Classification (NCBI taxonomy): domain Bacteria; kingdom Pseudomonadati; phylum Pseudomonadota; class Alphaproteobacteria; order Rhodobacterales; family Roseobacteraceae; genus Roseobacter; species Roseobacter sp. HKCCA0434. The sequence goes on from NZ_JAWDKL010000009.1 coordinate 87,239, forward strand.
CTACACCGATCCCGATCTGGTACTGACGCCGGACTACGGCGCGATCCGCGCGGTGCCCTGGGCCAACGACCGCTCGCTGCAGGTCATGCACGACGCGCAGACCGAGGACGGCAGCGCCTTCGGCATCGCGCCCCGTCAGGTGCTCAAGCGGGTCGTCGACCTCTATGCCGAGCGTGGCTGGTTCCCGATCGTGGCGCCCGAGCTGGAATTCTACCTCGTCAAGCCCAACACCGATCCCGACTACCCGCTGGAGCCGCCCGTCGGCCGCTCCGGCCGGCAGAGCGTCGGCAACCAGGCCTTCTCCCTCTCGGCGGTGGACGAATATGACGAGGTGATCGAGCTGATCTACGATTACGCCGACGCCCAGAACCTCGCCATCGACACGATCATCCAGGAAAGCGGCCCGGCCCAGCTGGAGATCAACCTGCTGCACGGCGACCCGGTCAAGCTCGCCGACGAGGTGTTCCTCTTCAAGCGCATGATCCGCGAGGCCGCGCTGCGCTGCGGCACCTACGCCACCTTCATGGCCAAGCCCTACGGCCAGCAGGTCGGCTCGGCCATGCACATCCACATGAGCGTGACCGACGCGCAGGGCGGCAACATCTTCTCCGACGCCGAGGGCCGCGCGACCGAGGCGCATGACGCCTTCGTCGGCGGGCAGCAGGAATATTTCGGGGCCGCGACCGCGCTGGTCGCGCCTTACGTCAACTCCTACCGCCGCCTGATCCCCGGCTGGTCCGCCCCGATCAATCTCGACTGGGGCGAGGACAACCGCACCACCGGCCTGCGCTCGCCCCGCGCCACCCCCGCCGCGCGCCGCGTCGAGAACCGCGTGGCGGGCGCCGATGCCAACCCCTACCTCGCGCTCGCGGCCACCCTCGCCTGCGGCTATCTGGGCCTGACCGAAGGGCTGAAACCGCGCGTGCTGGTTAAGGGCAACAGCTACAGCCGCGACCGCGACCTGCCCTTCTCCCTGCTCGACGCGGCCACCGCGCTTGGGGAGAGCGAGCCCCTCCGCTCCGTCCTCGGCGACGGCTTCGTGGATACGTTCACCGCCGTCAAACGCTCCGAATACGAACAGTTCATGCAGGTCATCTCCCCCTGGGAACGCCAACACCTCCTGTTGAACGTATAAGCCTCCGCTGCGCGGTTTGAACGCAGGAACGCCCCTCCCGCCGCGCCCGTTGTCCCGGCAACGAGTGCGAAAGGAGAAGCCATGTCATCCGCGAAGAAGACCGACCCCGAGCTTTGGGAAGAGGTGAAGGAGGAGATCACCGAATCCGACAAGGGCGGCGAGCCCGGCCAGTGGTCCGCGCGCAAGGCGCAGATGGCCGTACAGGAATACAAGAAGCGCGGCGGCGGCTACGAGGATGACGGCCCCGATCAGGACGACACGGACCTGCACGAATGGACCGAGGAGGACTGGGGCACCAAGTCCGGCGGCGAGTCGAACGAGACCGGCGAGCGCTACCTGCCCAAGAAGGTCCGCATGTTGCTGACCGAGGACGAATACGCCCGCTCCACCCAGAAGAAAAAGCAGGGCGACGACCAGTTCGTCGATCAGCCCGACGACGTGAAGGAGAAGGTCGCCCATATCAAGGAGAACGGCCCGACCAAGGACATGCTGATGGAGCGCGCGCAGGATCTCGACATCGAGGGCCGCTCGGACATGACCAAGGACGAGTTGCTCGACGCGATCGAGGACGCGACGGACGAGAATGGCCGCGGGAAGGGATCGCGCGCCTCGCTCGACGCCAAGACGAAGGACGAGCTCTACGACATGGCGCAGGATCGCGAGATCGAGGGCCGCTCCGACATGTCGAAGGACGAGCTGATCGACGCGCTGGTCGAGGACTGAGCCCCGCGTTAACGAATGACGGGGGGCTGGCAGGGTGCCATACGCATGCCATACGCATGCCATACGCATCGCAGCCCCCCGTTTTCGCGGTTAACCTTTCTGGCCCCAACACTGGTTCGGGTGCGCCCGTGCCCTAGCTCCCTCCCCCAACGAGGGAGGGCCGAATGGGCGAAGAAGGTTTCACGCGACTGCTGATGGGCGAGGTCCAGGGCTACTGGACCGGCTTCGTCGAGGCCCTGCCCCGCATCGCGGCGGCCCTCCTCGTGATCCTGCTGACCTGGGGTCTGGTAAAGATCGCCCGCTTCATCGTCAGTCGCGTGACCAAGCGGGCGCGGATGCGCCGCTCGCTGCGCGAAGTCCTTATGATGATTACGGGAATCGTGATCTGGCTGGCGGGTCTTCTGATCGCCTGCACCATCGTATTCCCCTCCGTGACGCCCGGCAGCGCGCTGACGACGCTGGGCCTCGGCTCCGTCGCCATCGGCTTCGCCTTCAAGGACGTGTTCGAGAATTTCCTCGCCGGACTGCTGATCCTGCTGCGCGAACCCTTCAAGATCGGCGACCACATCTGGACCGAGGAATCGGGCATCGAGGGCTTCATCGAAGAGATCACCATCCGCGACACCCATATCCGCCAGACCGACGGCCAGCTCGCCGTCGTCCCGAATGCTGAGCTTTTTCAAAACCCTGTGGTCGTCCGCACCGATAACGAGCTGCGCCGCACGACCATCATCTGCGGCGTCGCCTATGACGAGGACGTGGACGAGAGCCGCGCCGTGATCCTCGAAGCGGTCAAGACGGTCGACAGCGTCCGCGACGACGTGAAGGACGTGCAGGTCTTCGCCCAGGCCTTCGGCGCGTCGTCGATCGATTTCGAGGTGACCTGGTGGACCGGCTCGCGCCCCGTCGACATCCGCGCCAGCCGCGACCAGGTCGTCGCTGCCGTCAAGCGCGCGCTCGACGAGGCCGGGATCGAGATCCCGTACCCCTACCGGACCCTCACCTTCAAGGAAAACAGCCCCGTGCCCCTGCCCTTGCGGGAGCGCGATCAGGACAGCGAGAGCGCCGATAGCAGCTGAGGGATCTGCTTGCCCAGCCGGAAATAGCCCTTCGTGGCATGCGGCCAGACCACCTCGTCGATCGTCCGCCGGGCAAAGACGATCTCGCGGTCGAGCCGGGCCAGCCGGTCGGCGACCGGGCCGGTTGGATGGGCGTGAACGACGATGCGCCCCGGCGGCAGATCCTCGGGTGCGACGACCCGCGCGCCGCAGCGCGCCACGGCATCGGTGCGGAACCGCTCGCCCACGGTCCCTCCCTCGGGTGACAGCGGCACCGGGGCGAGGACCAGCGCAGCCGTGCCGTCCCGAACGGGGGCAAGGTTCTCCTGCGTCGCCACATGGAGATCGCCGTCGCGCACGGGCGCAGCCTCGGGCCAGACGGGGTCGGGCGGATCGTCCCAGGCGAGCGGTTCGGGATCGTCGGCCAGCCCTGTCGGGGTGAAGCGTCCTTCGGTGAAGGTCGCGATGTTGTCCGCGTGCGCGACGTAGTGCTTGCCCCGGCTGTGCAGTCCGGCGACCCATCGCCAGCTGAGAGTGTTCGACGCCGCGTCCGCGTCCTTCAGATGCCGCAGGAACAGGTCCGCCCCCAACTGCCAGGGCAGGCCGAGCGTGAAGATCCAGATGCTCGCGAACCACAGGCGGACGTGGTTGTGCAGCCAGCCCGTCTCGACCAGCTCGGCGAGCCAGGTGTCGTAGCATTCGATGCCCGTCTCGCCGCTCACCGCCCGTCGCCAGCCCTCCGTCCCGGCATGGAGGGACGCGAGCCGGGTGACATCCTCGCGGTACCGCGTCCAGACCTCCGGCCGGTGTTCCAGCCAGCCGCGGAAGTAGAGGCGCCAGAACACCTCCCGCACGAAGGAGGCGGCGGCCTCGGCGCCGTGGGCCTCCAGCGCTGTGGCCAGCACCTCCCGCTCGGTCAGAAGGCCGGTCGACAGCCACGGCGACAGGGCGGAGGTGGGGCCGTCGGCACCGTGCTCGACATAGTTGCGCCGCCGGGCGTATCGCTCCCCCATTCGCGGCACGAAACCTGCCAGATGCGCCAGCGCCGCCTCCCGCTCGGGAACGTGGCCGGTCATGCCCCGGCGCCCGAACGCAGCCGCGCCAGGTTGGACAGGACGAAGAGCCCCGCCGCCACGGTCACGATGGTCGGCCCCGTCGGCGTGTCGAAGCGATAGGCCGCGCCCATGCCTCCGATCGCCGAGACGACGCCCAGCAGCACCGCGCCGGTCGCCATCCCCTCGGGCGTGCGTCCAAACGGGCGCGCCGCAGCCGCCGGAATGATCAGCAGCGCCGTGATCAGCAGCGCGCCCACGACCTTGATCGCCACCGCGACGACGACCGCGAGGGCCAGCATCAGCACCAGTTGCTCGCGCCGCGGGTCGATGCCGCTGGCATGGGCGAGGTCGCGGTCCAGCGTCGCGGTCAACAGCCGCGACCAGCGGGCGAAGATCAGCGCCGCGACCAGCACGACGCCGACCCAGATGATCGCGAGGTCGCGCTTGCCCACCGCCAGGATGTCTCCGAAGAGATAGGCCGACAGGTCCACGCGCACGCCAGGCAGCAGCGACACCGCCACCAGCCCCAGCGCGAGGGAGGCATGGGACAACACGCCTAACAAGGTATCCTCGCCGTAACTGCGGCCCGCGACCCCGGCCACGATGGTCGCCATCACCACCGCCACGGCAAGCGCCCCCGCGAAGACGGAGATGGACAGGGCGAGCGACAGCGCCACGCCGAGAATCGCGGCATGGGCCGTCGCGTCGCCGAAATACGCCATGCGCCGCCAGACGACGAAGCAGCCCAGCAATGCCGCCGCGATCGCCACGCCGACCGCCGCCAGCGTCGCGCGGATCAGGAAGTCGTCGAACATCAGTGCGCGTGCCCCGCATGGTCGTGGTCGTGATCCGCATGGTCATGCGCGTGGTCATGCTCGTGCCGATAGAGCGCCAGCGCCCCGCCCGTGCCCGTTCCGAACAGTTCCCGATAGGCAGGGGCGGAGGAGACCACCTCGGGCGTGCCCTCGCAACAGACATGGCCGTTGAGGCAGATGACCCGGTCGGAGGCGCTCATCACCACGTGCAGCTCGTGGCTGACCATCAGCACCGCGCAGCCCAGCTCGTCCCGCACCGCCTCGATCCGGCGGTAGAACGCGGCCGAGCCGGGCTGGTCGAGCCCCTGCGTCGCCTCGTCGAGCATCAGAAGGTCCGGCCGACCCAGCAGCGCGCGCGCCAGCAGCACGCGCTGGAACTGCCCGCCCGACAGGCTTGCCATCTGCTGATCGGCGACATGGGGCACCTCCGCCTGCTCCAGCGCCTCGGCGACCTCCGCTCCGCGGCGCCGGTGCGGCAGGTCGAGGAAGCGGCGCACCGTCATCGGCAGGGTCGGGTCGAGCGCCAGCTTCTGCGGGACGTAGCCGATGCGCAGGCCGCGCTTGCGCCGGATATGGCCCGAGGCGGGCTTCATCGCGCCCGCGAGCAGCCGCAGCAGGGTCGACTTGCCCGAACCGTTGGGGCCGACGATGGTGACGATCTCACCGGGCTCGATGCACATGTCGACGCCCGACAGGATCGTGCGCCCGCCCGCCCGCGCGCTCAGGTTCTCGGTCTCGATCAGCATCACGGCTCCTTGCGACAGCGGGCGCAGACGCCCTCCGCCTCGACGACGGTACGCTCGACCGCGAAATCCGACAGATCGGCGGAGCGGTCGAGCTCCCGCGTCGCGATGGTCGCCTCGCCCACCCGCCCGCAGGCGCGGCAGATCAGGAAGGCCGGGTCATGCTCCGCGCCGGGAGAGACGCAGGCCACGAAGCCATTGCGCCCCTCGATCTTGTGCGCGAAGCCGTTATCGACGAGGAAATTCAGCGCGCGGTAGACGACGGGCGGCTGGGCGCCCAGCCCCTCCGCCGCCAGTCGTTCCAGGACCTCGTAAGCACCAAGCGCCACATGCGATTCCAGCAGGATCTCGAGCGTGCGGCGCCGCGCCTTCGTCAGGCGCAGGCCACGATCCTCGCAGATCGCCTCCACCCGCGAGAGACCGTCGGCCCGGCAGGCGGCGTGGTCGTGCGGGCTGAGCCCGGTGGGAACCCCCTCAGCCATCCGCGCATCCGGCAATGGAGGCCGCGAGATTACGCAGCATCGTGGGGTAGAGAGCGGGCCCCGGCTCGATCTCGGCTCCGAGCGCGTCGATGGTGCCCAGTTGCAGCCCCTCGGGCACCACGACCCCGGCCAGCGCGTCGGATTGCTGCGGCTCGACGAGCACGCAGGTAATGCCCTGCTCGCCCGCCATGTCGCGCAGTGCGGCGAGCCGCGCGGGGCCCGGATCGCTGGCATCGCCGATGGCGATCTCGCCCGCGGCCTCGACGTCGAACCGCTCCTCGAAATAGCCGAACGCGTCATGGGAGACGAGGAACCGGGGGGAGACTTCGCCGAGCGTGGCCGTGACATCCGCGACCGCGGCCTCGATCGCCGCGACGCCGTCGTCGGCATTCGCGCGGTAGGTTCCGGAATTATCCGGGTCGAGTGCGGAAAGGCGTTCGGCGATCATGGGCATCCAGGCGATGGCGTTGTCGGGATCGAGCCAGACATGCGGGTCGTCGCCGTCAAGGTCGTGCCCATGTTCATCCTCGTGCTCGTGCTCATTCGCGTGACCATGCTCATGCTCGTGCTCCGCATCATGCGCGTGCTCATCGCCATGCTCATGGTCGTCGTGATCGTCGTCGGCGTGGTACCCGTGATCCCCATCGTGGTCATGGTCGTGATGCTCCGCATGATCGTCGTGGTCGCCGTGATCCTCGTGCTCACCATAGCTTCGCACTTGCGTCTCGGCGAGGTCCATCAGGACCAGATGGTCGGCATCCCCAGCGACGGAGGCGATCATGTCGGCCATCCACGGCGTCAGGTCCGGGCCGATCTCGACGATCAGTCCGGCATCCTGCATCGCGCGCGCATCGGACGGGCGCAACGCGAAATCGTGCGGCGAGGCTGTGCCGGGGATCAGCAGGTCCGGCGTGCCGACACCCGCCATGACCTGCGCGACGAGCGAGTGGACCGGCGGAATATCGGTCATCACGCGCGGAACTTCGGCGAGGGACGCGGTCGCGGTTCCAGCACCCAGAGCGAGCGCGAGAGATACGGGCTTCATGGCAATTCTCCGTTAGGGTCGCCGACTGTTATTATATAACATTTAGCCGGTCAAGCGCGGGTCCCGCCTATCGACCTTGCTCCATGCTGCCGGGATCACGCCGCACGAACCGGCGGATGGTGGCGATCAAGCGTCCGGACTTTCCCGTCGCGGCACAACCATCCGCACAAGCCTGCTTCGCCGATCAACCTGCGGATGATTCGGCGCTTCGATCGCAAAAATGCGGCTGAAACGGGGACTTGATGGTTACAAAATCCCCGTGGGCCTGCGCGAGCAGCCGTTTCGGCACTCGACGCGACCGCCGCGCACCCGCTTAATGGCGAAATTAAGGCAAAGCCGAGGTCGCCGCGCTCGCAACTATCCTGCGCATCGCGCGCTTTCCCTCGCGTCACCCGGGGCTGCGCTTGCAAATCCCCACGATCCTCCGAACACTCGAGCGATCCAACAGGGACGCGCGACGGACCGCGCCGAATGACGGTCAACGCCCGCCCCGCCCAGACAAGGAGGTATTTCCATGACTCTGACACGATTGCTCAAGACCACCAGCGCCGGCGTGATGACCGCCGCGCTCGCCGCCACCATCGCGACCGCTCAGGACAGCGGCGCCGAGATGGCGGGCGACCAGACCTTCTCCTACCGCCTGCTCGACCAGTTCCCGACGCTCGATCCCCAGCTGATCGAGGAAACGGCGGGCGGCCACGTCGCGCGCCAGCTCTTCGAGGGGCTTCTGACCCAGGACGCACAGGGCGAGCTGCGCGAGGGTGTGGCGACCGAGTGGTCCTCCGACGACAACCAGACCTGGACCTTCACCCTGCGCGAGGACGCGCGCTGGTCCAATGGCGACCCGGTCACGGCGGGCGATTTTGTCTATGCCTGGCAGCGCGCCGCCGATCCCGCGACCGCGTCCGAATACGCCTGGTACGTCGAGCTGAGCCAGATCCAGAACGCGGCCGAGATCATCGCCGGTGACATGGAGCCGTCCGAGCTGGGCGTGCGCGCCGTCGACGACCGGACGCTGGAGGTCTCGCTGACCCGGCCCCTGCCCTACTTCCCGCAGATGGTGGTGCATTACACCTTCATGCCGACGCACCAGCCGACGATCGAGGAGTTCGGCTCGGACTGGACCTCGCCCGAGAACATCGTCTCGAACGGCGCGTATACGCTGGAGGAAATCGCGGTAAACGAGTTCTTCCGGCTCGAGAAGAACCCCGAATACTGGGGCGCCGACGACGTCGCGATCACCGAGGTCACCGGCTACGTCATCAACGATGGCAACCAGGCGCTCAGCCGCTTTCAGGCGGGCGAATTCGACATGATGGACGATCTGCCGCCCGGTGCCTATCCGCGTCTCGAGGCCGAGTCGCCCGACACCACGCACTCCACGCCGCGCCTGTGCTCCTACTACTACACGCTCAACCAGTCCGAGAGTGGGCACGAAGCGCTGCAGGACCCGAACGTGCGCCGCGCGCTCAGCCTCGCGGTCAACCGCGACGTGATCGTCGACCAGATCCTGCAGGGCGGGCAGGCCCCGGCCTACAGCTTCACCCACTGGGCGACCGCCGGGTTCGAGCTGCCGGAGATCGAGTACGCCTCGATGAGCCAGGACGAGCGCATGGAAGAAGCCATGCAGCTGATGACGGATGCGGGCTACGGTCCCGACAATCCCATCGAGTTCAACCTGATCTACAACAACTCCGACACCCACCAGCAGGTGGCGACGGTGATCAGCCAGATGTGGCGGCCGCTGGGCGTGACGACGACGCTCAACAACTACGAATGGCAGTCCTATCTGGAAATCCGGGGCAACCAGAACTTCGACGTGGCCCGCTCGGCCTGGTGCGGCGACTATAACGAGGCGTCGACCTTCCTCGACCTTCTGACCACCCGCAACAGCAACAATGACGGCAAGTACTCCAACGAGGAAGTCGATCGTCTGATGACCGAGAGCGTGGACCTCGCCGACCCGCAGCCGAACTACACGGCGGTGGAGCAGATCCTGGCCGAGGACATGGCGATCATCCCGATCTACCACTACACGCAGAACTTCGTTCTGAACGAGGAGATCCAGGGCTGGCCGATGGAGAACGTGGAAAACAACTGGTACGTGCGTGACCTGACCCGCACCGCGTCCGAGTAATCTTCCAAGGGGCGGGCCTCGCGCGAGGCCCGTCCCACCCTCGTCAGGTGGTTCCACGATGTTCGCCTTCGTCCTGCGACGCCTCGCCGTCGCGATCCCGGTCCTGCTGATCCTGATCGTCGCGACCTTCGTGATGATGTACGCGGCGCCCGGCTCTCCCTTCGCGTCCGAACGCGGCGTGCCGCCGGCGGTGCTGGCCAATCTCGAACGGGAATACGGGCTCGACAAATCCTTCCTCGCCCAGATCGGCACCTATGTGTGGAAGGTCGTCACCCAGTTCGATTTCGGCCCGTCCTTCGTCTATCGCGACCAGGACGTGAACGACCTCATAGAACAGGGCTTCCCCGTCACGCTGACCTACGGATTCTGGAGCTTCGTTGTCGCCGTGCTGGTGGGCGGCACGCTCGGTATCGTGGCCGCGATCCGGCACAATTCCTGGCTCGACTACCTCGCGGTCGGTATCTCGATCGGTGCGCAGGTGCTGCCGAACTTCGTGCTGGCCCCGATCCTCGTGCTGATCTTCACGCTGTGGCTCGGCTGGCTGCCCGGCGGCGGCTGGCAGGGCGGACAGTGGCAATACGTGATCCTGCCGGTCATCGCGCTGTCGACCAGCTTCATGGCCTCCATCGCGCGCATCGCGCGCGCCTCGATGCTGGAGGTGATGAGCTCCAACTTCATCCGCACCGCGCGCGCCAAGGGCCTGCCGATGCGGCGCATCGTGCTGCGCCACGCGCTGAAACCGGCCCTGCTGCCGGTGATCTCCTATCTCGGCCCGGCCTTCGTGGGCATGATCACCGGCTCGGTCGTCATCGACATCTACTTCTCCACCGGCGGCATCGGCCAGTTTTTCGTGGCGAGCGCGCTGAACCGCGATTACGGCGTGATGATGGGCATCACGGTGCTGCTGGGGACGCTGACGGTCCTCTTCAACCTCCTGGTCGACGTGCTCTACGCCTGGATCGACCCCAAGATCCGGTACTGATCGCATGTTCGCCACGAAAAACGTCGCGGACGCGCTCGCCTCCGCCCCGCCCACCAAGGGCCGTTCGCTCTGGGCCGACGCGCGGCGGCGCTTCTTTCGCAACCGCGCCGCCGTCGCAGGGCTGGTCGTCCTGACCGCCATCGCCCTCTTCGCCATCATCGGGCCCTTCGTGTCGCCTTGGAACTACGAGGATATCGACTGGAACGTGCTGGGATCGGTCAGCACCAAGGGCCGACCCTCGCTGGAGAGCGGCCACTGGTTCGGCACCGATCCGCTGGGGCGCGACCTCTTCGCGCGCACGGTGCAGGGCACGCAGATCAGCCTGATGGTCGGCATCGTCGGCGCGCTGATCGCGGTGGTGGTCGGCACGCTCTACGGCGCCATCGCGGGCTATTTCGGCGGGCGGCTCGACAACATCATGATGCGCGTCGTCGATGTGCTGATGTCCATTCCCTACATGTTCGTGCTGATCCTGCTGCTAGTCGTGTTCGGCCGCTCCGTCCTGATGCTGTTCGTGGGGATCGGCCTCATCTCCTGGCTCGACATGGCGCGGATCGCGCGCGGGCAGACGCTGGCGCTGCGCGGCAAGGAGTTCGTGGAGGCCGCCATCGCCACCGGTGTCAGCCCGCTGCGCATCATCCTGCGCCATATCGTGCCGAACCTGCTGGGCGTCGTGATCGTCTATGCCACGCTGCTGGTGCCGTCGATGATCATCTACGAAAGCTTCATCAGCTTCCTCGGCCTCGGCGTGCAGGAGCCGCTGACGAGCTGGGGCGCGCTGATCAACGAGGGCGCGGACGAGATGCAGAACGGCACGCTGTGGCAGCTTCTCTTCCCGCTCGGCTTCTTCGTCGCGGGTCTCTTCGCCTTCTTCTTCATCGGGGACGGTCTGCGCGACGCGCTCGACCCCAAGGATCGCTGATGCTTCTCGACGTCGAAAACCTGTCCGTCGCCTTCGATACGCCCGACGGCACCGTGCGCGCCGTCAACGGCATCTCCTTCCAGCTCGACGCGGGCGAGACGCTTGCCATCGTGGGCGAGAGCGGATCGGGCAAGACCCAGCTCGCCTTCGCCACGCTGGGCCTGCTCGCCCGCAACGGCCGCGCCGAGGGACGCGTGCGCCTTGCCGGGGAGGACATCCTCAACCTGCCCGAGCGCAAGCTGAACCGCCTGCGGGCCGAGCAGGTGTCGATGATCTTCCAGGATCCGATGACCTCGCTGAACCCCTACATGCGCATCGGCGACCAGATGGCCGAGGTGCTGACGCTGCACCGGGGCATGGGCAAGCGGCAGGCGCTGGACGAGAGCGCACAGATGCTCGACGCCGTGCGCATCCCGGACGCCAAGGCGCGGCTGCGCATGTTTCCGCACGAGTTCTCGGGCGGCATGCGCCAGCGCATCATGATCGCCATGTCGTTGCTGTGCCGTCCGAAGGTGCTGATCGCGGACGAGCCGACCACCGCGCTCGACGTGACCGTGCAGGCGCAGATCATGGAGCTGCTGTCGGAGATCCGGGCGGAGTTCGGCACCGCCATCGTGCTCATCACCCACGACCTCGGCATCGTGGCGGGCGCGTGCGAGCGCACGATGGTCATGTATGGCGGCCGGGTGATGGAGACGGGGCCGACCGACGCCGTCTTCGCCAACCCGTCGCATCCCTACACCCTGGGCCTCTTGGCCGCCGTGCCGCGCCTCGACATTCCGCAGGATCACCTCAGTACCATTCCGGGGGAGCCGCCGGACCTCACCCGCCTCGGTCCCGGCTGCCCGTTCGCGCCGCGCTGCCCGCTGGCGCACGAGCCGTGTCGCGAGGTCATGCCGCCCCTCCAACCCTTCGGGGACAACCGCCTGCGCGCCTGCCATGCCCCGCGGGAGGAGGTGAAATGACCGAACCGCTGCTGCGCGTCGAAGGTCTCGACGTCACCTTCCCGGTCCCCAAGCGCGGCGCCTGGCCGTGGACCAAGCCGGACCAGCTTCAGGCCGTCAGCCAGGCCGACCTGATTATCGAGCGGGGTGAGACCCTGGGCCTCGTCGGCGAGAGCGGCTCGGGCAAGTCCACGCTCGCGCGCGCCATCGTCGGGACCGTTCCCGCCACCGCGGGGCGCGTGCTGTGGAAGGGCGAGGACCTCACGAAGCTGTCCCCCTCCGCCCGGCGCAAGTTCGGGCGTGAGGTCCAGATGGTGTTCCAGGACCCGCTCGCCGCCCTCAATCCGCGCATGACCGTCGGGCAGATCGTGGCCGAGCCGCTGATGACCCACCGCCCCGAGATCGGGCGCGAGGAGCGCCGCCGCCGCGTGGGCGAGATGATGGAGCGGGTGGGCCTGCTGCCGAACCTCCAGAACCGCTACCCGCACGAGTTCTCCGGCGGCCAGTGCCAGCGCATCGGCATCGCCCGCGCGCTCATCACCGAGCCGGAGCTGGTGGTCTGCGACGAGCCGGTCAGCGCGCTCGACGTGTCGGTCCAGGCGCAGGTGGTGAATCTCTTGGGCGAGCTGCAGCGCGACATGGGGCTGAGCCTCCTGTTCATCGCGCACGACCTCAGCATCGTGCGCCATATCTCGACCCGGATCGCGGTGATGTATCTCGGCAGGCTGGTCGAGGTGGCGGACGCCGCGCCCTTGGTGGAGCAGCCGCTGCATCCCTATACCCGCGCGCTCATCTCCTCCGTCCCGATCCCCGACCCGGCCAAGGAGCGCGCCCGCGACCGCCCGGTGCTGGAAGGCGAATTGCCCTCCCCCATCGCGCCACCCTCGGGCTGCGTGTTCCGCACCCGCTGTCCGATCGCACGGGCGGACTGTGCCGAGGCGCGCCCACCGCTGGAGGAACGGCTACCCGGCCACCGGGTCGCCTGCCCCTATACCGACGCGGCGAAGGCTCAGAGCACCGCCTCGTAGATCGCGCGCGCGGCTTCGTATGTCATCTCGCGCGGGTTGTTCACCAACAGCCGCGTCTGCTTCATCGCATCCGTCGCCAGCGCGTCGAGGTCGCCTTCGCTCACCCCCACCTCGCGCAGCGTCGTGGGCAGGCCGGTCTGACGCGCGAGATCGCGAAAGCCTTGCGGCAGCGGTTTCCCGTCGAACAGTATGCCGGACAGATGCGCGTAATGCGCCTCCGCCTCGGGCATGTTGAAGGCCACCACCTCCGGCAGGACGAGGCAGTTCGAGAGCCCATGCGTCACCTTGAACTGCCCGCCCAGCGGATAGGCGAGCGCATGCACCGCCGCCACCGGCGCATTTGAGAAGGCCTGCCCGGCAAGGCACGACCCCAGCAGCATCGCACCGCGCGCGTCCGCGTCCTCGGGTCGCTCGCACACGGTCAGGATGTTCGCGCCCAGAAGCCGCAGCGCCTGCTCGGCCAGCATGTCCGAAAGCGGGTTCTTGCGGAGGCGCGAGGTGAACGCCTCGATCGCGTGGACCATCGCGTCGATGCCGGTCGCCGCCGTCTCCGAGCGCGGCAGCCCCAGCGTCAACAGCGGGTCGAGCACCGCCGCATCGGGCAGCAACACCGTGCTGACGACGCCCATCTTCTCGTTTGTCGCCGTCGTCAGGATCGAGATCGGCGTCACCTCCGACCCCGTCCCCGCCGTGGTCGGCACCAGAACCAGCGGCAGCCGCCCGCCCGTCACGTTGCCGACGCCGTACATCTCGCCCAACGGCTGATCCGAGGCGAGCCGCACCGCCACCATCTTCGCAATGTCGAGCGGGGAGCCTCCGCCCAGCCCCAGAACCGCGTCGCAGCCCGCCAGCGCGGCGCAGGCCTCCGACAGCATCGCCTCGGTCGGGTCCGGCAGCACGCCGTCGAACACCGTGACGGCGAGGCCCGCCCCGCGCAACGCATCCATCGCGGGCACGTCGAGCCCCAGCCGTCGGATCGTGGCATCGGTCACGACCCCGACATGCGCGGCGCCCGCGAACAGATCGGCAAGCTCGCCGCTCGCCCCCTCGGCACAGCGGATGGTGGGCGTGGTGGTGAACTGGAACGGCGTCATCGGACCTCCTGCATATTCGGCACGGCTTCGGCCGATTTTCCTCTTGCAGCCCCTTCGGAGCGGCACTAAGAAACTGCCCACCTGATGGGGTGTAGCCAAGTGGTAAGGCAGCGGTTTTTGGTACCGTGTACCGTAGGTTCGAATCCTACCACCCCAGCCATATCCTGTAACGTATTGATCTGACCCGGAATTGCGGACCAAAGCGATCCCAGTCCATCCATCTGCGATACGTGGACGCCAATCTTCCTAAATTACCGGACGTGGCGCGGCTCTCGGAGCTTCCAACAGAGGATCCGGCAGATACGTTCTCCGACCCACGTGCAGCGCCGCGGGGGCAGCTATGTCTGGCGCCGCCGAGTACCCCGGAAAGCCGGGGAAAATCGTCAACGGTTCATGCAGGTCAGCCTACGCCTGAAGAGGTTTTCCACATCTCGTTCGCTCGCGACGCTTCTCGCTTTCGGAAGTGAGCCGTATCTCAGGCAGGTGACGAATGGACGCCTGTCTCATACCGAAGCTCAGCGCTTCCTGTCGGCGATCGTCGCCGAGGAGATCGCACGCCTCGAAGCGGAGCGGTACGAGAAGCCGCTCGACCGGTCCGCGTCAGAGTGGCTGGATCGAGTGTCGACCGAACGGGCGCGGCGCGCGGCGGCTGAGATCGCGTCCGCTCGCGGAACGGCGGCAGCCCTGTTGGCCGACGACGAGGCGCGGCTCCGGGCAGAGGGGTGAGGCGCCTGACCTGGCCCCTTGAGGCTCCCTCATTCACGGCGAGAGTTTGCAGGGGGCAGGTCACGAGGTCTATCCCGGCGTCGGCGACCGAAACGAACCGGCTACGCAAAATCGAGAGGTCGCCGACAGAGAACCCCTGAGACCACTTACGAGTATCAGGACAGCCGACCGTCCATTGTGCGAACCTGTTATCATCTGCAACAAGCTTCCAGCTATTGCAGCCAACAGGGCTCAATGAAAATCGCGCGACTTGGGGATCACGCGCACGTTTCTTGGATGCCGGGAGCCGTGATCGGGCACAGGGCGCAGCACCTCGTCGGCGCGGGCGATCGGCGTCGGCACAACCGTGCCCGTCAGCCCGTCGAGGGCGTCGCTGCGGTTCTCTAGATGGTCGGCGACGACGTGGATGATGTCGCGGTCGCGCTGGACGCGGCCCTCCACGTAGATCAGGCGGGAGGCCATTACCGCCGCGCGGTATCGCTCCATGATCTTTGGCCAGATGACGAGGTTGGCGACGCCGTGTTCGTCCTCCACCGTGATGAAGCAAACCCCCTTTGCGCTGCCGGGCCTTTGGCGCACGAGTACGAGACCTGCCAGGCGAACCCGCTCGCCGCTAACCGTTCGAGAAAGGGTTTCGGTCGAGATCAGACCTTGTGCGGCCATGGAACGGCGCATGAATGCCAGGGGATGCGCCTTCAGCGAGAGGCGCAGCGTCTGGTAGTCGGCGACGACCTGCTCGCAATTCGGCATTGTGGGCAGCGGGATGCGAACCTCCGCGCCCTCGTCCTGCACCTCGCGAAACAACGGCAGGTCGGGGGCGTTGCGGAGGGCCACACTGTCCCAGAGCGCCGCGCGCCGGTCGAGGCCGAGGGAGCCGAACACATCCGCTGCTGCCAGCCGCTTCATCGTGCCGGTATCGAGACGGGCGCGCGCCTTGAGCTCGGTGAGATCGCGATAGGGCGCGTCGCGTGCGGCCAGCAACCGCGCGATCGCGTTTTCCTTCGCGCCATCCACCTGTCGCAGCCCCAGCCGAACGGCAAAGCGGCCCGGCCCCACCGGCTCCAGCGTGTTATCCCAATCGCTGAGGTTCGCATCCGGCGGGCGCACCTCCACACCGTGCTCGCGCGCATCGCGCACGATCTGGGCTGGGGCGTAGAAGCCCATCGGCTGGGAATTGAGCAATGCCGCGCAGAACACGTCCGGATAGTGGCACTTGATCCAGCTGGAGATGTAGACGAGATGCGCGAAGCTCGCCGCATGGCTTTCGGGAAAGCCATATTCGCCGAAGCCTTCGATCTGGGAAAAGCAACGTTCGGCGAAGACGGGATCGTAGCCGCGGGCGATCATGCGCTCGACCATCTTCGCCTTGTGGTTCTTGACCTTCTCTCCCCGATTACGAAAGGTAGCCATAGCCTTGCGCAGCTTGTTGGCCTCGGCCGGGGAAAAGCGCGCCGCGACCATGGCGAGCTGCATGGCTTGCTCCTGGAAGATCGGAACGCCCAGTGTCCGGCTGAGAATACGCCTCAGTTCATCCGGTGGGCCGTGGTCCGGCGCGGGAGAGGGATACTCGATCGCCTCCTTCCCGTCGCGACGCCGCAGATAGGGATGCACCATGTCGCCTTGGATCGGGCCGGGGCGGACGATGGCGACCTCGATCACGAGATCGTAGAAAGTGCGGGGGCGCAGGCGCGGCAGCATGTTCATTTGCGCCCGGCTCTCGACCTGGAACACACCCAGGCTGTCTCCCTTGCACAGCATGTCATAGACCGCCGCGTCCTCCTGCGGGACGGTCGCCAGCGTCCAGCGTTCCCCGTAATGCGCTTCGATCAGGTCGAACGATTTGCGGATGCAGGTCAGCATTCCCAGCGCCAGCACATCGACCTTGAAGATACCCAGCTCCTCGATGTCGTCCTTGTCCCATTCGATGAAGCTGCGCTCGGGCATCGCGCCGTTGCCGATGGGGACGGTTTCGCTGAGCCTGTCCTGTGTCAGGATGAAGCCGCCGACATGCTGGCCGAGGTGACGCGGCATCCCGATCAGCTGCTGCGCGATCCTGATGGTCCGAGACAGGTGCGGATCGGAGAGGTTGAGGCCGGCCTGCTTCGCCTCCCGCTCCCCCATGTCGGTGCCGAAGCTTCCCCAGACGGTCTTGGCAAGGGCGGAGGTGATGTCCTCGCTCAACCCCATGACCTTGCCGACCTCGCGGATCGCCATGCGCGGGCGGTAATGGATCACGGTGGCGCAGAGGCCTGCGCGGTCGCGGCCGTATTTGGCGTAGATGTGCTGGATGACCTCCTCGCGCCGCTCATGCTCGAAATCCACGTCAATGTCGGGCGGCTCGCGGCGCTCCTCCGAGATGAAGCGCTCGAACAGTACCTCGTGCTGGTCGGGATCGACGGATGTGATGCCGAGGCAGTAGCAGACGGCGGAATTCGCGGCGGAACCGCGCCCCTGGCATAGGATGCCGAGAGAGCGAGCATAGTGGACGATGTCGCGGATCGTCAGGAAATAGGGCGAGATCTTCAGCTTCGCGATCAGGGCGAGCTCCTTGGCCAGAACGGCCCGCACCTTGCGCGAGATGCCGTCCGGATAGCGATCGGCAGCACCCTGCCAGGTGAGTTCGGCGAGATACGAATCCGCCGTGCGACCCTGCGGCACGGTCTCTTCAGGGTAGTCGTATCGCAGCTCCCGCAGGTCGAAGGTGCAGGCGTCCGCGACCTCCCGCGTCGCACGGATCGCGTGAGGCCATTCGGCGAAGAGACGGATCATTTCGGCCGGCGGCTTGAGATGCCGCTCCGCATTGGCATGCAGCAGGAAGCCCGCCTTCGCGATGGTGGTCTTGTGTCGTATACAGGTCATCACGTCCTGCAAGGGCCGCCGCGCGGGCGCGTGGTAATGCACGTCGTTTGTGGCGAGGATCGAAAGCCCATGCGCCTGCGCCAACCGGTCGAGCCGGTTGATCCGCGCCCGATCGTCGCCGCGATAGAGATGGCTGACCGCGATATGGCGCAGCGTCGGCAGGGCGGCGGAAAGGCGTGGCAGCTCTGCCTCGAACACCGCAAGATCCTCCTTGGGCAGTGCGATCAGCTGTACGCCCTCCGCATGGGCGGCGAGGTCATCGAGGGTCAGATGACATGCCCCCTTCTCCTGCCAGGCGCCGTCCAGCGTCGCCGTCTTGCCCTTGGTCAGCAGGGCGCAGAGCCTGCCATAGGCGGCGCGGTCTCGTGGATAGGCGAGGAACTCTTCCCCGCCCATCAGCACGATCCTGCATCCGATCACGGGGCGGATATTGACTGTCAGCGCTTCCTTGTGGTGTCGCACCACGCCCGCCATCGTGTTTATGTCCGCGATGCCGAGCGCGTGATGCCCCTGCGACCATGCCGTCGTGATGAGGTCCACCGCATCCGACGCGCCATGCAGGAAGGAAAAGCAGCTCGTCATTCCCAATTCCACGAATTCCGTGGGCGGATTGAGCGCGAAATCATCTTCCTCGATGGTGCGGCGCGGGTGTTCGTGGTCCTTGAGCGGCATCAGGCGAAGATCCCGTGCACGAACCAGCGTGGCTGCCCGCCGCGCCCGTCCCCGTCCAGCCCCTCGCGATAGAGCCAGAGGCGAAGGCCCTTCTCATCCTCCACTTTGTAGTAGTCGCGCAGACGAGTGCCGGGCTTATCCCGCCACCATTCGGGCGCAATCCGTTCAGGTCCCGCATGGCGTGCCACCCTTAGCGTCTGTTTGCGCCAGATGAACTGGGCGGGTGGTCCTTCGGGCACAGCGTAGATCACGCGCACCTCTTCGGGGCTGGGTAATATGCGCAAGGGTCGTTCGCGTGTCGTCACCTCCCCTTGAGGCGCATCGTGCAGGGCGGGAACCCGTCGCTCAGCCCGCTCCGGCACATGACTTTCGCAGGTGACGGGGCGCGTCACGGCTTCCGCGCCGAAGCGGGCGGAAAGCCGGTCGATCAGTTGAGGCAGCGACATTCCAGCGGCACGCCTACCGCCGAGGTCCGATTGAACCTCGTCAAACGGCTCTACGCCATCCGCGTCCAAGGTTACGAGATCGAACCCAAACCCCGGGTCGATCCGCTCCAAACGCCCGTCGAAGAGACGGGCTAGATGCGCCGGGTCTCGGCTCGGCTGAGAGGTCGCGACGGTGACACACGCCACCTCCCCATCCGTGCGATAGACGGTGAGATGCAGGCGGCGACAGCCTGCGCCGCGCTCTGCAAGTTGAGCGCAAAGCTCGGCGCAGAGGTCGGGCAGATGCGCGGTCGGGTCCTGGATCGGCTCGGCCAGCCGCAGTATCGAGCGGGTCGGCTCCGGCGCATCCTCGGCCGAGATCGGCTCCGCCATCCGTCCCATCGCCTGATCCAGTCGCAGGAGCGGGTTCGCCACCAACTCCGCCCGATTGAACCGCCGCGCCAGCGACAGGCGCGGGATCGCGGCGAGATCGCCGATGGTCTTCAGCCCCAGCCGGTGCAGCAACTGCTCCGCCTCACTGCTCAGACGCAAGGCCCGCACCGGCAGGGGGCGCAGTGCCTCCGCCTCGTTCCCTTCGCAGATCGCGCGCACCGCGCCGAACCGCGCCAATGCCCAGGCCGCCCCCCAGGTCGTGGCCATGGCGACCCGCGCGCTCAGTCCGAGGGTCGAAAGCCGCGCCTCTATCTCCTCCAACAGCGCCGCCTCACCGCCGAACAGATGCGGAACCCCCGTACAGTCGAGGATCAGTCCATGCGCCCCGTCCCGTGCCGACCACGGCCCCCAGCGCCGGATCCAGAGCACCAGCCGCTCCATTAGCGCATTGTCCCCGGAAAGGTCGCCATACTCCACCCGCAACTCCGGACAGAGCGCGCGCATATCCACGATCCGCTCGCCTACGCGGATGCCGAGCATCGTCGCCGACCGGTTCGCGCCATGAACGACCGGACCATGCGTGCCCTCCACTGCCAGCACCATCGGCCCCTCAGGAACCGGTCTGCCCATGTCCTGCGCGATCCGCATCCACCGCTCCATCGGCAGGCAGGGAAGGGAAATCGAGACGATCCGCCGCCCGCTCATGGCGCACCACCCAGGCCCAAAGCGCCTGTGTCCGGGACCGAAACAGCTTCAGCCGCCAGCGCGGATCGCTCGGCGATCCGGGATCTTCCGAACTGGGCGAGGAGGACAGCTTGCCGATGCGGAAGCGGTTGTGCGCGGCACTCAGGTCCGCCTGCGCTCCATGCCGGATCAACACTCAGGGCATCCCGCTGAGCCTCCGCCCGCATCGCCAGCCGCTTGGTCGCGGTGAAGGTAGGGTCGCGCGGAGATTCCCAAAGCTCGCCC
Organism: Roseobacter sp. HKCCA0434; assembly: GCF_032464675.1. NCBI lineage: Bacteria > Pseudomonadati > Pseudomonadota > Alphaproteobacteria > Rhodobacterales > Roseobacteraceae > Roseobacter > Roseobacter sp. HKCCA0434. The sequence continues at coordinate 107,446 of NZ_JAWDKL010000009.1, forward strand.
ACAACCGAGCCGACATCCCAGCACGCAAGCCCATCCTCCGTCGCCTGAAATACCCCCTCGGGCCGCTTCGGCGCGCAGTGCGACACCTGCTGTGCGAGAGACATCTCCCGCGCCGTTTTCCGATCGCGCACCCGGAGAATCGGCTCCCGCTGGAACGGGGCCTTCGCCATGAAGATCCCAATCGCTCCCGAACCCTCGGGCGTAGGGATCTGCTCATCGGAAAATCCCTTTGATGCAATAGTATAATGCCTTCTCGGGGTCGCCTTCGAAATTGGAAACGGGACGATGCCAGCCATACACAGAACTTCACCAAGCACAAATGTTCTGCATATGTTCTATCGCGAGTTGGCCTGGAGTCCAGTCTCAGGATCTCAACCTCAAGCTTGCTCGCGTCTGCCGTGCACCGTGCCTAACCGATGCTGCAACAGGCCCGTCACGACGAGGGGTCCACCACAGGAAAGAAGGGGTGTCCCCAGCCCTCGGAAGGGCAGGACATCATCAGGTCCGCCACCACCGGCAGCAGCGCGCCCAGCAGGTCCACGCCCGAGCGAAGCTGATCGCGATTGATCGAGGAATCCCATGTCGCGCCGCCATGTATCAACTGGTTGCGCAGCATGTAGAGCCGGTCGAACATGAACGACAGGACGAGATCGGTCTCCCCGTCGCGCAAGGCCGCCTCGAACAGCGCGGACGCCTTGCGAAATCGGTCCTCCCAATCGTCGCAGCCCAGCCCGTGATGATGCGTCCAGAAAGGGGAAAAGACGTAGCGGTTGTCGATGAACGCCCGGATCGGCTGCCCGCCGTCCCGCCATGCAGTCCGGTAGAGCCGATGCTCGGGATCGCAGTCCAGCGCCCGGCGGAAGAAGGCGCGGAACCGGTCCCGCTCCGACGCGGGGGGCCCATCGATGTCGCTCCCATCGGAATAGGCCGCGTTGAAGGCGATCCAAAGGAAGATGAACGACGCGGCAGGATCGTAGGGCTCCGCCTCGGCCCGGCCGATCCAGGAGATCATGCGGTGGATGCGCAGGCCGAAATTCGGGGGAAAGCCCTCCCGCATCGCGCGCTGGCGCCGCTTCAGTTCGGCATGGCGGAAGTCGTGACGATTAGCCATCCCCGTCCCTCCCCAGGGTCCAGGCCGGCAGCGCGCAGAGCGCATTGACCAGCCGCATGTGCTCGACGCTCGTGCAGGCCGTCTCGGTCAGGCGGGGCGCGGCGAAGACCAGCGACAGCGCCTTCCCGCGCGAGATGGCGACGTTCATCCGCTGGCGCGACAGCAGGAAGTCGAGCCCGCGCGCCGTCGCCTCGGCCGAGGAGGCGGTCATCGAGACCAGCACCACCTGCGCCTCCTGCCCCTGGAACCGGTCCACCGTGCCGCAGCGGATGCCGTGCAGCGCGTCCGTCAGCGCGTTGACCTGTAGGTTGTAGGGCGCGACGACGATGATGTCCGAAGGCCGCAAGGCGCGCGCCCTGCCCTCGCGGTCGGTCATCCGGCCATTCAGCAGGCGGTCGATCGTGGCCTCGATCGCCGCGACCTCCTCCGGCGCATGCTGCACCCGCCCGTCATGCGCCACCGGAACGCGCCACGCGCCGGTGGAGGGGAGCCCATCCGCCTCGACCGATTGCCGCGCGGTGTCGGGATGCGCGCTGAGCCGACCCTCGTAGAACTGGCGCGAGATGTAGGTGGCAAGCTCGGGCTGCATCCGCCGCGTGACCGGCAGGAACAGGCCGCGCTCCGCCGGGATCGTGGTCGCCCCGCCCAGCATCCAGTCGAGGCAGGACAGCCCCGCCGGGTGCGGGTGCGCCCCCTGCACCACCTGTGGCAACTGCGCGGGGTCGCCCACCAGGACAAGGTTGCGCGTCGCCTGCGTCAGAGCGAGCGCGTTGGCAAGCGGCACCTGCCCCGCCTCGTCCACGAAGATCGTGTCGAACGCATCGGCGAGGTCGGGCGAGGAGAACAGCCACGCCGTGCCGCCCACCACGTCGATCCCCTCCGCCGCACCGGCATTCGGAACCTTCACGATGGCATCGTAGGGCGGGTCGAGCGCGTCCATGCCGTCCCGCTGCTTGTGCCCGACGGACAGATCCGCGACCGTCAGGTCGGTGTCGTCATCTTCGAGCGCGTCGATGCATCCCATCAGCACGTTGCGGATCGCGTCATGGGAATTGGAGCAGACCCCCACCCGCCTGCCCTGCCGGACCAGTGCGAGGATCGCCCGTGCGGTCACGTAGGTCTTCCCGGTGCCCGGCGGCCCCTGCACCGGCAGAACGCCCCCGTCGAGCGCCCGCGTCGCGCGGATCATAGCCTCGACCGGATCGACCTGTGCCAGATCGGCCATGTCGAGGTTGCCGCTCAGGGTCGGCAGCGCGCGCGACAGCAACGCCTCCGCCGCACCGTTTGTGCACGGACCGAGCTGGTCCTCGATCACGTTCGCGATCGCCGTCTCGATCGACTGGGTGCGGAGCGACCAGGACGGCAGCAGGTCGATCCGATCTGCCAGCGCGCCTTCATGCGTCGTCCGCACGGTCACGCTCCGCGCGGCGCGGTCGAGCGCGCGGACCGTGACGGCGACAGGGAAGGGCTCCCCCGGCACGGAGATGGCAGCGTCCGCACCCGCGCGCAATTTCGTCTCCTGCGCGGGCCAGCGATAGGTCCGCTCGCGCGATTTCGCCGTCATGGCCTCGGCCGCGCCGGTCGCCGTCAGCCCGCCGAGGCAATCGAGATCCTCGCACAGATCGCCCACATCCTTCGCGGCGGCGTCGAAGACCGCCCACGCCACCGGCTTCTTCTCGCGCGGATGGTACTGCGCCAGATCGTAGAGCAACTGTCCGCGCCCCTCGGGCAGGTCCGCATTCATCAGGCTGTCATGCAACGCCTGCGCCGCAAGCTCCTTCTCGTCGTCGGTATCTGTCGCGGGTCGCGCGACGGTCTCGCCCGTTCCCTCGGGGCGGATCGACAGGAGCCAGTCGCGCAGCTCTTCCGTCGAGACGCAGTCGAGCCGGTTGTAGTGCTCGATCTCGTCGAGGATCGCGCCGTCCCCCTCCTCGCGCCACGCCTCGTAGGCGACGACGGAGCCGCCCGCGGTCGTGACCTCTCCGGTCCGCGCGAACCCGTAGAGCGCTTCCATGTCCTTGATCGAATAGGACGGCTCGGACGCGAAGATGCCGTTGCGCACCACGGCATAGAGATCGACGAACCGCCCCGCCCGCAGCCAGCGGTCGAGCCGCGCCTCGCCCAGCCCGTGCTGCATCGTCAGCCGCTTCAGCGCCGTGATCTCGTAGGGCGCGTAGTGATAGACATGCGCGCCCGGATGCGCTTCGAGTACCTGCGCAAACAGGTCCATCAGCCGCGACAGCGCCGCCTTCTCCTCGGCCCGGTCATGCGCCCAGACCGCCGTGAACGCAGCCTTCGCCCAGATCCCGTGCAGATATTCCAGACCGTCCGTGCCACCCTCCTCGTAATGGGGATCGCCCTCGATGTCGTAGAAAAGGTCCTCCGGGTGCGGCGGCGGCAGCAGGTCGAAGCCCTTGCCCGGCTGGGCCGGGCGCAACGCGTGATGCGGCCCCCGCTCGGGCCGCGCGGTCTGCAAGCTGGCCTGCATCCTCAGCCGGTCGAGCGTCGGCGCGGCGAGCCTCGGGACCTCGCCCTCGTGGCGTGACAGCTCCGCCATCGAGGTCACGCCCGCGGCCTCGATCTTCGCCACCTGGCCGCGTGCGATGCCCGCGATGCGGAACAGGCTGTCCTCCGCCTCCCACACCGCGGCGCAATGCTCGCGCCACCTACATAGCGGACAGGCCGCGCAGGGTACGGCCCGGGTGTCCGGCGGCGCCGCGACGAAATTTTCCAGCCGATCCCGCATCGCGCGCGCGTAGTCGGAGACCTCGTCGAGCCGGAAGGTGAAGCGCGCCCCGTCGCCCAGCACGACATGCGCCCGCTCCGGCACCGTGCCCTGCACCCGCGCCAACAGGTCGGAATAGAGCACCAGTTGCAGGACATGGCCCGGTGCGGGCTTGCGCTTCAGCTTCGTATCCGCGACCTCGTAGGACCAGTCGCCGAGCTGCGATGGCCGCTCGACCCGCTCCAGGAAGTCGGACCAGCCGCCCCACATCCCGCCCTCGAGCGCACCCTGGAAGACATGCCGCGCCCCACCGCGAAGGGCCTCCTGCGTCGCCTCGACCGCCGCGCCGAACCCCTGGTCGCGGGCGATCTCGACGACCCCGCCATCCGCCTTGAGATGGTCGAGATGCGCCTCCTCGTGCAGGTCGCCGCGCCGTTGCAGCAGCCGCGCATCCGCGCTGTCATCGGCGGGCTCCGGCCCCTCGCCGTGAAGCCGCGCGAGGTCGAGTCGCGTCGCATGCGGGCAGACCGCGAACCGCATCAGATCGGTGGCGGACAGTCGAAGATCGTCTCCCAAGCGCTGCATCAGACCGGCTCCACCCGCTCGAAGCCGAGCGTGACGGCCCCCAGATCGCGAAAGGCCCGCTGGCGGCAGGACAGGACGATGATCTGCAGATCGCCCGCCGCGCGGTGCAGCGCGTCGAACATCCGCTCGATGCGGTCGTCATCCGAATAGACCAGCGCGTCGTCGAGGATCAGCGGTGCCGGGCGTCCCGCCTTGGCCAGCAACCGCGCGAAGGCGAGCCGCACGAAAAAGGCGATCTGCTCCTGCGTGCCGCCCGACAGCACGTCGATCGGCTCCGCCGTCCCGCGGCGCACCAGCGTGACCGGCAACAGCGTGTCGTCGGACCACTCGATCTCCACATCCTCCCACAGGTCGCGCAAGAGCGGCTGCATCTCGGCCCGGATCGGCTCGAAATAGGTCTCGCGCGCGGCGGTCTTGGCCGCGTCGAGCGCGTCGCGAAGACGGCGCAGCACCTTGACCTCGAAGGCGATGCGATCGCGGGTCTCGACCGCCTCGCGCAGCTGGTCCCGAACCGCTGCCAGCTCCTCCTCGATGCCCTCCTCGGCCCGCGTCTCGATGCGGCCGTCGATCTTGGCGTTCTCGGTCTGCAGTTGCTCGGCATCCGCGGCCGCCCGGTCGACGACCGCCTTCAGCCGGTCGCGACGGGCCTGAAGGCTGCCCAGATCCGGCACCTGCGCGCGCAGCCGGTCGAGCTCGGCCAGCGCCTCGCGGGCCGCCTTGTCGAGCGCGTCCAGCCTCTCCTGCGTCGCGGCCTCGTCTTCCGCATCCAGGCCTGCCACGGCTGCCTCGGATTTCTGGACCTGACCGCGCGCGGCGGCGAGCGCCGCCTCGGCCCGGCCCTCGTCGGGCAGGACGATCTCCGCCCGCTCCTGCGCCTTCGCCAGGGCGTTCTCCGCCTCGGCGAGGGTCGCGCGCGCGGTGGCGAGGGCCCGTTCCGCCTCCTCACGCGGGGGCGGCGCGTCCTCCGTGGCTCCGGCCTCGGCATATCCGGCCAGCGCCTCGCGCAGTGCATCGAGCCCGTCGGGCGCATGCATCTCGCGCCGTCGTGCGGCGAGTTCTTCCGCGCGGGCCGCGTCCGCCCGTCGGCGGGCGGCGGCGTGAACCGCCGCCAGATCCGCCCAGCCCC